>NZ_JADPUN010000323.1 GCF_015690345.1 Plantactinospora alkalitolerans | reverse complement strand
CCGCTGCGGCGGCCGCCCCGGCGGTGCCCGTCGGGTCGGTGTCGGCCGACGCGACGCGGGTCGGAGCCGCGCCGGCCGAGGCGCATCCTCGGCTGGCCGGGCTGTCGCCGCAGCGGGCGGAGTTGCTTCGGCGCTGGCTCGACCGGCAGCCCGGGGCGGCGCCCTCCACGCCGACCCACTGAACCGCACGATCGAGGAGAGCCACACAGATGGACGCCACCGCACTCGACCACGTCGGCGTGGTGACCGACCAGGCCGAGCCGGCCCGGGAAACCCTGCGACAGCTCGGCTTCGCCCTCGTCGACGAGGGCGAAGCCGACGCCTACGGGGTCGCCTGCCAGTTCTGGTCCCCGGACGGCCGGAGCGGCCCGACGGTCGAACTGGTCACCGCGACACGTGCGGGGTCGGCCGTGCATGGTCATCTGAGTCGTCACGGGCCCGGCGTCCACCACGTGGCGGTGGAGGTGGAGGACGTGGTCACGGCCCTGGCGGATCTGCGTCGCGGTGGCGCGGTGCCGATCGACGACGTCCCCCGACCGGGTGCCCGCCCCGGCATGCGGGTCGCGTTCGTCTACCTCGGACGGGCGACCGGCATGATCGTGGAGCTCGTCGACTACCGTGGCGGGTCGGGTGGACCGAGGTGAGCGTCACCGGACAGGACCGGGGCCCACGACCTTCCGGCGATCGGATGGCCGCGCTCTCCAGTGAGCGGCAGGCGCTGCTCGACCGCTGGCTGGCGCAGGCCCGGGCGGCCAGGCGTCCGGCCGGACCACAGCCGATCACCGCCCGCCCGCCGGGCAGCCGGCCACCACTGTCGTCGGCACAGGCCCGGATGTGGTTTCTCGAGCAGTACGCCCCCGGTACCAGCACGTACACCATGTGGATGCCGATGCGGCTCGGCGGCGTGCTCGACGCGGAGGCGTTGCGTGGGGCGCTGCGCACGGTCGTCGCCCGCCACGAGAGCCTCCGGATGCGGTTCCCGGTCGGGCCGGACGGTGTGCCGATGGTCGACATCACCGAACAGGCCGACGTGCCGTTCCGGACGCTGGACGTGTCGGACCGGTCCGGTGGGGAGGATCCGGCCGACCTGGCCCGGAAGCTACTGGGACAGGAGGTGGCGCAGCCCTTCGATCTCGCCGCCGGCCCGCTGGTCCGGGCCGTCCTGGTCCGGCTCGGTCCGGACGACCACGTGCTCTGCCTGCTCGTCCACCACATCGTGATCGACGGTTGGTCGACCGACATCGTGCTCAACGAGATGTGGCTGGCGTACGAGGCGCTGTGTGCCGGCGAGGCACCGGATCTGCCGGAGTTGTCGGTCGGCTACGGGGACTACGCCGCCTGGCAGCAGGACTGGCTGACCGGTGACGAGGCCACCGCCGATCTGCGGTACTGGCGGGAGCGGCTGACCGACGTGCCGCCGCTGGCGCTGCCGACGGACCGTCCGTACCCGCCGACCCAGACGTCGCCCGGCGGCACCGTGACGTTCCGGTTCGACGCCGATCTCGCCGCGGGCCTGCGGCGCGTCGCCCGGCAGCACCAGGCCACCGAGTACATGGCGCTGATGGCGGGGTTCCAGGCTGTCCTGGGCTGGTACGCCGGTCAGTCCGACTTCGGGGTCGGCAGCCAGGTCGCCGGCCGGGACCGGGGCGGTACCGAGAGCATGGTCGGGTTGCTGGTCAACACGGTGGTGCTCCGGGCCGATCTCCACGGCGATCCGACGTTCGGTGCGCTGCTCGGCCGGGTACGGGACGCCGGCGTGGCGGCCTACGCCCGCCAGCACCTGCCCTTCGAGCACCTGGTGTCCGAGCTGAACGTGCCACGGGACGTCCGGCGACCACCCGTGTTCCAGGTCAACCTGTCGATGCTCAACTGGGATCACGCCGGGCGCAGCCGACACGGCGGGCTCCGGTTCGAACGGTTTCCGGTGGAGAACCCGGTCACCCGGCACGAACTGGCGTGCTACGTCCGGCCGGACGATGCCGGCCTCGCCGGTCACCTCACCTACAACACCGACCTGTTCGACCGGGAGACCGTCGTCGGGATCGTCGACCGGTTCCGCACCCTCCTGGCCGCCGCTGTCGCCGATCCGGGGTGCCGGTTGTCCGACGTGGACCTGCTCGGGCCGACCGAACGCGCGCGGCTGGCGGCATGGTCCGACGGCGGTGCGCTCAGCTCGAACGGTTCGGCCCCGGTCGACGCGTCGACGCCGGCCGGCCCGACTGCTTCCGCCGAGCCGGCGTCCCTGGCCCGGCCGGCGTCCCTGGCCGAGGTGATCCGCCCGTGGGTGGTGCGGACTCCGGCCGCGCCGGCCGTGGTGTACGGCACCCGGCAGGTCTCCTACGCCGAGCTGTCCACGGCGGCGCAACGGCTGGCGGTCCAGCTGCGACGCCGGGGTGCCCGCCCGGACGTCCGGGTGGGTATCTGCCTGAACCACGCTCCGGCTCTGGCCGTGGCGGTACTGGCCGCGGTGACCGCCGGTGCCGCCTACCTGCCGTTGGATCCGGAGGCGCCGGCGGCCCGGTTGGCGTTCCTGCTGTCGGACGCCGACTCGCCGATTCTGGTGACCGAGGAGGCGCTGCGGGACAGGTTCGTCGACTTCCCCGGTGAGGTCGTGGTCGTCGACGCGGACGGCGCCACGCCGGACCATCCGACGCCGGACCATCCGACGCCGGACCACCCGACGCCGGACCACCCGACGCCGGACCACCCGACGCCGGACCACCCGACGCCGGACCACCCGACGCCGGACCACCCGACGCCGGACCATCCGACGGCGGACGGTGCGATGGCGGACGGTGCGGCGGCCGCGGTGATGCCCGGCGGAGGAACCGCCCCCGACGATCTCGCGTACGTCATCTACACGTCCGGCTCCACTGGCCGGCCCAAGGGCGTCGCCGTCGCACATCGCCAGGTCGTCAGGTACGTCGACGGGGTGCGGGATCGGCTGCGGATCGTCCCGGGCAGCCGGTTCGGGCTGATGCAGTCGATGTCGTTCGACTTCAGCGTCACGATGTTCTGGCTGGCGCTCGCCACCGGTGGCTGCGTCCATCTGCTGCCCCGGCGGGTCTCCGGCCGCGACCTCGCCGCCTACCTCGCCCGTACCGGCATCGACTACCTGAAACTCACGCCATCGCATCTGGCCGCACTGGCCGGCGACGTCGCCGATGTCGCCGAGCTGCTGCCCCGCCGCGCGCTGCTGCTGGGCGGGGAGGCGTCGCGCCTGGACTGGGCCCGCGACCTCGCCCGACGCGGCGGTATCCCCGTGGTCAACCACTACGGGCCTACCGAGGCGACCGTCGGCGTCACCACCTTCGAGATCCCGGCCAGCGGTGACGTACCCGCCATGGTGGCCGAGTGCGGCAGCACGCCGATCGGCCGGCCGCTGCCCCACGCGCGGGTCTACGTGTTGGACCAGCGGTTTCGTCCGGTTCCGCCGGGAGCGGTCGGGGAGATCTGCGTCGGCGGGGACCGCCTCGCCCGTGGCTACCTCGGCCGGCCCACGCTGACGGCGCAACGGTTCCTGCCCGATCCGCTCGGGCCACCCGACGGGCGGCTCTACCGCACCGGCGATCTCGGCCGGTGGCTGCCCACCGGTGACCTGGAGTTCCTCGGTCGCCGCGACGACCAGGTGAAGATCCGCGGATTCCGGGTCGAGCCGGGGGAGGTGGCCGGGGCGCTGGCCGCACTGCCCGGTGTGGGTCAGGCCGTCGTGGTGGTCCACGACGAACGGCTCGTCGCCTACCTGGAACGGACCGGCCCGGACGACCTGGAGATCGGCGAGATCAGGCGGCTCCTGGCGGTCACCCTTCCGGAGTACCTGCTGCCGGCGCAGGTGGTCTGGCTCGACCGGTTGCCGCTGCTGTCCCACGGCAAGGTCGACCGGCGGGCGCTGCCGGACCCGGTGCTGGAACGGCCCGAGAACTCCGACGGAGCCAGCCCGCCGGAGGGGCCGGTGCAGTGCGCCATAGCCGAGGTGTGGGCGCAGGTGCTGCGGCTGCCAGGGGTCGGCACCGACGACGACTTCTTCGACCTCGGTGGGCACTCCCTGCTGGCGACCCAGGTGGTCAGCCGGCTGCGCCGGGCACTGCCTGCCGGCACCCGGCCGATCACCGTGATGGACCTGTTCAAGCATCCGACGGTCCGCCGGCTCGCGGAACACGCCGAGCGGGCCGCGTCGACCTCCGGCGAGCTGCTGTACGAGCTGACGCCGTCGGTCGACCCGGCCCTGCACACCCTGTCGCTGGTATGTGTGCCGTACGGCGGTGCCACCGCGATCGTCTATCAGCCGCTCGCCGACGCGCTGCCGTCGGGACAGTCGCTGTACGCGGTCGCACCGCCCGGGCGGGACCTGGCGACGACCGAGGCGGACCGGTCGATCGAGGACGTGGCGGCCGCGTGCGTCGCGGAGATCCTGGACCGCGTGCCGGGCCCGCTGGTCGTGTACGGCCACTGCGGCCCGGGAGGCGCGCTCGCGGTGGAGATCGCCCGCCGGCTGGAGGCCGCCGGTCGCCGGCTGGAGGCGGTGTACCTGGGCGGGGTGTTTCCGTTCGCCCGTCCCACCGGCGCGCTCGGTCGGCTCGCCAGGACGTTGCGGATGGAGCGGTTGCGCAGCGACACCGTCTACGCCAACTGGCTCCAGTCGATGGGGGCCGACGTCGGTGCCCTGGATCCGGCCGAACGCCGTCAGCTCATCGGGGCGATGCGCCGCGATGCCCAGTTCGCCGAGGACTACTTCACCCGCCTGCTCGACCAGGGCGGAACACCGCTGAACGCGCCGGTCGTGTCGGTCGTCGGCGAGCGTGACCCGGGCACCGAGTACTACCAGGAGCGGTTCCGGGAGTGGGACTTCCTCACCCGCAGCACGGGACTGGTCGTCGTCGACGAGGCCGGGCACTACTTTCTCAAGTACCGCGCCCCGGAACTGGCCGAGATCGTCACCGGCATCCACCATCGGCTGGCCGCGGGAACCGCCGACGATCTCGACCTCGACCCGGCGTCGCAGCCGGCGGCGGTCGGCCCGGCGGCGGTCGGCTCGGCGGCATCCAGCCCGGCGGCATCCGGCCCGGCGGCGGTACCGGGCGCGGCAGGCAGGACGGGCAACTGGCGGCTGGTCGACGTCCACGCCGGGGTGGGTCGGCCGGAACCCAGCGGGCCCCGGCCGAGCATGGCCCGGTTCCTGACCGTTGCCCTGAGTCAGCTCGTCGCCAACACCGGGGCCGCGCTCACCATGTTCGCGATCCCACTGTGGATCTATGTGCAGAGCGAGTCGCTGCTGCGGTTCGCGCTCTTCTCCGTGGTGGCAACGCTGCCGGGCATCCTCGCCGGACCGGTCGCCGGGGCGCTGGTCGACCGCAGTGACCGCCGCCGCGTCCTCGTCGCCGCCACGGTCGCGGCGAGCCTGGTGCAGGGCAGCCTCGCTCTGCTGGTCTGGGTCGGCACCGTTCCGGCCGGACTGCTCTACGGGTTGCTGGCCCTGCTGTCGGTGGCGGTGACGGTCCAGCGGCTGGCGTACCTCAGCGCGGTGCCGCAACTGGTGCCGAAGCGGTATCTCGGCAACGCCAACGGCGTGGTGCAGTTGGCGAGCGGTGCGGCGAACTTTCTCGTGCCACTACTGGCGGTCGGGCTGCTGGCGGCGATCGAACTGGCCGGCATCCTGGCCGTCGAGGTCCTCGGCTACGCGGTCGCGCTCGCGGTCCTCGCGGTCACCCGGTTCCCCGCCACGATGGCCTGGCGGCGCCGGGAAACCGTCGTCGAGGAGATCACGGGTGGGTTCTGGTACTTCTGGAACCGCAACGGCCTTCGCGCCATGCTGATGTTCTTCGTTGTGATCAACATGTTCCTCGCGATGGTCGTCGTGCTGCTGTCCCCGCTGGTCCTGACCGTCGGCACCCTCACCGACGCCGGCCGGGTGGCGACGATCGCCACCGTCGGAGCCCTCGCCGGTGGCCTGCTGGTCGCGGTCTGGGGCGGCCCACGGCGCTACCGGATGCGGGGCATGCTGATCAGCACCGCCGGGTACGGTGCGAGCGCCCTCGTCGTCGCGCTCCGGCCCGACCTGACCGTCATCGCCGCTGGCGCGTTGGGGATGTCGTTCTTCCTCGTCGTGCAGAACGGCATCTGGATGACCATCATCCACACCAAGGTGCCGCAGCGCTTCCACGCCCGGGTCATCGCGCTCAACCAGATGGCCGCGCAGAGCGTCGTCGCGGTCGGCTTCCTCGCCGCGCCGACGCTCAGCGGCGTGCTGGAACCGCTGCTGCTCCCCGGTGGAGCACTCACCGACTCGCTCGGTGTGGTGGTCGGTGTCGGCTCCGGCCGTGGGATAGCGCTGGTGTACGTGGTCTGCGGGGTCGTGATGACCGTGGTGGCGCTCGGTGCGTTGCGGCGTACCAGGCTGGCGACGTTCGACCTGACGGTGCCGGACGCCGAACCCGACGACCTGGTCGGGATCGCCGCGCTCGCCGGACGGGGAGGTGCGGACGCCCCGGTTGCGGTACGGCCGGCACCGGCTCGATCAGCGTTTCATCAACGCGAAGACACCCCAGCCGAGTAGGTGTCGCTCGTGGCGAATGTAGTCCAGCGGCGCCTGGGTGAGTTCGTCCCGAAGCTCGGCGGCGAGTTCGTCGTCGGGGTTCGCGTCGAGCCATTTCCGGATGTTGAGCCACTGTGCGGCCCGGTACCGGTCCCAGCTGTCCTCGTCGGCGAGCACCATCTCGACGAGGTCGTACCCGAGCCTGCCGAACAGTGTCACGAGCCCTGGCAGGGTTTCCCAGTCTGCCTGGGCGTGGTGCGCCGGGGCCGTCTCCCCGGCTGGCGGTTCAGCCCGCCAGAACGGCTCCCCGACGAGCAGCAGTCCACCCGGCCGGAGGCTGCGCGCGAGCAGGGCAACGGTGCCGGTCACGCCCTTGCCGATCCAGGTCGCCCCGATGCAGGCCGCTACGTCGACCTGCTCGGTGGCGAGGTAGGTCGAGGCATCGCCGTGGACGAATGTGACGCGGTCGGCGACGGCCAGTTCGACGGCGCGCTCGCGGGCCGCGGCGAGGAATACCGTGCTGATGTCGACACCGGTACCCGTGGTCCCGTGGTCACGGGCCCAGGTGGACAGCATTTCGCCCTTGCCGCAGCACAGATCCAGTACCGACATGTCGGTACGCAGTCCGATCGCGCTTCCGAGGGTGGCAAGCTTTTCCGGCGTGATGGGGTTGAGCACCCGGTGGCTGCTCTCCCGGATGGTGAAACTACGTGGCAGATCCAATTTTACGAGTCCTAACCAAAGTCATACGAATAGTTTTCACTGACAGTGAACAAACTTCGCTGACCCGCACAAAAAACACCTCTTCCCACATTCGATATTGGAGCGGGACGGTAGCCGGGGTGTCGATCGAAGGCAACGGAATTATTCCGGTCTACCGGACCGCTGCCGCTGGACGAGGGCGGCCTGTAGCCGGTCGTAGGTCGGGGCGAGCTCGCGGAGTGCCGCCGCCGCCGCGGTAAAGTCGCGGACCACCATCGGGTACTGCATCGAGCCCACCAGCCGGGCCTGGGTCGCGGCGATCTCCGCTGCGTCGGGAAACCCGGCCAGCAGCAGGCAGTCGGCGGTGTCGCTGAGCCGTCGCGCGCCGACCCGGATCGCGAAGTAGATCAGGTGCTCCCGCAGCCCGGCGCCCGCGCCGGCCTCGATCATCTGGGCGACCCGCTCCGCCGCCTCCCCGTTGCCGAGGCTACCGGGCGGCATCTCCGTATCGGTGTGCATGCTGAGCCGCTCGATCGCGGTCGGGACGATCGAGCGGATCGCGTCGGCGTCGGCGACGTCCGCGACCCTCCGGAAGTGGGTACGCATCGTGTAGGGATCGCCGTAGTCGACCGTCTCCGCCCGCCAGGCGGCCAGGAAGTCGTCGACCGGTACCTGGGCGTAGGGGTATCCGTGCGGATCGTGCACGAGTACCCGCTCGTCGGTCACGTCGAGGACGACGACAAAATGGTCGGCGCCGATCGGTCCGGTCATCTCGGGGTGGTGGCGCAGGTGGCCCATCTCCAGCGGTCCCACCCAGACCGGTCCGCTCGCCGCCGCCCGGGCGAGGCGGGCGAGTGCCTCGTCCGCGTCGCCGCCCCTACTCACGGTCGACGTCCAGCCGATCGCCTCCAGCGCCTGGTCGAACCCGACTTCGGGATTCCAGCCGTACGCGTCGAAGAACACCATGGTGCCGCCGATGATCTGCATGCCGAACGTGCCACCGGTGGCGACCTCGATAATGGCGGTCGATGGGGCCTGCCCACCGAGCAGCATCGCGAACGAGTTGGCGTAGCAGTACGGACCGCTGCCGACATAGGGGATATGACGCACGGGAGACAGCCTTTCGGGTCAGGTCGAGACCGGGTACGCGACGTCGAAGAGCGCGTCCGTGCCCGGATGGATCTCGTACGGGTGGTCGACACAGGTGACGCCGGGCCGGGCGTCGGTCCACGCCTCCACCGCGTCGTACACCCGCAGGACCAGCGGGAAGTCCTCGTACCCCGCGGGCACCGGCAGGTACGCCTCGGTGTGCGCGGGCACCAGGCGGATGTACAGGTCGTCGGTCGGGTCGACGTTCCCGTCGTACTGGACCGCCACCTCGACGAGTCCCTCGCTGTCCGGGGTGACGAGGTCCTGGAAGTGGACGAGCGTCGCGCCGCCGTCGGCCAGTCCCGATGTCCGCAGATGTCCGCGGATGTCGTGCCCGGCCGTTTGGATCAGGCCGTCCAGCCCGGCCGTGTCGACGTGGCGGCTTCGGCAGAGAACCTTCGTCGCCGGCACCTCCCGCAGCGCGACGGCGTCGACGAGCGCGGCCTCCTCGCCGTACCACCGCATCGTCTCCACCAGTGCCGCCCTCTCCTCGAGCAGCGCGCGCTGGCTGTGCAGCCACCCGCGCAGCTCGATCGCCCGAGCCTCCGGGCCGAGGTCGGCGAGCTGGCCGATCCGGGCCAGCGGCAGGCCGATCCGGCGTAGCCGGGCGATCAGCCTGGCCCGGGGCAACTGGTCGGGGCTGTAGTAGCGGTAACCGGTCGCCGGGTCGACGCTCGCCGGCCGGAGCAGGCCCTGTTCGGCGTAGAGACGCAGGGCCTTCGGCGACAGGTGTCCGGCCGCGCCGAACTCGCCGGACCGGAGGTATTTCGGCTGCACGCCCTGAAGTCTGCGGTTCGCCCCTGGGGCGAGGTCAAGCCGCAGCCCGGTCGGACCTCCCGGGGACGAGTGGGCCCGGATGCCGGTACTGGTCGGGCGGCGGGCGGTCGAGGTCCGTGCGGGAGGCGCGCCTACTCGGCGCGAACGATGATCAAATCATGTCAGTGGTCGCTCGCGCGTTGTGCCGTTGAGTTCGGCTGGCGGCGGGCGGCCGCGCCCCATGTTTCGGATGCGTTCCGGAAAGTTCCTGAGTTGCTGATCGATACCGCCACCCCCCGAGGAAGATGACCGGGGTACTGGCGGCGCAAACGCGCCTCGGAGCTGCTCGAAGTGCGTTCGCCACCTCGCGAGGCATCCGGAAAGCTTCCGGAAGTTGTTGACGTCCCGGATTTCTCGCTGTAATACTGCGATCCATCACGATCGATGCGACGCACTCGGTCGGGGTGTCGGGCAGCCGTTCCCGCTCACATCACATCTCCGGACTGTACGACTGCACCCGTCCGAGTCCCCGGGCCCGGACGGCCGACACCGCAAGGTCGGCATCCCACCACCCGAGGAGGAGCCCGCTATGTTCGGCAAACTCGACAAGCCCCGGCCACCGACCACTTCAGGCTGGGCCAGCCATGTCGCCCGGCTTGCCGTCCTCGCCACCACCGTGGCGATGGGCAGCGTCGCCATCGCGGTCGTCGCGTCTCCGTCCAGCGCCGCCGCCTGCAATGGATACGTCGGACTGACCTTCGACGACGGACCGACCGGCAGCACCAGCGCGCTGCTGTCCGTGCTGCGCAACAACGGCGTACGGGCCACGATGTTCAACGTCGGGCAGAACGTCCAGAACAACCGGTCGGCGGCGCAGGCGCAGGTCTCGGCCGGCATGTGGGTCGCCAACCACAGCTGGAACCACGCCCACATGACCTCGATGAGTCAGAGCCAGATGCAGTCCGACCTGTCCCAGACGAGTTCGGCGATCCAGTCGGCGACCGGCAGCCGGCCGCAACTCTTCCGCCCGCCGTACGGGGAGACGAACTCCACCCTCCAGTCCGTCGCCTCGTCGCTCGGGATGCGCCAGGTGATCTGGGACGTGGACTCGCAGGACTGGAACGGCGCCAGCGTCAGTCAGATCGTCTCCAACGCCGGTCGGCTCCAGGCCGGTCAGGTCATCCTGATGCACGACGGGATCCAGAACACCCGCGACGCGATCCCGCAGATCATGGCCAACCTCACCAGTCGGAACCTGTGCCCGGGCATGATCTCGCCG
>NZ_JADPUN010000310.1 GCF_015690345.1 Plantactinospora alkalitolerans | reverse complement strand
GGTCAGAGCCGGCCGAACTTCCCGGGATCATGGCGCCACTCTCCTGGATCATGGCGCCCGGACGGTTTGTGGGCGTGCGGGCGGGAGTCAGAAGTCGCCCTCGGCGACCTGGAAGACGGTCAGGCCGAGTTGGCGCCACATCTGGACCACCTGCATCCGGTCGTCGAAGACCCCGACCACCCGGTACCGGTCGCGGATCTCCCGGTCGAAGATCTCCCGCTTGACGACCGAGTCGCGCCGGGCGTCGCCGGCCGCCCGCATGTGCAGGGCCAGATACGGAATGCCGACGTGCTCGTCCAGCCACATTGTGGTCTGCTCCCGGCAGGACGCGTCCCGTCCGGTGCAGAACACCACGCCGTAGCCGGCCGAGTGCATCGCCCGGACCGCCGCGATGACGGCGTGGTTGGGCCGGTCCTCGCCGACCCGGCTCATGTCGTACGGGCTGCGCCCGGACATCAGCGCGACCGTGCCGTCGATGTCCACCAGGACGATCTCCGGCGCGTCGGCCGACGGTGGCGGAACGTAAACGGTGCCCGGCCCGCCCGGTTCGACGGTCGGCAGCGGCAGCGGCAGTTTGCGGCCAGCGAGATAGCGGTCGTGCAGTCGTCGGATGGCCTCCTCGCCGACCCGGTCCTGCTCCGGTCGCTCGGCGTCGCGCCGGACGCACTCCTCCACCGGTACGTCGGTGAAGTCGTGCACCTCGAAGGTCGCGCCGAACCGGGCGGCGAGCTGGGCCCAGTCCCGCAGGGTCCGGGACCGCAGGTTGGTGTCGTCGACGCAGACGTCGGCGCGGGCCCGCAGCAGCGCCTCGACCTGTGCCCGCTGCACGACGGTCACCTGGCCCTCGGCCCACTGGGTGAAGAGCCGTTCGCCGTGCAGCATCCGGCGCAGGTCGTCGCGGTTCACCCGGACGACGCCCGGTTGCAGCTTCCGGGCGAAGGTCGTCTTCCCGGAGGCGGGCAGACCGCGGGTGACGATCAGTCGGGTCATGCCGTCTCCTCGCTCGGCTCGGTCATGTCGTCTCGTCCCACCTTGTGCAGGGTCCGGTCCGCCGAGGGGCGGACCTGCTGCCACAGCAGCGGGTGGTAGTCCTTGCCGTCAAGGCGCAGGAAGAGGAAGGCGCGCTCGGGGTGCCGGGCGGCCCGCTCGGCGAAGTCGCGACGGGTCCAGCCGTCGGGCAGCTCGGCCACGATGTCACGGTACGCCTGCTCGATCTTCACGGCCCGGGCCTCGACCGCCGTGGTCAGCTCGGCCACGACCGAGTCGACCCAGCGGTGGAACTCGTCGGGCAGCGGCGCGACCCAACCAGCGAGATCCTGACCGGTGACCAGGAACTCCCAGACCACCCGGGCGTTCAGTCCGAACGTCAGGCGGTGCAGCCGGACGTACTCCGGGTATTTGATCTTTACCCGGACGTCGGTGTCCGGCCAGTGCACGACGAGTCCCTCCCGGCTCTCGCGTACCGGGGCGGCCAGCGCCTCGGCCAGGGTGCGGTGGGGCAGCCGTTCGACCACCGGGCCGGGCCAGTCGGGTACCGCCTCCGGGCCGGAACTGCGACCGGTCCCGATCTCCACCGTGCCGAGCAGCACCAGGTCGTCCAGGCCGCCGTAGTCCAGCACGATCCGGTTGGCCGGGTAGACGATCTCGACCAGCACGGTGTGGCCGGCCGGCGGGACGAAGTCGGGGTACCGGCTCCGGAGCACGGCGGTGGCGTGCCGGGCCTGGTCGGAGGTGAACGAGCCCCGGGTGGCGACGGCGAAGCCGGCTCCGTCCGGATACAGCACGCCGAGCGAACCATCCGATTTATCCGTTATGGTGGCCGGTGCGTCGAGTCGGAGGTCCGGGGCACCGGGCTGGTCGTGGTTGAAGAACTTCCGGAACGGCCGGGCCAGCACCGCCCCGGAGCTGTCGTCCACCACCAGACCCCGACAGGCCATCGTCACCGGCGTCCACTCGTGCGCGTAGACGCACGCCTCGGTGTAGTTGTAGATCGACAGCGGCCGCTCCGGATGGCGCTGCATCCGTACGTGCCCGGCCGCGATGGCGGAGTCGAGCGCCGCCGGGTCGAGGATGTCGGCGAGCCGGGTGACGGGAGGGGCGACCGGGGCCACGGTGGCGGGATCGGCGGCTGCGGGGATCACGGGTGTGCCTTCCGGCGGGGTGGGAATGCGAGAGGGAGGAGTGACGTTATCCGTCACGGATCGAGTGTGCAGCCCGATTTCGGGCCGGCTCTACGGCCATGGCACACTGGTCAGTCGGCCAACGGTTCCGGTTCACGCCCGAGTCCGTTCCCGTGCAGCGACAGGCCTGTCGCGGGTGACGGGTGCCGACGGCGACCCGGCGACCATCGATGAAAGGACCGAGGCGACATGAAGCCCAACATCCACCCCGAGTACGTCACCACCGAGGTGAGCTGCTCGTGCGGCAGCACGTTCACGACCCGCAGCACGGCCAAGGGGGGCTCGATCCACGTCGAGACCTGCAGCGCCTGCCACCCGTTCTACACCGGCAAGCAGCGCGTGCTCGACACCGCCGGCCGGGTCGCGAAGTTCCAGCAGAAGTACGCCAAGGTTCAGGCCAAGAAGGCCAAGTAGCAGCGTCGACGGCGCCCGCCTCCGGTCCGTACCGGGGGCGGGCGCCGTCGTGCCTTTTCCAGCCCCACCCGCAGGAGTTCGGATCAGAAGGAGTACGAGCATGAGCGGCGACCGGCTGGCCAGCCTCCTCGACGAGTACGCGGAGCTGGAACGACGGCTCGCCGACCCGGCGATCCACGGCGACCAGAACACCGCCCGGCGGGTGGGACGACGGTTCGCCGAGCTGACCCCGCTGCACAAGGCCGCCGATGAGCTGGAGCAGGTACGCGCCGACCTGACCGCCGCCCGCGAGCTGGCCGCCGAGGATCCGTCGTTCGCGGCCGAGGCGGAGTCGATCGCGGCGGCCCTGCCGGCGCTCGAAGCCCGGCTGGCCGAACTGCTGATTCCGCGCGACCCGCACGACGCCAAGGACGTGATCGTGGAGATCAAGGCGGGCGAGGGCGGCGAGGAGTCCGCGCTGTTCGCCGGCGACCTGCTCCGGATGTACCTCCGGTACGCCGAACGGCACGGCTGGGCGACCGAGGTGCTCGACGCGCAGGACTCCGACCTCGGCGGGGTCAAGGACGTCTCGCTCGCGGTCAAGGCCAGGGGCGTGCCGGAGGGCGGAAACGGGGTCTGGTCCCGGCTGAAGTGGGAGGGCGGGGTGCACCGGGTGCAGCGGGTGCCCGTCACCGAGTCCCAGGGCCGGATCCACACCAGCGCCGCCGGCGTACTCGTACTGCCCGAGGCCGAGGACGTCGACGTCACGATCGACCCGAACGAGCTGCGGATCGACGTCTTCCGGTCGTCCGGGCCGGGAGGCCAGTCGGTCAACACCACCGACTCGGCGGTCCGGATCACCCACCTGCCGACCGGGATCGTGGTCTCCTGCCAGAACGAGAAGTCGCAGTTGCAGAACCGGGAGCAGGCCATGCGGATCCTGCGGGCCCGGCTGCTCGCCAACGCGCAGGAGCAGGCCGACGCGGCCGCGTCGGACGCCCGACGGTCGCAGGTCCGCACCGTGGACCGGTCCGAGCGGATCCGCACGTACAACTTCCCGCAGAACCGGATCACCGACCACCGGATCGGGTACACGGCGTACAACCTGGATCTGGCGCTGGCCGGCGACCTCGACGGGGTACTCGACGCGTTGGCCGAGGCGGACCGGTCGGCACGGCTGGCCGGCGGGACCGAACTGACCCGTCGCTGACGACCGGCCCGTCGCGCAGGCCCGGTCGACCCCGACCGGAGGTGAGGGGCCGGGGCGCCGGGCCCGGTGTCAGGGCAGCGCGTGGGTCCTCGCCTTGGCGCGCAGCATCTCCCGATCGGCGAGTTCGAACGCCGTGCCCAGCGCGTCCCGCAGGCCGGTAGCCGAACCCCGTACCTCGGCGAAGCCCACGCTCACCCCGACCGGGGTGCCCGGCACCACCGACTCCCAGTCCTCGGCCGCGACCGCCGCGCCGACCCGCCGGCCCACCTCGCCGGCCTCGGCCATCCCGGCGCCCGGCAGCACCACGACGAACTCGTCGCCGCCGTACCGGGCGACGAAGTCACCCCGGCGCATCACCCGGTTGATCACCCCGGCGACGCGCTGCAACACCAGGTCACCGGAGTGGTGCCCGTGGGTCGTGTTCACCGCCTTGAAGCCGTCCAGGTCGACCACGCCGATCACCGCCGGCTCGCCCCGGCTGACCATCCCGGCCACGTACCGCTCCAGCCGGCGCCGGTTCGGCAGCCCGGTGAGCGGATCGGTCAACGCCTCGCCCTCGTACCGGGCCGCCTCCCGGCGCATCTCCTCGTGCTCGATCCGCGCCGCGATGCCGTCCACGTAGACGTCCCGGAGCCGGTCGTTGCGCTGGGTCGCCAACCGGAACGCGTACCGGTCGGCGCGGTGCGCGGCGGCATGGTCGCCGATCCCCGCGTACGCCAGGCTGGAGAGTCGGGCGTGTTCCGCCGCGCCCAGCGTCTCGGCGGAGACCTGGATCGACTCCAGCCGGGTTATCGCCTCCGCCGGCCGCCCGGCGGCGATGGCCAGGCACGCCCCGCCGAGCTGACGGATGTCCCGGGTCCGGGTGCTGTCCCCGCCGTTGGCCAGCAGCCAGGCGGGATCGAGTTCCGGCACCTCCGGCGGGTCGACCGCCGCGCCGAGGGCGGCCCGCCGGACCAGTGCGTACCCGTACGCCGCCCGGCTGCTCGGGCGCAGTTGCCCGGCCGTACCGGCCCGGACGAACCGTTCCAGGTCACCGCCGACGTCCCGGAGTACCCGCAGGCAGCCGTCGCTGTCCCCGTGATGGTCCAGCGCGACGGCGTTGCGCAGCCGGATGCCGGGGGCGGCGAAGGTCTCCTCCGGAATTCCCGAGGTGAGCCCCAACCGGCGGGCCCGCTCGATGGCTCCGAGGGCGTACCCGTGGAAGCTGAGGTACGAGTAGGCCATCGCCAGGTCGTGCCAGCCCCAGGCGGTCTCCCGGTCCGGGTCCTGGACCGAGCCCAGCGCGCGGGCGCTCCGCACCAGGTGGGTGACGCAGCGGTCCAGCGCGCCCTGGTTGTGCGCCGCCAGCGCGGCGAGGGCGTGCAGGTGCCCGTGCAGGTACGGGTCCGGCAGGTCCCGGGCCGCGTCGAACGCCTGCTCGACCGCCCTTGTGTACTCGGCCGTACGACCCAGGTTGATGACCGCGGAGAGCCGCTGCAACAGCGCGTCCGCCCGGGAGTAGGGGTCGTCGGTGGTGTCGATGACCTGCTCGAAGATCAGACACGCCTCGGCGGACCGGCTGCTCTCCATGAGGGCGTGGGCGTGCATCAACTCCTCGGCCCGGTCTCCGACCCGGTCGAGCCAACTCACGCACAACCTCCATCGCCTCGCCAGCGGCCCCGTCGGTCCTACAGCGGTCCCGTCGACCCGGCGGGCGCCCGTTCCGGTCCCCCGACCGGTCAGTGCAACCCGCCGAACCGGAGCGGAAACGCACCCGCAACACGATGATCCCCGGCCGACGTTTCATGATTATGTCGTGACGCGTATTCCTCAGCATCCCGATGAAGGGACAGAACGGACCCGACCGTCGGTCGCGGCCGCGCTCGCGGCGACGGAACTGGCCGCCGCCGGGGTCGGTCCGGCCCGGACCGAGGCGGAACTGCTGGTGGCGTACGTCCTCGGGGTGCGGCGCGGTGCGCTGGCCCTGGCCGACCCGCTCACCCCCGGACAACTCGCCCGGCTCCGGAACCTCGTCGACCGGAGGTCCCGGCACGAGCCGTTGCAGCACCTGCTCGGCACGGCGGCGTTCCGGCACCTGGAACTGGCGGTCGGGCCCGGAGTCTTCGTACCCCGCCCGGAAACCGAACTGCTGGCCGGTTGGGGCATCGCGCAGGCCCGTCGGGTCGGTCGTGCCGAGCCGGGCGGGGCGGAACTCGCCGGGGAGACCGGGCCGGCGATCCCGGCCGCCGACCGGCAGCCGGGCCCGGCGATCGTGGTCGACCTGTGCAGCGGCACCGGCGCGATCGCGCTCGCCGTCGCCGACGAGGTGCCGGGGGTACGGGTGTTCGCGGTCGAGCGGGCCGCTCCGGCGCTGGCCTGGTTGCGGCGCAACGCCGGCGAGCGGGCCGGGGCGGGCGACCCGCCGATCGAGGTCGTCGCCGGTGACGTCGCGGACCCGAGCCTGCTCGGCGACCTCGCCGGCCGGGTGGACGTGCTGCTCTGCAACCCCCCGTACGTCCCGGACGGCACCGCCGTACCCCCGGAGGTGGCCGCCCACGATCCGGCGGACGCGGTCTTCGGTGGCCCGGACGGGCTGGCCGTGATCCGGTTCGTGCTGGCCCGCGCGGCCCGGCTGCTGCGGCCGGGCGGCGCCCTGGGCATCGAGCACGACGACACGCACGGGACGGTGGTTCCCGACCTGCTGCGCGCCGACGGCCGGTTCGTCGACATCGCCGACCACCCGGACCTGGTCGGCCGACCCCGGTTCGCCACCGCCCGCCGGGCCGGCGCGACGGCCTGACCCGCCCCGACGCGCTCCGGTGGGCCCGCCCGGTGCGACGGCCGGGAACCGGCGTGGTACCCGTGCCACGATGGCCGTTCCGGCGTGGCAGACTGGCTCCTCGTGATGCTCTACGACTGCCGGTCCCTCGCGGACCGTGACCGAGGCATTGCCGCGGCGATCGAGGCGGTCAAGAACGGCGAACTGGTCGTTCTGCCGACCGACACCGTCTACGGGGTCGGCGCGGACGCCTTCACGCCGTACGCCGTCAAGGCGCTGCTCAATGCCAAGGGGCGGGACCGGCAGCATCCACCGCCGGTACTGGTGGGTTCCCGGCGCACCCTCGACGGGCTCGTCTTCATGCTGCCGACCGCCGCCCGCGAGCTGGCCGACGCGTTCTGGCCCGGTGCGCTGACCATCGTGGTCGAGCACTCGCCCAGCCTGCAATGGGACATCGGCGAGACCGCCGGCACCGTGGCGGTACGGATGCCGCTGCATCCGGTCGCCCTGGAGGTGCTCCGGGAGACCGGCCCGATGGCCGTCTCCTCGGCGAACAAGACCGGGCAGCCTCCGGCGGTCACCGCCGAGGAGGCCCGGGAGCAGCTGGGCTACGCGGTTCGGGCGTACCTGGAGGCGGGGGCCTGCCCCGAGCCGGTGCCGAGCACCATCGTCGACGTGACCGGCGAGGTGCCCCGGGTGCTGCGCCAGGGAGCGATCCCGCTGGAGAAGCTCCGCGACGTGGTACCGGAGATCCAGGGCGAGGTGTCCTGACGTGCCGCCGTTCACGGTGCTGCACGTCTGCATGGGCAACATCTGCCGGTCCCCGATGGCGGAACGGCTGCTCGCCCTGGCCGTGCGGGAACGGCTGGCGCGGCGCACGGCCGATCCGGCTGCCGACGCCGGGGCGGCGGACCACCTGGTACACAGCCACAGCGCCGGCACCGGCGCCTGGCACGCCGGTGAGGAGATGAACCCGCCGGCCGCCCGGCAGGTGCGGTCCCGGGGCGGTGACGCCGACGACTTCGGCGCCCGCAAGCTCCGGTCCGAGCACATCGACGCGGCCGATCTGGTCCTGACGGCAACGGCCGACCAGCAGGAGTACGTGGTGGCGCTGCGCCCCGACGCCGCCTCCCGCACCTTCGTCCTCGGCGAGTTCGCCCGCCTCCTCGCCGCCCTGGACACCGCCACCCTGCCGCCGGCCACCGACGGGCACCCCGACCCGGACACCGTCCACGCCCGAGGCGCCGCCCTGGTCGCCGCCCTGGAAAAATCCCGCCACGGCTCCTCCTCCACCTCCTCCTCTCCTCTCCCCACGGACGACCTCGACGACCCCTGGGGCCGTGGCGACCAGTGCTTCAGTCGCGTCGCCGACGAGATCGAGGAGGCGGTACGGCCGCTCGCGGCCGTCCTCCTGCCGTAAGGAGCCGTAAGGAGCCGTAAGGAAGGGCCCCTTCTTATCGCTTTCTGTAGAAGAAGGGCCCCTTCTTAACACCCCTCGTCACCCGCTTTCGTGAATCTGGTGCGGGTTTAGGGCAAAGCGGGTGCAGTGGGCGGAATATGACGGCAGGCTGACGGAGTCCCAAACCCGGCGTACTCGTCCGGGTTGCGCCGTTTCGCCGTTCCGCCCGGGAGGTACCGCATGCTCCGGCTGCGGCTGAGTCAACTCTGGACCCTCTTTCTGGCCGGGGTGCTCTCCGGCACCATCCTGGCGGCGGCGGCGCTGCCGGCGTACGTGCTGCTGGCGGTGGGGCTGAAGTCGGCCGGGGCGCAGTACGAGGACCTGCCTCAGGACCTGCGCACCCCGCCGACCGCGCAGCGCTCCTACCTCTACGCCGCCGACGGCAGGACGCTGATCACCTCGTTCTACGACGAGAACCGGACGAACGTGCCGCTGGCCGAGGTGTCCCTGGTGATGCGGCAGGCGACGGTGGCGGCCGAGGACGCCCGGTTCTACGAGCACGGCGGCGTCGACGTACGCGGCGTGCTCCGGGCGTTCGTCGCCAACAAGATGGGCGGCGAGGTGCGGCAGGGCGCCTCGACGCTGACCATGCAGTACGTCCGCAACGTGCTCAAGAGCGATCCCGGCCTGACCGAGGAGCAGCGCGCCGAGGCGACCGCCACCACGCCGGGCCGCAAGCTCCAGGAGATGCGGTACGCGCTGGCGCTCGAACGGCGGCTGTCCAAGGACGAGATCCTGAGCCGGTACCTGAACATCGCCTACTTCGGTGCCGGGGCGTACGGCGTCGCCGCCGCCAGCCAGCGGTACTTCTCCAAGCCGGCCCGGCAGCTGAACCTGGCCGAGGCCGCCCTGCTCGCCGGCCTGGTGCGCTCGCCGGAGTCGGACAGCCCGATCGGCGGCGACGCCGAGGCGGCCCTGGACCGCCGCTGGTACGTGCTGCGCCAGATGGTCGGCACCGGGGCGATCGGGGCGGAGACGGCGACCCGGACCCAGGCGGTTCGGTTGGCGCTGCGACCCGGTGCCGAACCCAACGACTGCGCGGGAGTCTCCGACGGGCACTCCGACTGGGGCTTCTTCTGCGACTACTTCCGGCGCTGGTGGACCGCGAACCCGGCCTTCGGACACACCGTCGACCAGCGGCAACAGACGTTGCGCCGGGGCGGGTACCGGATCGTCACCTCGCTCGACCCGGCCATCCAGGCCAGCGCGCTGCAACAGACCCTCGGGGTGTACGGCTACGCCGACCGTCGAGCCATGCCGATGGCGGTGGTGCAGCCCGGCAGTGGCCGGGTCCTGGCGCTCGCGGTGAACCGGCACTACGGGCTCGACTCCAATCCGCCCGGCCAGGAGAACTATCCGAACACGGTCAACCAGCTGGTCGCCGGGGGCGGGGACATCGACGGCTACCAGGCCGGTTCGACGTTCAAGCTCTTCACCATGCTGGCCGCGCTGGAGTCCGGGATGCCGCTCAGCGCGGGTTACGTGGCGCCGTCCCAGCTGTTGACCAGCTATCCGGTCAGCGGGCCGAACAGCTGTGCCGGTTACTGGTGTCCGGCCAACGCCAACCCGGGCTGGATGGACGGCTACCGCAACATGTGGACCGGCTTCGGGCGCTCGGTGAACACCTACTTCGTGGCGTTGGAGCAGCGGGTCGGCGCGGACGAGGCGGTACGGATGGCCGAGCGGCTGGGGATCGTGTTCCGGGCCGACGGCGACGCCCGGCTGGCCGCGTACGGCGCGCGTGGCTGGGGCGCGTTCACCCTCGGCGTTGCCGCCACCACCCCGCTCGACCTGGCCAACGCCTACGCGACGCTGGCCGCCGACGGGACGTACTGCAAGCCGTTGCCGGTGCTCTCCGTCGTCGACGCCGCAGGCCGGGCGGTGCCGGCCGCCGCCTCGACCTGTGGCCGGATGCTCCGACCCGAGGTCGCGCGGGCGGCGACGGACGCGGCCCGCTGCCCGGTGGGCAACCAGTCGGCGTACCAGCAGTGTGACGGTGGCAGCGCGCCCGAGGTCGCCGGAATCCTCGGCGCGCAGCCGGTGGCCGGCAAGACCGGCAGCGCGGAGGGGTACACCAGCGAGACGTTCGTCGCCTTCACCCCGCAGCTCGCGGCGGCGGCCATCGCCGCGAACCCGGACGACCCGAGCGAGGCGGTCGGTGCGCCGGTGCAGCGGAAGGTCATCGCCGCCGTGGCCACCACCATGGCGTCGGCGCTGAAGGGCAAGCCTCGCCGGGACTTCACCCCGCCGGGACGGGAGATCGCCTTCGGCGACGGCGCGGGTGACCTCGGCCCGCGTCCGGTCGTGCCGGTCCCGCCCGTACCGACCCGGGGCCCGACCGCTCCGGCGCCGGCCCCGAACGCTCCGGCCCCGAACGCTCCGCCCCCGAACGCTCCGGCCCCGACTGCTCCGGCTCCGACGGCTCCGGTCCCCGGC
>NZ_JADPUN010000322.1 GCF_015690345.1 Plantactinospora alkalitolerans | reverse complement strand
GGTCGTACCGGAGGCAAGCCGGCACCCCGGTCCGGGCCACGGGTGGCGCCCGGCCGCCGCTCCACGCCGGGCCGGGACGCCGCCGAGCTGCTCGTCGGCCGGAACCCGGTGGTCGAGGCGCTGCGCACCCAGGTGCCGGCGACCGCGTTGTACGTCGCCCAGGGCATCGACATGGACGACCGGGTCAACGAGGCGCTCCGCACCGCCGCCGACCGGGGCATCGCGATCCTGGAGATCAGCCGGGCCGAACTGGACCGGATGACCGGTGGGGTGCTGCACCAGGGCATCGGGGTGCAGGTGCCGCCGTTCGCCTACGAACCCTTCGAGGACATGCTCGCGATGGCGGTGGAGCATCCGTCACCGCTGCTGGTGGCGCTGGACGGGATCACCGATCCGCGCAACCTCGGCGCCGTGATCCGTTCGGCTGCCGCGTTCGGCGCCCAGGGGGTCTTCGTACCGGAGCGACGGGCCGCCGGGATCACCGCGACCGCCTGGCGGACCAGTGCGGGCGCGGCGGCCCGGGTTCCGGTCAGCCAGGTGACCAACCTGACCCGCTCGCTCAAGCTCGCCCAGCAGGAGGGGTTCCTGGTCGTCGGACTGGACGCCGACGGCGAAACCGACCTCTACGACCTGGAGGCGGCGATCGGGCCGCTCGTGGTGGTGGTCGGTTCCGAGGGTCGGGGCCTGTCCCGGCTGGTCGGCGCCACCTGTGACCTGCGGGTGAGCATCCCGATGGTCTCCGAGGTCGAGTCCCTGAACGCCAGCGTCGCGGCGGCGGTGACCCTCGCCGAGGTGTCCCGGCGCCGGCTGGCCGCCTGACCCGGTCAGATTTTCCCGAAACGACCACGCCGACCCGGCTGGCGCGCTGGGCCACCGATCTCCGGCTGGTTACCGTGAGCGGATGATCGGGACCTGCGAGCCACGTTTCGACCGCGTCCGGGACGTCTTCGCGGCGTCGTTCGCCGGTCCCCTGTCCGGGGGGCCGGCGCAGGACGCTTCTCCGGCCGGCGATCCGGCGCACGGTGCCGGCCCGGCCGACGATCCGGCGCACGGTGCCTCCCTGGCTGACGATGCGTCGCGCGGTGCCGGCCCGGCCGACGATCTGGCCGAGTCCGGCGCCTCGTTCGCCGTCTGGCACCAGGGGCGGCCGGTGCTCGACCTGGTCGGCGGTTGGCGGGATCCGGGCCGAACCCGTCCCTGGACGCCGGACACCCTGGTCAACGTCTACTCGGCCGGCAAGCCGATCGCCGCGCTCTGCGTGCTGCTGCTGGTGGAACGGGGCCGGATCGGGCTGGACGACCCGATCGTCCGACACTGGGCCGAGTTCCGGAGCGCCGACACCACCGTGCGACACGCGCTGAGCCACACGGCCGGGCTGCCGGTGTTCCCGGTCCGCCGTCCGGCGGAAGCGTTCGCCGACTGGCCGCTGCTCGTCGCCGACCTGGCCGGCGCCGAACCACTCTGGCCGGCCGGTACGGTCGCCGCCGAGCATGCCCTCAGCTACGGACACCTGCTCGGCGAACTGGTCCGCCGGGTCGACGGGCGGTCGATCGGGCAGTTCCTGGCCGACGAGATCGCCCGACCGTGGCGGCTGGACCTCCACGTCGGACTCGGCCCGGCCGACCAGGCCCGCTGCGCGGAACTCGGCTACGGCGTTCCGGACTGGCCGGTCAGCGCGCGGGGGGCGGCCGGCTCCCTGCGGGCCCGTGCTCTCGGCAATCCGGCCGGCTGTCTCGACCTCGCCGTGCTGAACAGCCCGCTGTGGCGCGGGGCCGAGATACCCGCCGTCAACCTGCACGCCACCGCGAGCGGACTGGCCCGGCTGTACGCGGCACTGCTCGGCGGCGGCACCCTGGACGGCATACGCCTGTTCAGCGCCGAACTCGTCGCCGAACTGACCCGGGTGCAGTACGCCGGCACGGACCTGCTGCTCGAACGCCCGACCCGGTGGACCCTCGGCATGCAGTACGAGGACGACGGAAGCTGGGGCATGAGCGGAATCGGCGGCAGTACGGCGTACGCCGATCCGGCCCGGAACTACACGTTCGCGTACGCCACCCGGCAGCTGGCCGGCTTCGACCGGGTCGAAATGCTGATCACCGCGCTGCACGCCTGCCTCGACGACCCGACGGGTTCGGGTAGCAGCAATCCCACTGTGGTCGAATGAGCCGTGACCAGCCAACCCCCTTCGGCAAGCATCGCGCCGACCGTCGTCCTCCGAGCCGAGGCGACCCCGTCCGCTCCGGCCCTGCGGCTGCGCCCGTGGCAGGACGACGACGTCGAATCGTTGATCGAGGCGTTCCGTGACCCGGTGTTGCGGCGCTGGACGAGAGTTCCACTGGAGAACGTCGACGACGCGCACCGGTGGTTGGCACTTCAGCGGGCCGGCTGGCAGAACCGTCAGCGGATCAGCTTCGCCGTCCTGGCCGACGATCCGGGTGGCGATCCGGACCAGGGCTTGGAGAACGGGCCGGGTCGGCTGCTCGGCAACGTGGTGCTGAAGTCGCTCGACCCGGCGGTCGGCTCCGCCGAGGTCGGCTACTGGACGGCGGCGCCCGCCCGGGGTCGGGGGGTGGCCCCGCGCGCGCTCGAGGCGCTCACCGGCTGGGCCTTCGACACCTTCGGCCCGGAGGGTCTGGACCGGCTCGCGCTGCTGCACCAGGTGGACAACACCGCGTCGTGCCGGGTGGCGGAGAAGACCGGCTACCGGTTCGACCGGATCATGTCCGCCCGCCCGCCGTTCCCCAGGGACGGCCACCTGCACCTGCGGCGGATCCTCCCCGCCCAGCGAAGCGGTGCCGGCCCGATCCAGTGATCCGGTGACGGGTGGCCTGCCCGGACGGGCGAACCGGGCGTTACGTGATCACGCCAGAGCGGCGACGCGGGCGTCCCGGCCGGAAGTGGGCACCGCCCCGTAACATGCAGGGCCGGGCAACCCCTCGCCTGCGGAGGAGTCGGCACATGGCAGGGCAGGACGGAGGCTACGGGCTCGCCGTCGATCTCGGGACCTCGCACACCGTGGCGGTACTGCGCTGGCCGGACGTGCGTACCAGGCCGCTGCTCTTCGACGGGCAGCCGATCCTGCCCTCCGGCGTGTTCCTCGACTCCGCCGGGCGGCTGCACGTCGGCCGGGACGCCCAGCGGCTGGCCCAGGCCGAGCCGGCCCGCTACGAGCCGAACCCCAAGCGGCGGATCGACGAGTCCGCCGTACTCCTCGGTGACCGGGAGATTCCGGTCGTGGACCTGCTCGCCAGCGTGTTGGGCACGGTGGCCAACGCGGCGGTCGAGGCGGTCGGCTTCCTGCCACCGGCGGTGCTCAGCTACCCGGCGACCTGGGGCGCCCGCCGCCGCGAGGCCCTGGCCGCCGCCGTCGGTCGGGCCGGCTGGCCCCCGGTGACCGGCACAGATCCGTCGTCCCGGCCCTCCGGCGGCACCCTGCTGGTGCCCGAGCCGGTCGCCGCCGCCCGCTACTTCGCCGACGTGCTGCGCCGGCCGGTGCCGGTCGGTTCGGCCCTCGCGGTCTTCGACTTCGGCGGCGGCACCCTGGACATCGCGGTGGTCCGCAACGAGGGCACCGACGACGCCGGCCGGGCCCGATTCGTGGTGATCGGCTCGGGTGGGGTTTCCGACCTCGGCGGGCTCGATCTCGACGCGGCCCTGGTCCAGCACCTCGGCGGGGTCGTCGCCACCGCACACGGAGTCGTCTGGCAGCAGCTCAGCCACCCGGTCACGGCCAGCCAGTGGCGTAACCGCCGGCAGTTCTGGGACGACGTACGCGGGGCCAAGGAGATGTTGTCCCGGGCCACCACCGCTCCGATCCCGGTGCCCGGTGTCGAGCAGGCGTTGCACCTGACCCGGGACGAGTTGGAGCGCGTCGTCACCCCGCTGCTGCGCCGGGGTGTCTACGAGGCCGCCTCGGTGCTCGCGAACTGCCGGCTGAGCGTCGACCAGCTCGCCGGGCTGTTCCTGGTCGGCGGATCGTCCCGGGTGCCGTTGGTGGCCCGGCTGCTGCACGCCGACCTCGGGATCGCGCCGACCGTACTCGAACAGCCGGAGCTGCCGGTCGCCGAGGGCGCGCTCGCCGAGCTGTCCGGTACGGCGCTCGCCACCGTCGCGGCACCGGCGGTCCGGGGTACGGCCGGAGTGCCGACCAGCCCCGGCGCGCCCGACCCTTCGGCGGCGGTGCCCGGACAGTCGTTGCCCGGACACGCGGTGCCGGGACAGTCGTTGCCCGGACACGCGGTGCCCGGACAGGTGGCGCTCGGACACGCGGTGCCCGGACCGGCCGGGCCCTACCTGGGCGGGCCGGCGGTGGCCGTCTCCGCTCCACCCCGGCAGGGTTCCGGGCCGCTCCAGCAGGGCGTCGAGCCACCTCGGCAGAGCCCCGGGGCCGCATCCTCGTCCCGGGCGGCGCTGGCCGGGCTGGTCGACCGGTTGCCGCGCCGGGCGATCTGGATCGGCGCGGGCGCGCTGCTGGCGCTCGTCGGAGTGGTCGGCGCGGCAGCGCTGTACCTGACCCGGGACCGCTATCCCGCCATCGACTTCGCGCCGTTCGCGGAGATCGCCCGGGTCGCCGCCCAGGTGGAGAACCCGGCGACGCCGTTCACCGCGATGGCCGGCGACCGGGCGTACGTCGCCTATCGGCGGCCGGACCAGCGGCTGGACGTCGCGGTGGTGCAGGCCAGAACGGCGAAGGTGTCGCGTTGGATCACGACGGAGACTGGCGCGGAGCAGTGGGCCGGGATCGAGGCGCTGCCGGACGTCCTGCTGGTCGAGGCGGGCTCACCGATCGGCAGCACCCCGCGTGACCTGATCGCGTACGACCCGGACGACGGCGCGCACCTGTGGCGCCGGCAGGTCCATGGTGACGACACCATCCACTACTTCGACCGGTACGTCGTGGTGCTCGACAAGACCGCCGCCAGGGTGATCGGGATCAACGCCCGGACCGGCAAGGAATGGACCCTGCCGAGCCCGCCGGGGCAGTACGACAGCGCCTCGGCGATCTATCCGATGAACACCGCCGAGGAGGTCGGCGGCGCGGCGACCAACCCGAACGGCGATCCGATGATGCCCAACCGGGGTGACGACCCACGGCTGGTCCAGATCGGCGCGGACGGCTCGATCCGGGTCATCGACGTGACGAACGGCCGGGTGCTCAAGACCCGGGAGAAGGCGGCCGACACCAAGGACTTCGTGCTGGCGTACGACGGTCAGCTCTTCGTGGCCTCGCCGACCGACGGTTACGGGCTCGCCCGGTACGACCTGGCGACCCTCGGGGCGCCGACGAACGTCTACTCCGCACCGGACAAGAGCCGGCGGCCACAGGCCCTGGAGCCGTGCGGGAAGCACCAGGTCTGCCTGCTGGAGGGCGCCGGCTCGGACAAGGAATCCACCGAACTGGTGGCGGTCCGGACCGACGACCGGGCGGACAACCAGGAGGCGGCCTGGCGCAGGAGGGTGCCGCAGGCGGAGCACCTGGTGCCGGTCGGCGAGAACGCGTTGGTGCGGATCGGCACGTCGTCCGAGTCGGTGAAGCTCTTCGACCCGGACGGCCGGAACATCCTGACCCGGGAGGGCGTGGCCGTACGCGTCAACGGCGGCAACCTGCTCGCCTTCGACGCGGAACTTACGCCGTACCGCGACGACGCCAGTATCGCCGGGGTGAACGTCGGCTCCGCCAAGGCGACGGAGTTGGGCCAGCTCAAGGGGATCATCCCGACCTCCTGCTCGTGGAACACCTCGGTCATCGTCTGCGGCACCGAATCCGAGTTCCTTTTCGCCCGGTTCGGCGGCGGCGGCGGATAGCCGTCGATGCTTTCCTCCAGTGACATCTGTCCATTCAGGGGGACGGCGGCCCACGCGTGATCGGGTACGATCCTGATCCACCACGTGCCTGAACTGCGATTTATCGTTCCGTCCTGCCTGGATCTTCCGCTTGAGGGTGAAAATGACACCTCTTCTCTCGTCCGGCCGTCCATCGCCGGAGGGCCGATTGGTGTGGTCGGCCACCTTCACGATCACGGCCCTCGCCGCGGTGGCGGCGGTGGCCGGCGCGGTGATCAGCGGCAGCCTGCGGGGTGTGGCGGTCGGTGTCCTGGCAGCGGCGGTCGCGGTGCTGCTGTTGACGCTGCTGCGGAGGTTGCGCCGCCGGCAGCGCGCCACCTGGGCCGCGTTCGAGCAGCACGAGCGGGAGGTCGAGCGGCGGATTCTCGGGTACCAGCACCAGTTGGCGGAGCGCGAGGCCGAGTGGGCCGATCGCGCCGAGGCGCGATCGGCAGCGGTGAACGGGGCCCTGGAGCATCTCCTCCGGGTACGCCTCTCGGCTGCGATGGCCGGCTCCCCGGTGCCGCCCGCGTACGGCGACTCCGAGTTGGACGAGGTCGCGGCCAGCCTCGTCGACGGCGTGCTCGCGGAAGCGACGAGTGCGTTGAAGCGGGCGGACGAGCGGGAGGAGTCGCTGCGGCTCGCGGTGGTGGCACTGTCCCGGCGGGTCCAGACGGCGGCACACTCCATCCAGGAGCACGTGTCGCTGATGGCCGACCGGCACCAGCACGACCCGGATGTCGTGGAGTCGAGCATGCGGGTCGACCATGCCGCCGCGCAGCAGGCCCGGCACGCGCAGAGCCTGGCGGTGCTGTGCGGGGAGTGGCCGGGACAGCAGTGGCAGGAGCCACTGGCGATGGTGGACGTCGTCCGGGCCGCCTCGGCGCGGATCCTCGCCTACCAGCGGGTCGAGGTCTCCGGCGACCAGGACGTGGCGGTGGCCGCCGAGGTGGTCGAACCGGTGATCCACCTGGTGGCCGAGCTGCTGGCCAACGCCACCCAGTCGTCGCCGCCCGCGACGAGCGTGCCGGTGACCGTGCGGAGGGTGCAGCGGGGTGCCGTTATCGAGATCGACGATGGCGGCGTCGGCATGGACGAGCACCGGCTGGAGCAGGCGCGGGAGATCGTCTCCGGGCGCCGCCGGGCCGGGCTGGGGGATCTGGGCGAGATTCCGCAGACCGGTCTCGCCGTCGTCGGGCACTACGTTCGTCGGCACGGGTTCCGCGCGGATCTGAGCGAGTCCCCGTACGGTGGGTTGCGGGCGGTGGTGCTGATTCCGTCGAAGGTTGTGGAGACCGTGGAACCTCCAGAGGCCATCGCCGCGCGACCAGCGGCTCGGCAGGCCACACCGGTCGTCGAGGCCGGACCGCGGACCAGCGTCGACACCGCCTCCGCCGACTCGCCGCCGGCCGGTGCGACGCTTCCGCAGCGCCGGTCCCGACGTGGGCAGGCCGCCGCGGCCGTCCCGGAGGAGTCGGCGCCGGCATCTTCCAGCCCGACGCCGGAGCAGGCGGGTTCCTGGATGGGCGCCTTCATCGAAGGCGGCCGGACCGGCGGTGAACCGGATCCGGCGGGCACCAGCTGACCGCCGACAACCGAAGGATTGCGTACACGATGACGACGAAACAAGACCAGAACTGGATGCTGGCCGAGGTTGTGTCGGTGCCGTACGTCCGGCACGCCGTGGTGCTCTCCGCCGACGGCCTGGCCATGGTCCGGTCGGAGCACACCGCCTCGGACGTCGCCGATCGGCTTGCCGCAGCCTGTTCCGGACTGCAGTCACTCGGCCGGAGCGTGGGCCGGGAGTTCGGTTCGGGTGGCCGGTCCCTTCGTCATCTGATGATCGAGTTCGACGGTGGGTACCTGTTCGTCCGGCGGGCCGGGGACGGCTCACACCTGGCGGTGGTCACCGAGCCGGCCGTCGATCCCGGGCTGATCGCCCACCAGATGCAGACGCAGGTGAACCGGATCGGCGAGCGCAACCTGGCCACGACGGCACGCCACGGTACCGGGGCATGACCGAGCCGACCGAGGAATGCCGATGACCGAGCGGAGCGGAGAAACCGCGTGACCTCTCCGGACGATCCTGGCCGCACCTATCGGGACACCGCGCTGCGGCCGTACGTGCTCACGAAGGGCCGGGCACGTCCGTCACGCAACACGATCAGTATCGACACGTTGCTGATCGCCACGGATCCGGCGCCGTCGCTGCCGATCTCGGCCGGTCGTCAGGAACGTGCCCTGCTGGCCATGTGCCGGGGGCTGCTGTCGCTCGTCGAGGCGGCCGCCCGACTGGAGTTGCCGGTCAGCGTCGTACGCGTGTTGGCGAGCGACCTGGTCGACTCCGGCCACCTGACCGCGCGGGCCGGAAGCCCCCAGTCTCCGCAGCTTTCCCGGGATCTACTGCAAGAGGTGCTGAATGGCCTCCGGGCTCTCTGACCAATACCTACCCGGCACCGTGACCAAGTCGGTGAAGATCCTCGTGGTGGGCAGCTTCGGCGTCGGCAAGACCACGCTGATCGGCGCGGTGAGCGAGATCAGTCCGTTGCGTACCGAGGAGACCCTGACCCAGGTCAGCGAGGGCGTGGACGACCTCACCGGCCTGGCGGAGAAACGCACCACCACGGTCGCGATGGACTTCGGCCGGATCACCCTCAACGAGAGTCTGGCGCTGTACCTGTTCGGCACGCCGGGGCAGCGACGGTTCTGGGACCTGTGGGAGGGGCTGGCCGAGGGTGCCGCCGGGGTGCTGGTCCTGGTCGACACCCGGCCGGGCCGGCTGGAGGGCAGCTTCGAGGTGTTCGACCAGTTGGAGATCGGCACCCAGATGCCGTTCGTCGTGGCGGTGAACCACTTCCCCGACACGGTCCGGCACAGCGTCGAAGAGCTGCGTACCGCGTTGGATCTGCTGCCGGAGACGCCGATCGTGGACTGCGACGCCCGGGACCGGGCCTCGGTGCTGAAGGTGTTGACCACTCTCGTCGAGTACGCCGTCGACCTCGCCGACGGCCCGGCTCCGGCTCCGGCTCCGGCTCCGGCTCCGGCTCCGAATATTTTGGCCCCCCAGGAGGTGGTCTCGTGACAGCCGCGACCTTTCGCCGGGAGCCGGGCGCTCCCACGTCCCTCGACGAGATGACCGGACTGATTCCGCTCGTGTCGACGACGATGTGCCCGGAGCCGCAGCATGTCTTCCAGAAGCTGCGCGAGGAGTACGGGCCGGTCGCGCCGGTCGAACTCGAACCGGGGATCAACGGCTGGCTCGTCCTCGGATACCAGGAGATCCTGACGGTCACCCGGCAGGAGGAGACCTTCGCCGCCGACCCGGCCAACTGGTCGGTGTACCAGGACGACAGGCTCGCGCCGGACTCGCAGGTCCGCGCGATGATGTCGCCGTACGACAACGCCTTCTTCACCGACGGCGAGCGGCACCGGCGGCTGCGTGCCCCGATCGACGGTGGGCTCGGCAGGATCGACCAGCGGCAGTTGCGGCGCGCGGTGACGGCCCTGTGCACCGGCGTGATCGCCGACTTCGCCGGCCGGGGCGAGGCCGACCTGGTCGCCGACTACGCGGCGGTCATCCCGGTGCTCGCCATGGCGGACGTCTTCGGCATGGACGCCCCCCAGGGGCGTGCCCTCTACCGGGGGTTGCTGGAGTTGTACTCCTGGGAGGGCGACGCCGAGGCCGCCCGGCAGCGGGTCCTGGGGCTCGCCGCCGAGGCGGTGGCGGCGCGCCGGGCGGCACCGTCGGAGGACCTGACCAGTTACCTCGCCCACCATCCGAACCTGCACAGTGACGCCGAGATCTACGACACCATCCTGCTGCTGATCGTGGGGGCGAACGAGAACGGCATCAACTGGATCAGCCAGACGCTCCGGCTGATGCTCACCGACTCGCGGTTCGGCGGGCGCCTTCGGGGCGGCCGGCTCGGGGTGGACGACGCGCTCGACGAGGTGCTGTGGCGGGATCCGCCCTTCAGCAACGTGGCGGGCCGGTACGCGCTGAAGGACACCGAGCTGGGCGGGCAGGCGATCCGGCGTGGCGACGCGCTGATCCTCGGGTTGGCCGCTGCCAACGCCGATCCTCGGATCCACGCCGGCGGTGGGGCGGCCATCGAGGTCGGCAACCGGGCGCACGTTTCGTGGAGTGCCGGTCCGCACTCGTGTCCGGCTCGGCTGCCGGCCCGGCTGATCGTCCGTACCGCCGTCGAGACCGCCCTGCATCGGCTGCCGGGAGTCCGGTTGGCGATTCCGCCAGAGGAGGTGGTGTCGGTCGACTCGGCGTGGACCCGTGGCCCGGCGTCGCTTCCGGTGCGTTTCACCCCGGTGTCGAGCCCGGGTTCCGACCAACCCTGATCGCCCGGCGCCGGCCGTGTCGGGTCGGCCCGGACCGGCAGGCCGCTATCCGGAGTTCGCCGACCGTGCCGGGGTGGCGAGCCGGCGGGTGGTGGCGTGCAGCCCGAAGAGGGTGTAACCGACCAGGATCGGGGTCAGCGGCGGCAGGATGAGCACGCAGAGCACGCCGGCCAGCGCGACGGTCCCGGCGGTGCCGAGCAGGGTGGCGGGTCGGGCCAGCACGATCCGGGCCGCCGCGCGGGCGGCGTCGCGCCAGCCCTGGCCCGCC
>NZ_JADPUN010000320.1 GCF_015690345.1 Plantactinospora alkalitolerans | reverse complement strand
GTCGAGGCGGTGACGACGGCGCTGGACGGGGCCCGGCTGGCACACATCGCGGCGCACGGCAGATTCCGGGCGGACAACCCGCTCTTCTCCACACTGGAACTCGCCGACGGCCCGCTCACCGCGTACGAACTGGAACGGCTGCCCCGACCGCCGGGCTGTGTCGTACTCTCCGCCTGTGACTCGGGGCTGTCCGGCGTCCGCCCCGGCGACGAGGTGATGGGGTTCACGTCGGTACTGCTGGCCCTCGGCGCCAGCAGTCTGATCGCCACCGTGCTGCCGGTGCCGGCGGACCTGACCACCGAGCTGATGCTGGACCTGCACCGACGGATGGATGCCGGTGCCCTGCCGGCGGCCGCGCTCGCCGCCGCCCAGCGGGGGTTCGCCGCCACCGATGACGGGTCCGCCCAGGCCACGGCGGCGGCCTTCGTCTGCTTCGGTGCAGGCTGAACAGGGCTCGTCTGCTGCGTCTGCTTCCTCTGCTGCGTCTGCCGCGGTGCGGGCTAACGGGGCGGCGAGCCGGCGTGGCTCAGCCGGGGATCCGGGTCAGCGGCGGGCGCAGTCCGGGCAGGTGCCGAAGATCTCCAGGGTGTGGCTGACGTCGGCGTACCCGTGTTTGGCGGCGACCCGCTCGGCCCAGCTCTCCACCGCCGGCCCCTCCACCTCGACCGTACGGCCGCAGGCCCGGCAGACCAGATGGTGGTGGTGTCCCTCGCTGCACCGGCGGTAGAGGTGCTCGCCGCCCGGCGGCCGCATCACGTCGATCTCGCCCGCGTCCGCCAGCCCCTGGAGGGTGCGGTAGACGGTGGTCAGCCCGACCCGTTCGCCCCGGCTGCGCAGCATCGCGTGCAGGTCCTGGGCGCTGTGGAAGCCTTCCACCTCGCCGAGCAGGGCACTCACGGCGCTGCGTTGGCGCGTGTTGCGGAGCGCCGTGCCGCTGTCTGCCGTCGTCATGTCGCCCTCCCGCCGCGCCGTACCGGTCGGCTGGCCGCCGGACCCCGTCATGTTGCCTCTCCCGAATGGCTGACCGCGTCCGCCACGATATGCGCGATGTGCTCGTCGACCAAGGCGTACGCGATTTCCCGACCACGTCGGGAGCCCCGGACCACGCCCGCGCCACGGAGTACCCGCAGGTGTTGCGAGACCAGTGGCTGTGGTGCGCCGAGCTGTTCCACCAGTTCGTGCACGCATCGCTCGCCGCCGGCGAGTTCGCTGACGATGGCGAGCCGGATCGGTGCGGACAGGGCACGAAGCAGCTCTCCGGCGCCGGCAAAGCCCTCGTAGCCGTTCGTGCTCGTCATTCCGTAACGGTAACCAATGTTAACCGGGTACCGCCCGTCGGCCGATGATCGCAAACTCGGGTCCCCCGTCGGATCAGCCTTTCCGGAGGATGCCGACCGGCCGGGCCCCGTCCGCGGACGCGCCGCCCTTCCGGGGCGCAGCCGGGTCGGCCACCGGGTCTGCCACCGGATCCGGTGCCGGGTCCGCCGCCGGGTCCGACGTGTCCGGCGCCGTCCGTGGGGCGGTTCCCAGCACCACGTCGCACGGCTCCAGTTGGTGAGCCGATCCCGGTACGGCCCTGCGCCGGCCGAGTGCCCGACGCAGTGCCACCCCGACGGCGACCACCAGGAACAGCCCGATCGCCAGGATCACGATGGTGGCCCCGAGCGCGGTGTTGGCGGTGCCGGCCAGCCACACCCCGGAACCGGAGGCCAGCAGGCCGAGCCCCATCGCGGACAGCATGGTGCCGAGGAAACCCCGGGTGAAGAGCTGCGCGGTGGCCACCGGCACCACCATCAGGGCGCTGATCAGCAGCAACCCGACCGCCCGCATCGCGATGGTCACGGTCACCGCCGTGGTGACCGCCAGCAGCAGGTTGAGCGCCCGGACCGGCAGGCCGGAGACCCGGGCGTACTCCTCGTCGTGGGAGATCGCGAAGAGTGCCGGCCGCAGCGTGATCATCGTGACCAGCACCACCACCGCGAGCACCACGATCACCACGAGGTCCTGCGGCGAGGTGGTGGTCAGCGAGCCGAAGAGGTACGCCATCAGGTTGGCGTTGCTGCGGCTGCCGGAGAGCCCGACCAGCATCACCCCACCGGCGATCCCGCCGTAGAAGAGCATCGCCAGCGCGACGTCGCCGGAGGTGCGCCCGCGTTCCCGGATCAGCTCGATGGCGACGGCCGCGACGGCCGCGACGATCACCGCCATCACCACCGGGGACCGGTTGAGCAGCAGGCCGACCCCGACACCGGTCAGCGCGACGTGCCCGATCCCGTCGCCGATCAGCGACATCCGCCGCTGCACGAGATAGATGCCGAGCGCCGGGGCGGTCAGCCCGATCACCAGGGCACCGATCAGGGCCCGGATCATGAAGTCGTACTGGAACAGGCTCATGACCCCTCCTCGCTGCGCTCGTCGGCGTCACGAGCTTGACGACTGAGCCGGCTGATTCGCTCGCTGCGCTCGCTCATGATCCCTCCTCGCTTCGCTCGTTCATCCGCCCCACATCCCGACCGACTCCTCCGGCGCGTGCGGGTGGACGTGCTCGTGTCCGGGGGCGGCGTGGTGACCGGCCGGCTCCGGTACCGCGCCGTCGTGCGCGATCTCCCCGTGGTGTACGACCACCGCGCGCGTGATCAGTGCGGAGAGCGGGCCGAGTTCGTGGGCGACCAGCAGCACCGTTCCGCCACCGGCGACGAACCCGCGCAGCGCCTCGGCGAACGCGTCCTGGCTGGCCGAGTCGACCCCGGCGGTCGGCTCGTCGAGGATCAGCAGCTCCGGCTGGCCGGCCAGCGCCCGCGCGATCAGGGTGCGCTGCTGCTGGCCCCCGGAGAGGGTGCCGACCGGGTCACCGGCCCGGTCGGAGAGCCCGACCGCGCTCAGCGCCTCGGCCACCGCCGTCCGGTCGGCGCTGCCGGGCGGGCGCAGTACACCCCGTCGGGCCAGCCGGCCGGAGGCGACCACCTCGGCGACGGTGGCCGGTACGCCGCTGCCGGCGCCGATCCGCTGCGGGACGTACCCGATCCGGGACCACTGCCGGAACCGGCGCTGCGGGGTGTCGAAGAGCGTGACGGTGCCGGCGGAGAGCGGCACCAGGCCGAGGACGGCTCGGATCAGGGTCGACTTGCCGGACCCGTTCGCGCCCAGTACGGCGACCACCTCACCGGTCGTCACCCGCAGCGAGACGTCCCGGAGCACGGGCCGGTCGTCGTACGCGACCACCCCGTGCTCGACGGAGACCACAGAGTCGGTCATGAGCATCCCAACGCGGTCTTCAGGGTCTGCAGGTTGCTGCGCATCACCGAAAGGTAGTCGCCGGTGCTGCCCGGTTGCAGGCCCTCGATCGGATCCAGCACCGCGGTCTTCGCCCCGATCTCCCGGGCGATGGTCTCGGCGACCTTCGGGCTGACCAGGGTCTCGAAGAAGATCGTGGTGGCACCGTGCTCCCGGGCCTCGGCGGCGACGTCGGCGAGCCGCTGCGGGGCCGGCTCGTCCTCCGGGGTGAGCCCGGAGATGCCGACCTGCTCCAGTTGGTAGCGCTGGGCCAGGTAGGCGAAGGCGGTGTGGCTGGTCACGAGTTCGCGCCGCTGGCAGGTCCTGAGGTTCTGGGCGTACTCGGAGTCCAGGGTCTCCAGGTCGGTGCGCAGCGCCCTGGCCCGGGCGGTGTAGTCGGCGGCCCGGTCCGGGTCGACGGAACCCAGCCGCTCGGCCAGCCTGTCGCCGATGGTGGCCAGCCGGCTGGGGTCCAGCCAGACGTGCGGGTCCTTGCCGCCGGTGCCCTCCGCGTGCTCCTCCTGTGCACCCGCCGCCCCGCCCGTGTGCTCCTCGCCCTCGTGATCGTGTCCGCCGGCCGCCGCGTTCAGCAGCGGCTGCACGGTCGCCACGTCGAAGGCGCGGTCGCCGCCCTGCTGTTCGACCGCCTCGTCCACGCCCGGCTGGAAGCCGGCGAGGTAGACCACCAGTTCCGCGTCGCTGACCTGGCCGACCTGGCCCGGGTTCAGTTCGAGGTCGTGCGGCTCGGCGCCCGGCTTGGCGAGGTTCGTCACCCGGACGGCGTCCCCGCCGACCCGCTCGGTGACGAACTGGAGGGGATAGAACGCGGCGACGACGTCGACCCGGTCGGGATCGGCACCGGTGCCGTCGGCGGTGCAGGCGGCGGCGCCGGCCAGCGCGAGCAGGCCGGTGGCGGCGACGGCCACGGTACGGAGGGCGGAGCGGATCAGCATGTCATCCACTGTCCGCGACAATGAGAATGATTGTCAAAAACGCATGCTTGCATGAGAGTGCTTCACGTCATGGTCCCGGCTCGGCGGATCGGTCAGCGGATCGGTCGGATGATCGGTCAGATGATCTTCTTCCTCGGGGCGTCGGTCAGAGGATCTTCGTCAGCGCGGCGACGAACAGGAGAGCCAGGATCACCAGCCGAATCGTCCGGGTGACGGGGGTCTGCACCGACCAGGTGGTCACCAGCAGGGCGGCCAGGCCGACGGCGAGGGCCAGCAGCAGTGCCCCGCCGATGATCCCCGGTGCGAAGAGGGCGACCAGGACCAGCACCAGGACGCCGAGAAACACGGACGTCGGGTTGGCCCTGGCCAGGCGGACCAGCAGAACACTCTGCGTACGCTGCATCCCACAGACTCTACGAGATATCGATTCTCCGACCGGTGAGCTGTCGTGCGCGACACCCCAGCCCGCCGGCCGACCGACCATTGGAGGAGGCACCCGGTGCTCGTCACGAACAGGTTCGTGGTCGCGGAGGACGCCGCGCCGGCCTTTACGGAGCGGGCCCATGCCGCGCTCGCCGCGCTCGCCGCCCGCCCCGGCTACCGTCGCGGCCAACTGTTGCGGGCCCTCGACGACCCGAGCCACTGGTGCCTGATCACCGATTGGGAATCGGTCGGCACCTACCGTCGGGCCCTCGGCGCCTTCGACGTGAAGATCCACGCCACTCCGCTGCTCGCCGAGTCGCTCGACGAGCCGTCCGCCTACGAGGCACTCGCCACCGCCGAACCGGACGGCCAGGTCGAAGTCACACCGAGTGACCGGGCCGCTGACTCCGGCCGGTGATGCGCCGGGCACTACCCTTGCCCCATGACCGTTCCCGGACCGCCCGGTGGGCCGGCGTCCTATCCCGGGCCCACCACGGGCGACGGCCCGACCCCGGCTGACGTACCCGGCCCAGCCGACGCGCCAGCCCCGCCCGGCATCCCCGGACCGCCTGCCGCGTACGGCACCCCCGGCGGCTCCGCGCCGCCCGCCGGCTACGGCGTACCCCCTGGTCACGGGCAACCGACGGGCTACGGCGACGCATCCACCGGGTACGGCAACGCACCTGCCGGCTACGGCGACGCATCCACCGGGTACGGCAACGCACCTGCCGGCTACGGCGACGCATCCGCCGGGTACGGCAACGCACCTGCCGGTCATGGCGGAGCACCCGCCGGATACGGCGGCGCGCCTGCCGAGGGGCACGGACAACTTGGTCCCGGTTACGGGCAGCCCGCCGGGTACGGGGCCGCACCGCCGATGCACCAGGGCTTCGGGCCCGTACCGCCGGACGCTCCCGCCCCACCACCCGGCCCCGGCGCCGTGCCACCGTTCGCCGCACCTCCCTCCGAGGGGCGGGGAATGCGGATGTGGCTCGGTATCGGGGTGGCCGCCCTCGCCGTGGTGCTCTTCTGCGGAGGCGGCGGTGCGGCGCTGGTCGGACTGCTGGTCTCCGGCGCGGAAGCGCTGAACGAGCAGGCCAGGACGGTGGTCGGCGAGTACCTCGACGCGGTCGACGACGAGGAGTTCAGCAAGGCGTACCACCTGCTCTGCGACGCCGCCCAGCAGCAGGAGTCGCCGGCGGAGTTCCAGCGTCGGGTGAGCGCGGAGCCGGAGATCGCCTCGTTCCAGGTCGGCGACGTGTCGCTCACGTCGGAACTGAGCGTGCCGGTGGACGTGACCTACGCCAGCGGCGGCCAGGACAACCTGCGGGCCCTGCTCGACCAGGACTCGGCCGGCGGCCTCAAGGTCTGCGACATCAGTTAGTCGCGCCCGGTTCGGCCCTCGGTGGGCGGGCCGGGCGCTGGCGGTACGACTCCGGCCGTGGAGTAATCTGCTGGGCTCGGGGGCGCTGGTGAGGCGTACCGTTCGTCGTGCACGACACCGACCCACCCGGGCCCGGACGCCGACGGTGTCCACCGCCCGCGACCGTTGTCCCCGTTGACCGTCCCGACCCTGTCCCCGCCGGCCGCCAGCCGGTGTAGGAGGTAACCATGCCAGCCGACCGTATCGACGCCGTCGTCAGTCTCGCCAAGCGTCGAGGCTTCGTCTTCCCGTCCAGCGAGATCTACGGGGGCACCCGGTCGGCCTGGGACTACGGTCCGCTCGGCGTGGAACTGAAGGAGAACGTCCGGCGCCAGTGGTGGCGGACCATGGTGCAGCAGCGGGACGACATCGTCGGCCTGGACTCGGCGGTCATCCTCTCCCGGGACGTCTGGGCCGCCTCCGGCCACCTCGACGCGTTCGTCGACCCGCTGACCGAGTGCCAGTCCTGCCACAAGCGGTTCCGGGCCGACCACCTGGAAGAGGCGTACGCGGAGAAGCACGGCCAGCCGCCGGCCTCGCTCGCCGAGCTGAACTGCCCGAACTGCGGCAACAAGGGCACCTTCACCGAGCCGAAGATGTTCAACGGCCTGATGAAGACCTACCTCGGCCCGGTGGAGAGCGAGGAGGGCCTGCACTACCTGCGTCCCGAAACCGCTCAGGGCATCTTCGTCAACTACAACAACGTCGCCGCCTCGGCCCGCAAGAAGCCGCCGTTCGGCATCGCCCAGACCGGCAAGTCGTTCCGCAACGAGATCACCCCGGGCAACTTCATCTTCCGTACCCGGGAGTTCGAGCAGATGGAGATGGAGTTCTTCGTCGAGCCCGGCACCGACGAGGAATGGCACGAGTACTGGCTGCGGGAGCGCTGGAACTGGTACCTCGACCTCGGCCTCTCCGAGGAGAACCTGCGGTTCTACGAGCACCCGAAGGACAAGCTCTCGCACTACTCGAAGCGGACCGTCGACATCGAGTACCGCTTCCGGTTCGGCGGCACCGAGTTCTCCGAGCTGGAGGGCATCGCGAACCGCACCGACTTCGACCTCTCCACGCACAGCAAGCACTCCGGCGTCGACCTGTCGTACTTCGACCAGGAGAAGCAGGAGCGCTGGGTGCCGTACGTCATCGAGCCCGCCGCCGGCCTGACCCGGGCGGTGCTCGCCTTCCTGCTGGAGTCGTACGACGAGGACGAGGCGCCGAACACCAAGGGCGGCGTCGACAAGCGGACCGTGCTGCGTCTCGACCCGCGCCTGGCCCCGGTGAAGGTGGCGGTGCTGCCACTGTCCCGCAACCCGGCCCTCTCCCCGAAGGCGAAGGACCTGTCCACGGCCCTGCGCAAGCGCTGGGCGGTCGAGTTCGACGACTCCCAGGCGATCGGCCGCCGCTACCGCCGCCAGGACGAGATCGGTACCCCGTTCTGCGTCACTGTCGACTTCGACACCCTGGACGACAACGCCGTGACGGTCCGGAACCGGGACACCATGGCCCAGGAGCGAGTTTCCCTGGACCAGGTGGAGCACTACCTCATCGAGCGCCTCCCCGGCTGCTGAGGTGTAAGGAAGGGCCCCTTCTTATCGTTTTCTGTAGAAGAAGGGGCCCCTACTAACACCCCGCAGCGGGCGCCGGATGCCTGGCGGGACCGGTGCGCGTCCTCGACGAGGCGACGGACGCGATCCGGCTCCCGCCGGATCTGACTCGGCGGGAAGTGCAGGATCAGTACTCCGTACCGGCTGAGTTCGTTGTGCCGGTCCATGGTGCGGCGCCAATCGGCCGGGGCCAGATGGAACTCCTGCGAGTCGACCTCCAGCGCGATCGCGGCGTCCGGAAGGTAGCCGTCCGGGGTGGGCAGGCGCACGCCGTCCGGGCCGAGCAGCCAGGGATTCCAGATGATCTCGGGAAGTACGCGGCTCGTGGCCAGGCAGGCCCGAAGCTCCGCCTCCGGCGAGGACCGTACGCCGTGCAGGATCTCCGCGAACGCCTGCCTGACCAGCGCCGTCCGGCTCCGGCCGGCGCGGATCACCTCCTCGTCGAGGGCATGCAGATCGGTGAAGTCACGCTGGAGCGCTTCGGCCATGACCGACCGCACGGTACGGAGGTCGCGCAGCCCCCGGCAGGCGTCGACGACCGCGCGTGCGGGCGAACAGATCTGGTAGAGACCGGCGTCGCGGGCGTGCTCGTCCAGCGCGAGAGCCCGCCACACCACCACGTGTCCGGCCGAGGCACGGCGCGCTCCATGGGGTACGAGCAGGTGCATCCGGTCCTCCTTCGGTGCATAGCGGAACCCGTACCAGTTCAGGGCGGCCGGTCCGGTGAGCTGCCCGCCTCGCCCCACGTAGAGGGCGGCGGCGATGCGTCGCTGCTCGTCGGTGAGCGTGCCGCTGACGAGTGCGTACGTGGCTGGCAGGACGCGTTGCCACCGGCCGCGCCGGGTCTGGCGGTACATGTGCATGTCGTCGATGCCGGCGGCGAGCAACTGGCGCCGTGTCACGATGTGCTGTTGACGGTCGGCGAGTTCCTCGATCTCCGGGCGCGGATCATGGGATGTGCCCGCTGCGGTCACCTGGGGCGTGCCGGCGGTGGTCACCTGGGGCGTGCCGGCCGTGGTCACCTGGGGCGTGCTGACTGTGGTCATTGGTGCAGGCTGCCCGGGGTCGCGTACCTTGGCAGGGCCGTTTTGCGAGGCTGTGGATAACCAGGGGTGCTGTGCACAACGCACCGGGATGGCGGAAGGTCTGCTATGGGTGAGCCGTTAAGAAGGGGCCCTTCTTCTACTGAAAGCGATAAGAAGGGGCCCTTCCTTACCCGCTCCCTGGGGTTGGGGCGGCATGAGGTGTGGCCGCCGGTGGTGCTTGCGCCGATGGCGGGGATCACGAATGTCGCGTTTCGGCGGCTTTGTCGGGAGCAGGGTGGCGGGCTGTACGTCTGCGAGATGGTCACCACGCGGGCGCTGGTGGAGCGGAATCCGAAGACGCTGCGGATGATCGCGTTCGGTGGCGACGAACGGCCGCGCAGCCTCCAGCTCTACGGCACCGATCCGGCGGTTACCGCCGCGGCCGTGCGGATGGTGGTCGAGGAGGATCTGGCCGATCACATCGACCTGAACTTCGGGTGCCCGGTGCCGAAGGTGACCCGGAAGGGCGGCGGGGCGGCGCTGCCGTGGCGCCGCCGGCTGTTCGCCCGGATCGTCGGGGCGGCGGTGCGGGCGGCCGCGCCGGCCGGGGTGCCGGTGACGGTGAAGATGCGCAAGGGCATCGACGACGACCACCTGACGTACGTCGAGGCGGGTCTCGCCGCGCAGGAGGCGGGCGCGGCGCTGGTGGCCCTGCACGGGCGTACGGCCGCGCAGCGGTATTCCGGCACCGCGGACTGGGACGCCATCGGCACCCTGAAGCAGGCGCTGGACGTGCCGGTGCTGGGTAACGGGGACATCTGGGAGGCCGACGACGCGCTCGCGATGGTGGCGCACACCGGGGTCGACGGTGTCGTCGTCGGCCGTGGCTGCCTGGGCCGGCCGTGGCTCTTCGCGGATCTGGCGGCGGCCTTCGACGGCCGCTCCGAGCGCCGGCTTCCGGACCTCGGGGAGGTGGCCCGGACCATGCGCCGGCATGCCGAGTTGCTGGTCGACTGGTTCGCCGGGGGAGACCGGCCGGAGACCGCCGAGCGGGACGGATGTGTGGACTTCCGTAAGCATGTGGCCTGGTACCTGAAGGGCTTCCCGGTCGGTGGCGAGCTGCGTCGGTCCCTGGCGATGGCGAGCGGTCTGACCGAACTCGACGATCTGCTGGGCAAGCTCGATCCGGCCGAGCCGTTTCCGGTGGAGACGCTCGGTCAGCCCCGGGGTCGGACGAACTCGCCGGGCAAGGTCTATCTGCCGGACGGCTGGTTGGCGGACCGGGACAGCGACGAGGTGCCGGCCGGTGCGGAACTGGCCGATTCCGGCGGTTGAGCGGCGAGGTGCCGCGAGTCCGCCATCGCTGGACGTCGAAGGTCTATATATATAGAGTTTCACCATGCCTCGGATACCACACACCTCGCCGCAGACCCTGCGGCTCTTCGAAGCACTCCTCGCCGAGCCGGACCAGTGGCGGTACGGCTACGACCTGAGCAAGCAGACCGAACTCGCCTCCGGCACGCTCTATCCGATCCTGATGCGGCTGGCCGACCAGTCCCTGCTGGAGACCCGGTGGGAGGCCGCGGCCACCCCGGGTCGGCCACCCCGACACAGCTACCGGCTTACCGCGGACGGAACGGCGTTGGCCCGTGGCCGGCTGGCCGAGCGGGCCCGCCGGCTGCCCTCGGCCCGTCCCGGACCGGCGCTGGGCAGCGCGACATGAGCGCCGGAAGTGGACCGGCGGTCCCGGTCGACGGCCGCCGGGATCCGGCCGGCCGGCGCGACTCCGGTGGCGCCGCAGGTCCTACCGAAGACATGGCGGCAGTGGAGAGGGCGGCGGGGACGGTGGATGTCG
>NZ_JADPUN010000256.1 GCF_015690345.1 Plantactinospora alkalitolerans | reverse complement strand
GCCCACCACCCGCCGCACAACCGAACGCTCCGGCGACCATCGGATTTCCGCGGGACTTCCGCTGACCGCCGCCGTTCTGCTGACCGTGCTCGTGCCCGCACGGCCCGTCTCCCCGCCCACATGACTTGACCGGAACGTGAACGACAAGGAGAACCAGATGGGTCGCGTCCTGTTGAGCATGAGCGTGTCGTTGGACGGTTTCGCCGCCGGACCTGACGTCACCGCCGAACGACCGATGGGCAGAGGTGGCGAGCGGCTGCATGAGTGGCTGTTCCACGGCGGCGGGGACCGCGCGGTGGCAGCCGACGGCGTCACCCCCGTCGGGGTCGACGCCGAGCAGGCACGGGAACGTTACGCGACGACCGGTGCCGTGGTGATCGGCAAGCGGACGTTCGACATCGGTGTGGGCCTGTGGCAGGACACCCCGTTCCCGGTGCCGTGCTTCGTGATCACTCATGAGGCGCGCGATCCGTTGAACATGGAGAGCGACAGTTTCACGTTCGTCACCGACGGACTCCACAGCGCGCTGCGCCAGGCGCGACACGCGGCGGGCGACAGGAGTGTTCTGATCATGGGTGGGCCGACCACCGGACAACAGTTCATCAGGGCCGAGCTCGTGGACGAGATCCACGTGCAACTCGTACCGGTGTTCCTCGGCACCGGTACGCGTCTGTTCGACCGCCTGGGCACCGACCACATCGAACTCGAACGAACCGCCGTGATCGAATCGCCACGCGTCACACACCTGCGCTTCAACCTCGTGAGGTGAGCGTTCTCCATCGTGGTGGTGCTGGTCACGATGTCGTGGCCTACTCCGGTGCACCGGTCAGCATCCACGGTAGATCGAACTTCCCACCGCCGTCCACCGGCTGAATCGCCGGTACGCGGCTGGCGGCTGGCCTGGCAGCTCCCTGGCCCCGTTCACGGCGTGGCGGTCGTGTCGAGGACGGTGACGTTGTCTGGAGGCTGCATCACCCAACCCGGCCACCGGCGAGGTGTGGTGACGTCGACGGTCCGGCACGCGTGCCTCGGGCTACCGCACCCGCAGGGCGTCCAGGGTCGCGCGGGCCGTGTCGATGACGGCGGCCTGGGCGGCGTCGGGCTGCTGCTCGCCGCCGTACAGGATCAGCAGCACGACGTTGGCGCGGCGGGCGACCAGGCGGGCCACGCTGCGATCGATCATCGTCGTGGTGCCCTGCGGGTTGCTGACCAGCCAGGCCTCGTCACCAACACTGGGAACTCGGACCGGCATGGCACCGAGCGACCCGGACAACTCCTGGACCTTCTTGCGGGCGTCCTCGGCACTGCGGCCGAGGAACGCGTGGTGCAACTCGAGCCCGACGGTCAGCGTCCCCTGGGGCACCGTGTAATCGCAGCGGCGCACATACGCGCCGTCCTGAACGAGTTCAGCGTCGGTGATGCCGAGTGCGGCCGCGTGCTCGGCCGTGAAGACGGCACACGGCTCGGGCAGGGCGGCCACGCCGGTCACCCCGGGCCACCATGGCTGGTTCCACGGCGGGGCGAGGCCCAGTAGTGTCGGCAGCCCGGCCAGCACGAGCGCAAGCAGTGTCGCCCTGGCGAATACCGCCGCACCACCGTGCACCCGGCGGTCACCGAACGGCTGCGCGTCCGGTCCGCGATCAGCGACCGTGACCGCTCCTGCGCTGAACGCGGCCACCACCGCTGTCACGTGCTCGGTGGACACGGATCTGGGCAGGTGGACGGAGAGCGGGCGGTATCGGCTGGTGTACCGGTTGCCCCGGGGGTCCCACTCGTCCGCGTGCGCACCGCGCGGGTCGGCGTTCAGGCACAGGTAGCGGTGGCGGCCGAGGTGCCCGATCCACACCAGCGTGACCTCGTCCCACGGGATCGTGACCACACGCCGCTGCCACTGCCGCACCCGCAGGCGGACGCCGTCGGGTCCGAGGCCGGCGGGTCGGCCGGTGAGCTGCGCTACCAGCGAGAGCAGCGAGAGGACCCCCCAGCCGGCGACCGCGAGCAGCAGCGGGGCGAGGAGCCACAGCCGCGGCCCGCGCGCGCCGAGCAGGGCGGCATAGCCGAGCACCAGCGCGAAGGCGATCACCGGTCGCAAGGACCTTCCGACGATCTGCCACCGCGTCCCCATCAGCCGCAACTCATCCGGGAACGTTCGTGTCACTGCTGCCTCCCTGTCTCAAGACCGGGCTCACTGTAGGGGGCTTGTCCAATCCCAGCGGCCCCGCGCCTCGGCCTGCGGCTCGTCCCCATGGGCTTCCGCGCACGCAGGCGAGTTCTGGATGGTCGGCTACCTGTTGGTCGGCGGCGTCCGCCGTCGCGCGCTCCGGGAAGCACCGCTTCCGTTGGTCGCCCTTTCTGCGAGCGGATTCCGTGACGAAGCCGATTGGTCCCGGATGAGCTTTCGAAAAGTGCCTTCCGACGCGATGAGTGTTGTCGACTCCGCTGCTTTCCACTCTGGACCTGATCTTAGGAACAGCGAAAGATGGGCTGCGTACACCGTTCGATGTTTCGAGGTCAGGCATGACGTGGCGCATCCGGGAACAATTCGCCTTGAGCGAGAAAGGTCGGTAATAAATGAGGAACACTGGTCTTCCGAAAATCATCAAGGTCCTGCGGTCAACCCACGGGGTGACTCAGGAGCGGCTTGCCGAACGCCTGAGGGTCAGCACGTCGCTCATCGCGAAATTCGAGACGGCCCGGCTGGTGCCGATGCCGGACACGGCGAGAAACCTGGACGAGGTGTTCGGCTCCGGAGACCTGATCCAGGAGCTGGCGACCGACGCCCGGAAGGCCCTGCCGCCGGAGTGGTTCCAGGCGTGGCCGGAGATCGAGCTTGAGGCCGTATCGCTCCGGTCGCACGAACCCAACTTTGTTCCCGGGCTGCTCCAGACCGAGGAGTACGCGCGGGCGCTACTCAACGCCGGCCTGCTCAGTCCCGACGAGGCAGAGGAGCGGCTGACACTTCGGATGCAGCGCCAGACCGCCGTGTTCGGCCGGGAGAAGCCCCTGGTCTGTACCTTCGTCATCGACGAACTGGCGCTGATGCGCGGCTCGCCGACGCTGATGAAGCCACAACTGGAGAAACTCGCCGAGTGGTCGACACGGCAACTGATCTTCATCCACGTCGTACCGCGATCCGCCGGTCTGTACGTCGGACAGACCGGACCGTTGGTCCTGGCGGCGCTGCCCGGTGGGGGCGAGACGGCGTACCTCGAAGACCAGGCGTCGGGGCGGGTGATCGCCGATCCGGACCAGGTTGCCGCGATGGTGCGGGTCTGGGACGCGATACGCTCGGTGGCACTTCCCCGGGACATGTCCCGGGACCTGATCGTGAGGATGGCGAGCGAGCTATGACCCCGAACTGGCGGAAGGCGACGAGGAGCAACACGAACGGCGGCAACTGCGTCGAGGTGGCCGACAACCTGTCCGGCCGGGTGCTGGTCCGGGACAGCAAGGACCAGCGGGGACCGGCCCTGGCCTTCGGGCCGAACGCCTGGCGCGCGTTCGTCGCCGAGGTCGCCCGCCGGCCGTAGGCCGGACAGCGCACGACGACGCCCTGCTGTCCTACCAACCTGGTCGGCTCAGCCTGATCTGGCGAAGCCGCCTTTCGGGGCGATGAGTTCGAGGTTGGTCCCGTCCGGGTCGTTGAAGTAGGCGACCTCGGTGCCAGCCGCGTCCGGCGGCGACACCTCCTCGACGGTGAAGGTGTACGGCGGGCCGAGAAACTCGAACCCGGCGTCCCGCATCCGGTCGTACACCGTCCGCAGGTCCTCCACCTCGAAACAGAGGTGCATAGAGCCGGGCCGGTTCGCGGCCACCTCCGCCGCCTTCCCGGTCGGCTCCTGGAACTGGATCAGGTCGATGCCGAGGTTGTTGAGCCGGAACGTGGCGTACCGCAGCCGGGTGATGGGCAGGCCCTGGGACCGGGCGAAGCCGGCACCGTGCATGCTCTCGTCCCGGACCACGGGGTCAGCACCGGTGAGCGCCTGGTAGAACGCGACCGAGCGGTCCAGGTCGGAGACGGAGATCCCGACGTGCGCGGCGGTACGAAGCCCGACGGAGACCGTCGACGGATCCGGAACGGCGTTCGCCATCGCGTTTCCTTCCGACGGCCCGGCGGCGGTTCTGTCGAAGTTCAACGTAACCGCTCGTGGCGTCACCGAGCAGGCGAATCCGCCCGTTGGCCTCGGCCGCTCCTGGCCACGGTGTTGTCGTCCGCCGGGCCGACCCACGAACCCGACCCAACCTAAGCACTCCTGCACAGGTAGGTCTGGGCCAACTGGCGAAGGCGGGTCCTGTCGAAGCTGTGCCCGTGGCCGGGATGGACGACGGACACGTCGAGGTCGGCGAGGATCTCCATGCTTCGCCGGTAGGCGGTCACGTCGGAGTTCGGCAGGTAGTCGATCAAGGCGCCGTCGTAGACGACGTCGCCGGAATACAGGGTTCCGGTGCGCTCCTCCAGCAGGGCGATGCTTCCCGGTGTGTGGCCGGGCAGGTGCAGTACGGTCAGTACCCGCCCGCCCAGGTCGACGCGGTCGCCGTCGTCGAGCACGCGGTTCAGGCTCATCGGTTCGACCCGGTAGCTGGCCGGGTCGTAGCCGGGGCCGGGCGGGACGTCGATCATGAGTTCCGGGACAGGTTCTCCCGCCGGGTCGATCCCCAGTTTGTCGTAGAGTTCCGCGCCGTACAGGCTCGCCGGTATCCCCGCCGCCAGGAGCTCCGCCTCGGCGGGGTGGGCGGCCCGGTCACCGAACTCGGATGCCCCACCGACGTGATCCAGGTGCGCGTGGGTGAGCAGGACCATCGGATCGCGCTCGAACATGCCCGGAATCGCCTCCCGCAGGGCGACGACACCCATCCCGGCGTCGACCACGACGTCCCGATCGTTGCCGCGCAGCCACCAGAAGTTCGCCGACAGAAGTTCGTTGACGTGCGGTTCCGAGATCCGGATGACGTCCCCATCCACTTCGGACTGCGTGTACCAGTCGACCATGTGGGCAAGTGTGCCAGCGCGGCTACGCCGCCACAGCTGGCGATTCCGGTGGCTCCTGACAGCCGGCGGCGGTTCTGTCGTGGTGGACGTAACCGCCGGTGGCGTCACCGGCCGGGCGAATCCGCCCGTTGGGCGCCGCTGGTCCGGGCCGCGGTCCTGTCGTCGTGGCGCGTCATCCGGAGCAACGAGACGGTGGAGATGATCGCCCAGCTTCCCTCCAGCAGCAGGAATCCCCACGACTGGTGCAGGAGTGCGATCACCGCCAGTACGGCCGAACCGACGATGTTGAGCAGTAGGTAGCGCACGGAGTGCGGGGAGAGCCGGTGGGTCTGGGCGGCGGCGAAGGCCGAGAGGATCAGCAGCGAGCCGCCGACCTCGATCAGATCGACAGGTGTCATGATTTTCTGCGCGCCGTCTTTGCAGGGCCGGGTACGGCAGCGCTCTCGTCCGGGGCGGTCGCGTTCCGGCGCCGCCTAATGATCAAGTTTAGCTCGGGTCGGCCGCCGACGAGGCCACCGGTGTGGAACCTCACCAGGCGGCTGGACCCGGAACCGGGCGGCTCGGCTACGGATGGTTCGATGCACGCCAGTGGACCGTGCGCGGAAAGGGGCATCCGGGGATGACGGGGTACGAACGGAACGCTGGCCTGGGCGGTACGCGCACCCGGTGGGCCGAGCCGGTACGCCGGGTGATGGCCCGGATGTTCAACGTCGACGGGCTGCCCGCGTACGCCCCGGGGCAGAACAGCCAGAACGCGGAATGCGTCGTGGACTGCGCGACGTACGCCGACGGCCGCCGGATGCCGGGGCGGCCCGACTACCGGGAAGCGCTGGCGGCGGCGCGTCGGGGTCGGGGGTTCGTCTGGTTGGGGCTGCACCAGCCGACGGAGGAGGACTTCGCGCCGATCGCCCGGACGTTCGGGCTGGACGACCTGGTCGCCGGGCACGCGCACAACCGTGATCACCGGCCCGCCGTCGAGCGGTACGACCAGGTGACGGTGATCGTGCTCCGCACCACCCGGTACGTCGAGCACTCGGAGCTGACCGAGACGTCCGAGGTGGTGGAGACCGGCTCGGTGACCGTTTTCGTCGGCCCCCGGTTCGTGATCACCGTGCGGCACGGCGCGCCGGGTGCGTTGGGGCCGGTCCGGGCCGGTCTGGAGGCCCGGCCCACCCTGCTGGCACTCGGCCCGTGGGCGGTCGCCCACGCGGTCTGCGACCAGCTCATCGGCTCGTACGTCCAGGTGGCCGCCGCCGTGGAGGCAGACATCGACGCGGTGGAGGAGCAGGTCTTCGCCGCCGGGCGGGGCCGGGAGCGGATCGCGCACATCTACCAGCTCAAGCGGGAGCTGATGGAGTTCAAGCGGGCGGTGGCGCCGTTACAGCGTCCGTTCGCCGAGCTGCTCGAGGACCGGGAACTGCCGAGGCCGGTCGTCCGGTACTTCCGGGACGTGGGCAGCGTGCTGGTCCGTACGGTGGAGCGGGTCACCGCCTACGACGACCTGCTGAACTCGATCCTCCAGGCGCGGCTGGCCCAGGTGTCGGTCGACCAGAACAACGACATGCGCAAGATTGCCGCCTGGGCGGCGATCTTCGCGGTGCAGACCTTCATCGCCGGGATCTACGGGATGAACTTCGAGGCCATACCGGGGCTGACGGCGCCGTACGGCTTCTGGGTGGTGCTGGTGGTGATGCTGGTCGGCGCGGTCGCGATGCACCGGGGCTTCCGGCGCAACAAGTGGCTGTAGGTCGCGCCGGCCGACCGGTCACAACCAGTCGCGGCGCTTGAAGAGGATGAACAGGGTGCTGCACACCATCAGCATCAGGAACAGCGCGAACGGATAGCCGAGGGTCCAGTGCAGCTCGGGTATGTGGTCGAAGTTCATCCCGTACACGGTGCCGATCACCGTGGGGGCGAACAGGATCGCCGCCCAGGCGGAGATTCTCTTGATCTCCTCGTTCTGGGTGTAGCTGGCCTGGGTCAGGCTCTTCACCTCTTCGTTCTGCGACTGCGAGACCAGGGTGGCGTTCAGGGTGAGGATGTCCGCCAGGATCTGGCGGAACTCGTTCACCCGCTCCGAGGCGGTGGTGGCGTGGTCGGCCACGTCGCCGAGGTAGCGCCGCAACTCCTCGTCGGTGCCGTACTTCTCGAACCCGGCCGTCAGCCCGGACAGGATGTCGAGCAGTGGCCGGGTCGCCCGCTGGAACTCGATCACCTCACGGGAGAGTTCGTAGATCCGGCGGCTCACCCGGGGATCGCCACCGAAGACCTCGGTCTCGATCTCGTCGATGTCGTTCTGCAACCCGCCGACCACCGGGGCGTACCCGTCGACCACGCTGTCCAGGATCGCGTACAGCACGGCCTCCGGACCGAGGCGCAGCAGATCAGGATCGTTCTCCATCCGTCGCCGCACGGCGGTCAGGTCGGGAGCCTGGCCGTGCCGTACGGTCAGCACGAAGTTCGCGCCGACGAAGATGTGCACCTCGCCGAAGTCCACCTCCTCCGACTCGTCGAGGTAGCGGGCGGCCCGGAGCACCACGAACAGGGTGTCGCCGTACCGTTCGAGCTTGGGGCGCTGGTGCGCGACGATGGCGTCCTCGACGGCCAGCTCGTGCAGCCCGAACTCCTCGGCCACGGTGAGCAGTTGTGCCTCGGTCGGCCGGTACAACCCGATCCACGCCATCGTGCCCGGCTGGTCCCGCAGCCGCTGGCAGGTCTCCGCGAGGTTGGGCGGACCGTCCACCCGCTGGCCGTCCCGGTAGATCGCCGAGGTGACCACGCTCTCCTCCGCCGGCGGGGGCTTCCCCGGCTCGCCGCCGCGCGGGTCCATGGAGAGCTCCGGTGGCGACTGCGGATACCGGTCCTGCGAGCGGCGCAGAGCCCGCTTCGCGGGACGCAGCGCGCGCGAACGCCAGTCGGACATGGAAAGCCTCCACAACGAGGACATCGAGCGACACGTGCGGGGATCCCACGGAAGACTCCGGTTCCGTCTCCGGCCGCCGGCCCGGCCCGGACCGCCGTCCCATCCCACGCCCGCCCCTGGCCGAGGACAACCAACCGCCGGCCAACATCAGGAAGATGTTGACCAACAATCACCACGGTAGGCCGACCGAGGGCCGTTCGCACCCCGAGTCGGCGGACAGCCCGAACCCGCCTCTGGGGGCCGGTCAGCCGCCGGCGACCGAGGGAATGACCTGGACCTCCGCCTCGTCGGTGACCGGGGTGTCGAGACCGCCCGACTGCCGGCAGTCCTCGCCGTCGACGTACACGTTGATGTAGCGGCGCAGCTCGCCCTGTTCGTCCCGGATCCGCCGGGCCAGCCGGGGCCAGTGCAGATCCACCTCGTCGAGTACGGCGCGTAGGGTGCCCGCCGTACCGACGGTCAACCGGCTCGCACCGGCCGTGTCGGTCCGCAGCGCCCCGGGCACGAGTATGGTGACCACCTCACACCTGCGCGGCTCGGACGCAGAGCACGTCGGGAAGGTGTGCGGCGACCAGCGACCAGGAGTCGCCCTCGTCCCCGCTGGCGTAGACCTCGCCGGACCGGGTGCCGAAGTAGACGCCGGCCGGGTCGAGATCGTCGACGCACATCGCGTCGCGCAGCACCACCGGGTAGTACGCCTCGGTCGGCAGCCCGTTGGTCAACGGCTCCCAGGTCGTGCCCGCGTCGGTGGAGCGGAAGACCCGGCATCGCCGGTCGACGGGAAAGCGCTCGCCGTCCGCCACCAGCGGAAAGGTGTAGATGGTCCCGCTCCGGTGCGGATGGGCGACCATCGCGAACCCGAAGTCGCTCGGCAGTCCGTCGGCGATCGACTCCCAGGTGACGCCTCCGTCGCGGGACCGGTAGACGCCGTGGTGGTTCTGCGCGTAGAGCAACTCGGGGTCACCGGCGTCCCGGGCGACCTTGTGCACGCACTGGCCGAACTCGGGCCACTCGTCCGGCAGGAAGTAGGCGCGGATGCCCGTGTTCTGCGGTCGCCAGGACGCACCGGAGTCGCCGGTGCGGTAGACCCCGCCGGTCGACATGGCCACCAGGACCTGCGCCGGGTCGGCCGGGTGCGGAAGCACGCTGTGCACGGCCTGACCGCCGAAGCCGGCACCCCACTGCTTGCGGTGCGGGTGGTCCCACAGCGGGCGGACCATCTCGTAGTGGATCCCGCCGTCCACCGACCGGAACAGGGCCGACGGCTGGGTGCCGGCGTAGACCACGTCCGGCTCGTCCGGCGTGCCGGGGGCGAGTTGCCAGACCCGTTCCAGGCTGGCTTCGGTGCCGGACGGGAAGGCCAGCGGCGCCTCGGCCGGCTCCTGCCAGGACTCGCCCAGGTCGTCGCTGGTGGCCACGCTGGGGCCGAAATGTGAGCTGGTTATTCCGGCGAGCAGGCGGGGCGCCTCCCGACGCTTGTCGATGGCGACCGCGTACACGCCGGTCATCGGGAAGTGCGGCCCGCTGATCTGCCAACTCCTGCGGTCAGCACCGCTGGTGGCGAGGAACAGGCCCTTGCTGGTGCCGATGGCTAGCAAGGCTGTCATGATCATCCCTCCGATCGGAACATGCGCCGTGGATGGCTGCCGGCCAGTATGCCCACGGGCACCGACAGAACCGTGCACCTCAGCCGCGGCGATGCGGGTTCGGCACCTGTCGGAGCCGGTCCGCCCGTCGAAAGGCGGCGCGGCTATCGGAGGCGGTCCGACCAGAGGCGGTTCACCTGGGCGTAGCCCAGCACGTTCCTGCCGAACCGGAAGGTACCCGTCTCGTGGATCTCCCGGGCCGCGTCGACGAAGGCACTCAGCGCCGCCCTGGCCAACGCCGAGCCGACGCTCACCCGACGTACGCCGCAGTCGGCGAGCATCGCCACCGTCACCGCGGGTGAGCCTCCGGCGAGTGCGTTCACCGGCTTGTCCACCGCCGCGCAGACCGAGCGGACCGCGTCGAGATCGGGCAACCCGGGCGCGTACAACACGTCGGCGCCGGCCGCACCGTAGGCCCGCAGTCGGCGGATGGTGTCGGGCAGGTCCGGCCGACCGTAGAGGAAGTTCTCCGCCCGCGCGGCCAGGGTGAACGGGAACGGAAGGGCACGGGCCGCGGTCACGGCCGCCTCGACCCGGCGTACCGCCTCGGGCAGCGGCAGGATGGGATCGGCGGGATCCCCGGTGGCGTCCTCGACCGACCCACCGACGGCGCCGGCCTCGGCGGCGAGCCGGATGGTCTCGGCGACGTCGTCCGGCGAGTCGCCGAAGCCACTCTCCAGGTCGGCCGCCACCGGCAGCGAGGTCGCCCCGGCGACGGCCCGGATGTTCTCCAGCGTCTCGGCCCGGCTGACCAGGCCCACCCCGTCGCGGCGACCGAGGGTGAAGGCGAGGCCGCCGCTGGTGGTGGCGAGCGCGGGGAAACCCAACTGGGTCAACACCCGCGCGCTGCCAGCGTCCCAAGGATTGGGAAGTACGAAGGTCGGCCCCTGGTGCAACCGCTGGAAGGTGACGGCGCGGCGGTGCTGGTCGGCGGCGTCGAGGCTCATCGGCTGGCATCCTCTCCGGGTACGGCTGCACTGGTCGTCCGTCCCAGGCCGACGGCGCGCCCACGTTCGGCGTGCGTACCAGTCTAGGAGGACGGCGCTTACCTGCCCGGCGCCGAGGCGGTCGGCCTCCGGCGACGGCGGGCACGAGCTCGCTGTCCGAGGTCGTCGTGGCTGCTCCGGTGTGCCGGTCGGCATCCACGGCAGGTCGAATTTCCACCGCCGGTCCACTGGCTGAGTCGTCGGTGCGCGGCTGGCCGCTGGCCCGGCAGCTCCCTGGCCCCGTTCACGGCGTGGTGGTCGTGTCGAGGACGGTGACGTTGTCGGGCAGTACCGCTCGGATGCGGTCCCGATGGCGAGTGGAGGGCTCGATGAGGTACCGGTGGGTGGCCACCTTGAGTAAGGGAAGGTCGACGGCGCTGTCGGTGTAGGCGTAGTCGACCGGGAGGCTGATGCCGGCGTCACGCAGGCGGTCGACCTTCTGGGCTCCCCGGCAGCCGAGTGCGGGGCGCATTCCGGCGCGTCCGTGCTGGAGCCGGGCCGCGATGATCTCGACGTCCGGCAGGCCGAGTTCGGCGCAGACGGCGCTGGCCAGTGGGTCGGCGCAGGCGGTGACGATCACCACCCGGTCACCGGCGTCCAGGTGTTGCCGTAACCGGTCCAGTGCCGGCCGGATGCGCCGGTCCGCGTGGGCGGTGGCGAAGCGCCTCGCCAGGCCGGTGAACTCCGCCTCGGAGAGCCCGGCAGAGGCGATCCACAGCATGCCGCCGATGGCGATGCGCCGGCTGGCGGGCACGAACAGCATCGGCCACAGCACCGGCGCGGACAGCACGGCCAGCGCCGCTCGCCACCGTTGGCGGAAGAGTAGATGACGCATGAACAGGGCGAACGAGTCGCCGCGTACGAGGGTGTCGTCAAGGTCGAACACGGCGACGCGGCGTGGTGGTGTGGACATGGCGCCTTTCACTGCGAGGGGCGTAGATCGAGGACTCGCAGCATGGTGTGCAGCGCGTCGGCGAACGGTGGTGCACCGGTGGCGGTGGGCAGCGCCTGGTAGATCCAGAGCTGGGCGAAGCCGTGCAGCGCGGACCACAGCGCGCCGGTGAGTTGTCTGTTGTCCAGGTGCGGATGCCAGCCCTCGTGCTGCCGGTCCGCGACCAGGATGGCCATCTCGTCGAAGACGGCAAGGCTGGCGGCCGCGAGGACCGGCTCGGCCGTGTCGACGAGGTCGTGGCGGAACATCAGGGCGAACATTCCGGGGTTCGCCACCGCGAACGCCACGTAGGCGTGGGCCGTTGCCTCGAGCCGCCGGGCCGGTGAGCCGACCAGCCCGGGCGAGGCGGCGGCCCCACGCAGGCGTCCGGCCAGGTCGTCGAATCCCGCGGTGGCCACCGCGGACAGCAGAGCGGCCCGGTTGGGGAAATGTCGCAACGGTGCGTTGTGAGTGATCTGGGCCTTGCGGGCGATGGCGCGCAGCGTCAGGGCCTCGACGCCCTCGTCGGCCAGCATCCGCAGGGCGCACGCGACAAGTCTCGTCCGGGTCCCGTCGACCATGTGGACAGTGTCCACGGTCCCGGTGGACACTGTCCACCTCGACGAGGGCCCAGCCTTCGCGCCCTCGGCGACCTCGGCCGAGTCGTTGTTCAGCAGCCCGATGAGCCGCGCGATCTCCCCAACCACAACCGCGAGGTCTGTGACGCCGGGTTCGGGCATACGCTGGATCGACCGGGCCGCTGGCTGACGGGTGGGACCGATGTGGTTGCTGACGATCGCCGCGCTCGGCGGCGGGCTCGCCGGCGCGGGGCTGATGGCCCTGCGTACCCGCCGGACGAGTGCCGCGCGCAGCGCCGAACTGGCCCAACTGGAGGAGCTGGTCCAGCGACGGGCCGACCAGGTGACCTCGCTCAGCCACGAACTGCGTACGCCGTTGAGCATGATCAGGGGCGCGGTCGAATTGCTCCGGGAGGGTACGCCGGGCCCGCTGACCCCGGCGCAGGAGCGGTTCCTTCAGGTGCTCGACCACCAGTCCACCCAGGTCATCGGGCTCTGCGAGAGCCTGCTGATCCAGGCGAAGATCGAGGCTGGCCTGTTCGTACCCCGGCTCGAACGGGTCGACGTGTCGGTGGTCGCCCGGGACGTGGTCACCGCGATGCGGTCGCTCTGCGCCCAGCGCCAGCAGCGGATCAGCCTGGACACCCCACAGGTGATGCCGAGGATTCCGGCCGATCCGATGCTGCTGGCCCAGGCGTTCACCAATCTGCTCTCCAACGCCAGCCGGTTCACCACGACCGGTGGCAGCATCGACGTCCGGGTGACCCCCGTCGACACCGGCGTCGCCGTGTACGTCACCGACGACGGCGCGGGGATGACGCGGGAGGAACGGCACCGGTTGTTCCACCGGTTCGCCACCGGCCGTCCGCTGGCCGACGGGACCGGCCTCGGCCTGGTCATCACGAAGACCATCGTGGAGCTGCACGGAGGCGAGATCATGGTGCACACGGCATCGCGGCACGGAACCACCTTCCTGCTCACCCTGCCCGGCGGCGCGCCGACCGGAAGCCCGTCGTGACCGGCCCGGGAGGGCCACGAGCCGATCGGGGCGCCGGACCGGTGGGGCCGCGAGCGGACCGGGATGCAGGCCCGATCGCGCTGGTCGTCGACGACGAGCCGCAGATGACGATCATCATCGAGTTCGCCCTGCAGACCCAGGGCTTCACCGTGCTCACCGCGTCCGACGGCGCGACGGCGCTGCACCTGCTGCGGTCCCGCCCGGTCGACCTGGTGGTGCTGGACGTCCTGATGCCGGCGATGGACGGGCTCACCCTGTGCCAGCGGATCCGGTCCCGGTCCGAGGTGCCGATCATGCTGCTCACCGCCCTCGCCCAACCCGACGACGTGATCACCGGGTTGGAGCACGGTGCCGACGACTACGTGACGAAGCCGTTCCATCCCCGCGAGGTGGCGCTCCGGGCCCAGGCGCTGGTGCGCCGCCGCCGCGTTCCCGGCTCCGCGATCCGGGTCGGCCAGCTGGTCATCGACCTGACCAGTCAGAGCGCCGTGCTGGCGGACCGCCGGCTCGACCTGCCGTACACGGAGTTCAAACTGCTGGCCCACCTCGCAGCGCGGCGCGGCGTGCCGCAGTCCTGGCAGGACCTGCTCCGGGAGGTGTGGGGGACGACCGACCTGATCGGCGGCCGGGACGTGGTCAAGTCCACCGTCTACCGGCTCCGGTCCCGGCTGGCCGGGCTGCCCGGCGGCGCGGGATACCTCCGCACCCTGCGCGGCGTCGGTTACCTGATGCCGGACATCGCCGCCGAGAAACCGGACGATCGGCCCGGGTAGCGGACCGGCGCCGGCCGGCCAGGTAACGGCGGTGTCACCAGGGCTCACGCCGGTGTTACCGCCGTCGGGGTTCCCCGCCCATAACCTGACCGCAACCGAAGGCCAACCTTGGAGGTCGAGACCTCATGACGGGTCAGTTGCGACGAGGCGCGGAACGGACAGCGGCGTTGACGGCGGTGGCGGTGGCGGTCGTACTGGCCGGTGCGGGCTGCGCCCGGGACACCAGCGGCAGCACGCCGGACGCCGAGGACGGCGGAATCGTCCACGTCGTCTGTGGCGCGACCGAGGAATGGTGCGCGGCGACCACCGCGCGGTTCAGCAGCACGACCGGGGTCAGGGCGGACTTCGTCCGGCTCTCCAGCGGAGAGGCGCTGGCCCGGCTCAAGGCCGGCAGGGGCAGTGTCGAGTTCGACGTCTGGTACGGCGGCCCGGCCGACGGCTTCGCCGCCGGTGGCGCCGAGGGCCTGCTGACGGCGTACGTCTCGCCGAACGCGGAGGTCATCCCGGCCCGGTACAAGGACGCGGGCGGGATCTGGACCGGGGTCTACGTCGGAGCTCTCGGGTTCTGTAGCAACCCGAAACTCCTCTCCGAGCGCGGCCTCGCGGTCCCGGACTCGTGGGCGGATCTGCTCGACCCGAAGCTCGCCAAGGACATCGGCATCGCCCACCCGTCCACCTCCGGCACCGCGTACACGGCACTGTGGACCCAGGTCGTGCTGGCCGGCGGCGACACCGACAAGGCGCTCGGGTACATGCGCAGGCTGCATCCGAACGTCCTGCAGTACACCAAGTCCGGTGCCGCGCCGGCCCAGATGACCGCCCGGGGCGAGGTGGCGGTCGGGGTCATCTTCTCGCACGACTGTGTCGCGGCGAAGGAGGCCGGCTTCCCCGACCTGACCGTCTCGTTCCCCGCCGAGGGCACCGGCTACGAGACCGGTGGCGTCGCCCTGGTGAACGGGACGAAGAACCCGGTGAGCGCCCGGAAGTTCGTCGACTGGGCACTGACCGTCGAGGCGCAGGAGATCGGGCCGACCGTGAAGTCGTACCAGTTTCCGACCAATCCCGGTGCGAAGGTCTCGGACAAGGTCGTGGACCTGCACGCCATCCCGCTCGTCGAGTACGACGCGGTCGAGGCCGGCGCGGCGAAGACCGCCCTGAACCGGCGGTTCGACGGCGAAGTGGCCCAGGCGCCGAAGTCATGACCCTCCTTCTCCCGAGCCGTGGTCGGACGCCGGATCCAGCGGTGCCGGGGCCGCCCCGTCGGCGTCGGCTCGACCTCGGCGTCCGACTGCTGCTCGTCGCCTGCGTACTGCTGGTGGTCGTCGGCAGCGTGATTCCGCTCGTCGCGGTCCTCACCGCGGCCTTCGCCCCGGACGCGCTGCCGCGCTACGCGGAGTTCATCACCTCCCCGGTCGACCTGGGGATCCTGCGCAACACACTGGTCCTGGGCGTCCTGGTCGGCCTGGTCGGCACCGCGCTGGGCTTCCTGTTCGCCTTCGTGCAGACCCGGCTCGCCGTACCGGGCAAGCGGGTCCTGCACGTGATCGCACTCGTACCGATCGTCAGCCCACCCTTCGCGGTGGCCACCGCGACCGTCGTGCTCTACGGCCGGCGCGGCGTGATCAGCAACGGGCTGTTCGGCCTGGAGTACGACATCTACGGCCTCGACGGCCTGGTGTTCGTCCTGTCGCTGTCCCTGTTCCCGGTGGCCTATCTGGGGCTGCTCGGCATGCTGCGCGGGCTGGATCCGGCGCTGGAGGAGGCGGCGACGAACCTGGGGGCCAGCCGCTGGCGGACGCTGCGCACCGTCATCCTGCCGCTCCTGGCCCCCGGACTGGTCGGCCCGTTCCTGCTGCTGTTCGTGGAGGCGATCGCCGACCTGGCCAACCCGCTGGTGGTGGGCGGGGACCACACGGTGCTGGCCAGTCGCGCCTATCTCGCGGTCACCGGCGAGTACGACGTGCCCAGCGCCGCCGTCTACTGCGTGATCCTGCTCGTCCCGTCCCTGCTGCTCTACTTCGGCCAGCGCTACTGGCTGGGCCGCAAGGTCCGGACCACCATCACGGGGCGGCCGTCCGGCAGCGTGCACCTGGTCGACAACTGGGTACGGTGGCCGATCTACGGCCTCGCGTTGCTGGTCGCGGCCCTGATCGTCAGCATCTACGGCACCGTGCTGGCAGGCTCGGTGACCCGGGTCTTCGGGGTCGACAACACGCTGACCCTGGACTACCTGGAAGAGGTGCTCGCCGGGGTCGGCCGGGAGGCGGTGCTGGACACCGTCGTCTTCGCGGCCATCGCGACCCCGATCGCGGCGATCTTCGGTCTGGTCATCTCCTGGCTGGTGGTCCGGCACCTGCGCCGGTCGGCAGCTCTGCTGGACTTCGCCGGCACCCTCGGGGTGGCCGTACCCGGCACGGTGCTGGGGATCGGCTTCGTCCTGGCGTACCGGCCGGAGCGCTATCTCGGCCCGATCGAGGTGTTTCCGAGCCTGGTCGGCGGCAGTGCCATCGCCGGTGGCGCCGCAGCGATAGTCGTCGCGTACGTCATCCGCAGCCTGCCGGCCGGGCAGCGTACGGCGGTCGCGGCGCTGACCCAGATCCATCCGCAGATCGAGCAGGCCTCGACGGACCTGGGCGCCGGCCCGCTCTACACGTTCCGCCGGGTCACCCTGCCGCTGATCCGGCCGGCGTTCCTGACCGGACTGAGTTACAGCTTCGCCCGGAGCATGACGTCGATCTCGACAATCGTCCTGCTGGTCACGCCGGAAACGAAGATCATCACCTCGCAGGTGCTCAGCGCCGCCAGCACCGGCCGGTACGGGGTGGCGTTCGCCTACTGCACCGTGCTCACCGCGATCGTGCTGGCGGGCTTCGCGCTGCTCCGCCTCGTCGTCGGCGCGGGCGCCAACCTGCACCGCGTCGCCTCCCCTGTTCCGCAATTCCCGCGATCCCGGGACACCGAAAGGCCGAAACGATGACCACCGTCGTACCCGACCGGGCCGTCGCCTCCGCTGCCGAGGCCGGCGCCGGCACCCTGCGCCTGGAGGCGCTCACCAAGACCTTCGCCAGCCGTACCGGCACGGTGACGGCGGTCGACTCGGTCAGCCTCGACGTCGCCCCGGGGGAGTTCATCACCCTGCTGGGACCGTCCGGCTGCGGCAAGACCACCACGCTGCGGATGGTCGCCGGCTTCGAGGACGCCACCAGCGGGCACATCCGGCTGGACGGCAAGGTCATCGACCTGGTGCCGCCCCAGCGGCGGTCGATGGCGATGGTGTTCCAGAGCTACGCGCTCTTTCCGCACCTCACCGTCGGGGAGAACATCGCGTACGGCCTCCGGCTGCGACGACAGGGTCGGGATGAGATCGCCACCAGCATGAGAATGGCGCTGACCAGCATGAACCTCGTCGGCCTGGAGGACCGGAGTCCACACGAGCTCTCCGGTGGCCAGCAGCAGCGGGTCGCCCTCGCCCGGGCCCTCGTGGTGCAGCCGAAGGTGCTGCTCTTCGACGAGCCGCTGTCCAATCTGGACGCCAAACTGCGGGGATCGATGCGCGCCGAGATCCGCCGTATCCAAGGGATGTTCGGCATCACCAGCATCTACGTCACGCACGACCAGGACGAGGCGATGAGCATGTCGGACCGGATCGTGGTGATGAACCGGGGGCGGGTCGAGCAGGTCGCCGCGCCGGGCGAGATCTACCTTCGCCCGGCGAGCGTCTTCGTCGCGGACTTCATCGGCCGGGCGAACTTCATCGAGGTGGTGCCGGAGGCGGTCGTCGACGGACGTGCCACGGTGCACGCGCTCGGGCAGCGGCTGGACATCGCCGCCCATCCGACGCTGCCGGCCGAGGACGGCGGCGCGTACCTGATGACCCGGCCGGAGACGATGAAACTGACTCCGGTCACCGACGGGGGCGGTGGGATCGGGGTGGTGCTGCGGTCGACGTTCCACGGGCCGACCATCGACTACGACGTCGAGACGACCAGCGGTACGATCACCGTCACCGAACCGGGCCGCGATCCCCGCGAGGCGCTCGACGAGGGCACCAACGTCCACGTGCTGATCGACGCCGACCGGGCCTATCTGCTCGCCCGGGACTGAGGGTCGGGATTTGGGCTCGGGACCGAGGCTCGGAGCTGAGGCTCGCCCACCACGGGAGGAATTCGCATCATGGCTGGCGGCATGGGGCTGACCCTGACGACGGTGAACCTGAGCGCACCGGACCCGGTCGTGCTCGCCCGCTTCTACCAGCGACTCCTGGGCTGGGAGATCACCGAGGAGGAGCCGGAGTGGGTGCTGATGCGCAACCCCGCCGGAGGCGTGGGCCTGGCCTTCCAGAGCGAGCCGACGTACACCCGACCCGCCTGGCCGGCCAGGCCCGGTGGCCAGCAGATGATGGCGCATCTGGAGATCCAGGTCGATGATCTGGAGCGCGCCGCCGCGCACGCCGTGGCCTGCGGCGCGACCCGGGCCGACCACCAACCGCAGGAGGACGTCCTCGTCCACCTCGATCCGGCCGGCCACCCGTTCTGCCTCTACCTGGGCTGACGGGGGGCGCCCCGCCACCCGCTCGGCGTCAGGGAGTCGGCGGCGCGGGGTGGGGCAGTGGATGGGCGCCCTCCGGGCGTAGGCCGTCGAAGATGATGGCGAGGTATCGCCGCCACAGGTCGGGTGCGGCATCCGGTACGTAGCTGGCGACGTAGTTCGGGGCGCACATCAGCAGGATGATGTCCGCGCCGGTCACGTCGGCCCGTACGGCGCCGTGCCGCCGGGCCCGGTCGACCAGCCGGTGCACGTTGTCGGACATCCGCTCGCGGGCCCTGGTGACCTTCGGGGGCAGCTCGCCGGACTCGTGCAGGAACGACAGGTCGCGTTGCTGTCGCTGATGGGCGGCGACGGTGAGGAATTCCAGTAGTGCCGTACCGGGGTCCGCCGCGTCGAGGAGTTCTTCGCCGACCGCGTTGAGTGCGTCGATCCGGTCGAGGACGATCGCGGCGATCAGGTCGTTCTTCGTGGCGAAATGGCGGAACACGGTGCCCTTGCCGACGCCGGCCCGGCGCGCGATGTCGGCGACCGAGGCGTCGAGTCCCCGCTCCGCGAACTCGTCCGCGGCGGCGGCCAGCAGCAGTTGCCGGTTGCGGACGGCGTCGGCGCGGAGGGGACGGGTCGAGGTCACGCCGCGATCCTAACAAGTTGACCGCCCGGTCCGTTTATTGCTAGCGTGGCGCCAGTAACATGACCGCCCGGTCCGTTTATGGAGGAATGACATGAGGGCAGTTGTCGTGACCCACTACGGGCCACCCGAGGAGTACACGGTGGCCGAGCTGCCGGCGCCCCGGCCCGGCCCGGGACAGATCCAGGTCCGGATCGCCGCCGCGTCCATCAACCCGGCCGACGTACGGCTGCCCAGCGGCGATTTCCGCGACGTCGTGCCGCTGCCGTTCCCACACGTACCCGGGAACGATTTCGCCGGCACGGTCAGCGAGGTCGGTGCCGGCGCAACGGGCTACCAGGTGGGCGACGAGATCTTCGGGCAGGCCGTGCCCCGGGCGCTACGGGCGATGGCCGGCGGGGCCCGGCCGTCGCTGAGCACCGGCTCGCTGGCCGAGTACGCGGTCTTCGAGGCCGACACCCCGTTCCTGGCGCACCGGCCCGCCGCCCTCGACATCGAACAGGCGGCGGCCCTGCCCACCGTCGGCCTCACCGCGCGGGCCCTGATGGCCACCGCCGAGGTGCGGCCCGGGGAGACCGTCCTGGTCGTCGGCGCGACCGGCGGTGTCGGTACCGCCGTGCTTCCACTGCTCGCCGCCGCGAAGGCCCGGGTGATCGCCACCGCGACCGACGCCGACGCCGACGTGTTACGGGCGCTCGGCGCCGACGAGATCATCGGGTACGCCGCCGCCGGCTATCCCTCCGAAGTAGACGTCGCGCTGAACCTGACCCTGCCGAGCGACCAACTCGGCGCGGTCGCCGGCGCGATCCGTCCGGGCGGACGCCTCCTCACGATCACCTACCCCGTGCCGCAGCAGGAGTGGATCGGCCGGAACGACGTACGGCTGCACTTCGTCCTGGACATGGAGGGCACCCTCGGCGGGATGCGCGAGGTCGGGGAACTGGCGGTCGCCGGTGGACTGCCGGCGACGGTCGGTCGCCGCTACCGCCTCGACGACGGCGTGCAGGCCTGCGTCGACTTCGTCCGCCGGCACACCACCGGCAAGTTGGTCGTCACGATGTGAGACACCACCCGCCGGCACCGCTGTCTGATCAGTCCGCGAGCCGGGCCGGAAAGCCGCCGGTGGCGAGCGGGCCCCAACTGTCGATGGTGACCCGGATCAGCGACTTACCCTGCCGACGCATGGCCTCGCGGTACTCGTCCCAGTCCGGGTGCTCGCCGGAGATGCAGCGGAAGTACTCCACCAGCGGGTCCAGCGCCTCCGGCAGGTCCAGTACCTCGGCGGTGCCGTCGACCTGCACCCACGGGCCGTTCCAGTCGTCGGAGAGGACACAGACCGAGACCCGGGGATCGCGGCGGACGTTGACCGCCTTCGCCCGCTCCGGATAGGTCGAGACGACGATCCGACCTGCGGTGTCGACGCCGCAGGCAACCGGCGAGGACTGGGGCCGGCCGTCGGGCCGGGTGGTGATCAGGATGGCGCGGTGCCGTGGACGGAGGAACTCGACCAGTTCCGGCCGTTCCACCCTGGTGTTCGTCGCGATGCTGCGGGGCATCCGTCGTTTCTACCAGGTACCACCGGACCGTCTACCAGGTACCACCGGACCGGCCGGCCGGCGTGCGCCGGAGTTCCGCGCTCGGGGGACGGCATGCCCGCGTCGATCCGGGGAAGTCCGGGCAGAGCCCTGTTACCGATTGGAGGCCCCAGGTGGCTGTCAGGACCGAGGCGCGACCGAGTGTTGCGGAGATCCGGCCGTTCACGGTGGAGGTCCCGGAGGCGGAACTCGAGGCGTTGCGTGCGCGCATCGGGGCGACCCGCTGGCCCGAAAGGGAAACGGTCGGCGATCAGTCGCAGGGCGTGCGGTTGGCGACGATCCAGGCACTCGCCCGCTACTGGCAGAAGGAGTACGACTGGCGCGGCGTCGAGGCACGGCTGAACGCGCTGCCGCAGTTCATCACCGAGATCGACGGACTGGACATCCACTTCATCCACGTCCGTTCGAAGCACGAGGACGCGTTGCCGCTCATCGTCACGCACGGATGGCCCGGTTCGATCATCGAGCAACTGAAGATCATCGAGCCGCTGACCAACCCCACGGCGCACGGTGGCAGCGCATCCGACGCCTTCCATCTGGTGATCCCGTCGATGCCGGGCTACGGATTCTCCGGCAAACCGACCACCACCGGCTGGGATCCGACCCACATCGCCCGCGCCTGGATAGAGCTGATGCGGCGTCTCGGCTACCAGCGGTTCGTCGCGCAGGGCGGCGACTGGGGTGCGCTCGTAACGGATCTCATCGGTCTGGAGGCACCACCGGAGCTGCTCGGCATCCACTCCAACATGCCCGGCGCCGTGCCGCCCGACCTCGACAAGGTGCTCCTGTCCGGCAGTCCGCCGCCGTCCGGCCTTTCGGCCGAGGAGCAGCACGCGTGTGATCAGCTGTCGTCCTTCTACCAGTTGCATCTCGCCTACGCCCTCGAGATGGGAACGCGCCCGCAGACGTTGACCGGACTGGCGGATTCGCCCGTCGGACTGGCCGCTTTCATGATCGACCACGACGAGAAAAGTCTGGAACTGATCTCGCAGGTCTTCGACGGACAGCCCAGAGGCCTGAGTCGGGACGACGTGCTGGACAACATCACGCTCTTCTGGCTGACGAACACGGCGATCTCGGCGGCCCGTCTCTACGCGGAGAACAAGTTTCCGTTTCTCTCCGCCAAGGGTGTCTCCGTCCCGGTTGCCGTCAGCGCCTTTCCCGACGAGCTGTACCAGTGCCCGCGCAGTTGGGCGGAGCAGTCGTATCCCAACCTCATGTACTACAACAAGCACGACAAGGGCGGGCACTTCGCGGCCTGGGAACAGCCGCAGTTCCTCTCGGAAGACCTTCGCGCCGGCTTCCGGTCGGTCCGCTGAGGTCGCGGGACCGGGGACGGTCCGGACCCCGTCGACCGGTCAGGACCTTTCCAGCATGTCCTTGGTGGTGTTGACCGAGACGGGGACCGGGTAGTCGCCGGTCATGCAGGCGGTGCAGAAGTCGTCCGGCTCGTCGCCGATGGCGCTGAGCATCCGGTCGAGTTCGAGGTACACCAGGGAGTCGACGCCGAGGTAGTCGCGGATCGCGTCCACGTCGAGGTTCGCGGCGATGAGCGTGCCGCGGTCGCCGGTGTCCATGCCGTAGAAGCACGGCCACCGGTAGGGCGGAGAGCAGATCCGCAGGTGGATCGCGGCAGCACCGGCCTCGCGGAGCATCCGCACCGTTCCCCGGAGCGTGGTGGCTCGGATGATCGAGTCCTCGACGACCACCAGCCGCTGTCCGGCGACGTTCTCGATGATCGGGTTCAACTTGATCCGGACCGCGTTGTCCCGCAGTTCCTGGGTGGGCGCGATGAAGGTGCGACCGATGTAGCGGTTCTTGATCCAACCGTCGCCGTACGGGATTCCGGACTGCTGGGCGAACCCCTGGGCGCCGGGAATGCCGGATTCCGGTACCGGCACCACGAGGTCGGCGTCGACCGGTGCCTGCATCGCGAGTTCCATGCCCATCCGCTTGCGGGCACCGTGTACTCCCCGCCCGCGCAGCACGCCGTCGGGCCGGGCGAAGTAGACGAACTCGAACGAGCACAGCGTCGGGTTGACGGCGGCGGCCGGGAAGGGGCGGACGGACCGGACCCCGGCCTCGTCGACGACCACCATCTCGCCCGGTTCGACCTCCCGCACGACCTGCGCGCCCACGACGTCGAGGGCCGGCGTCTCCGAGGCGAGGACCCAGCCGTGCGGAAGCTGGCCGAGGAACAGTGGACGGAACCCGTTGGGATCCCGGACGCCGATCAGCCGGTCCTCATCCATGATCACAAAGGAGAAGGCGCCTCGGAGCCGGGGAAGTACCCGGGCCAGTGCGCCTTCGAGGGGATCCGCGCCGCCGACGGCGTCCGGCGCGGCGAGTTCGGCGACCACGAGTTCGGCGACCAGGTCGCTGTCACTGCCGACCGTGCCCGGAGCCGGCCCCAGTTCCTGCGCCAGCTCGGGCGTGTTGACCAGGTTGCCGTTGTGCGCGAGCGCGAACTGGATCTCCTGCGCCGTGCGGTACGACGGTTGGGCGTTCTGCCAGGCGCTGGCTCCGGTGGTGGAGTACCGGGTGTGCCCGATCGCCAGATGGCCCCGCAACGCCTCGAGGCGATGGTGGTCGAAGACGGTCGACACCAGACCCATGTCCTTGTTGACCCAGATCTTGGTGCCTTCGCTGACGGCCATCCCCGCCGACTCCTGGCCCCGGTGTTGCAGGGCGTACAGGCCGAGGTACGTGATGTGGGAAACGGGCTGGTCTGGTGCCCGTACCCCGAAGACTCCGCAGGCTTCCCTGATTACGTCGCCGCCATCTCCCACTGGTCCGACTATACGGCCGGCATGATCGTCCCGCCGGATACGCCGTGATTTCCGGCAGGCCACGATTCGTGGCCGGCCCCGGAGGTCACGGTGCCGCGCTGGCCGCCTTGAGCGCGCGCAGCACCGTGAGTTCCGCTTCGCTGGGCGGCTCGTTGGTACGCAGGTCGTCGGCGACCGTCAACGCCCAGCCGGTGGCCGCGCGGGCCTGCTCGACCGTCGCTCCCGGATGCAGGTGCGTCAGCACCAGTTCGCGGGTCGACGGGTCGGGCCGGAGGACGCCGAGGTCGCTGATGACGACCTGGGGGCCGGCACCACGCAGTCCGAGTTGTTCCCGATCGCCAGGGCCGGAGCCGTAGCCGAACGAGGTGACGAAGTCGACGCGCTCGACGAAGGTGCGGGGGCTCTGTCGCATGACGACGATGACCTCCCGGCAGGACGCGGCGATCTCGGGTGCACCGCCGGCTCCGGGTAGCCGTACCTTCGGGTTGGCGTAGTCGCCACCGATCGCGGTCGTGTTGATGTTGCCGTACCGGTCGACCTGGGCGCCGCCGAGGAAGCCGACGTCGACGTTGCCCGGCTGAAGCCAGTAGTTGAAGACCTCCGGAACGCTGACCACCGCATCCGCGGTGTCGGCCAGGATGCCGTCGCCGATCGAGAGTGGCAGCCGGTCGGGTTTGGCACCGAGGCAGCCGGACTCGTAGATGAGGACGAGCCGGGGCGCGTGGGTGGCGCGGGCGAGGTTGGCGGCCGTACTGGGCAGGCCGATTCCGACGAAGCACGCGGTGCCGTCCCGCAGTTGGCGGGCGGCGGCGACGGTCATCATCTCGTCGGAGGTCCAGTTCTGGCTCATCCCATCTCCTCGCTTTCCGCGCTGCGCCCGCTCATGCCGTCTCCCCGGTCATGCGCCGTTCCCGACCCGGTTCTCCGCCGTCCCGGACGTCGAGGACATGCTGTCGCATCCAGGTGGCGAACGCGTCGCGGTCGCGGCTGATCGCGTCCCAGGTCTGGTAGAAGGCGTTGTCGCGGACGGAGTAGCCCTGCGCGTAGGACGGATGGGAGCCGCCGGGTACGAGGGCGACCGCGTTGACCGCCCAGGTCGGCAGCACCACCTGGTTGGGCATCGGGTCCAGGGAGTCGACGATCTCCTCGACGGTGACCAGCGAGCGTCGGGCGGCGAGCACCGCTTCCTTCTGCACGCCGGTGATGCCCCACATCTGCACGTTGCCGGCCCGGTCGGCGCGCTGGGCGTGCACGACGGTGACGTCGGGGTTCAGCGCGGGTACGGCGGTGAGGACCTCGCCGGTGAAGGGGCAGGCGATCGGCCTGATGGTGTCGGTGTGCTTCGGCAGGTCGGTGCCGGTGTAACCGCGGAGTACCGCGAAGGGCAGTCCGGACGCACCGGCGACGTACCGGTTGGCCATCCCGGCGTGGCTGTGCTCCTCGATCTCCAGCGGCGTCGGCCAGCCGCGTTCCACGGCGTCGCGGAACCGGTGCAGCGAGCCGACTCCGGGGTTGCCACCCCAGGAGAAGACCAGGCGTCGGGCGCAGCCCATGCCGATGAGCTGGTCGTAGACGACATCCGGGGTCATCCGAACGAGTTCCAGGTCACGGCGTTGCTGTCGGATGATCTCGTGACCGGCGGCGAACGGGATCAGGTGGGTGAAGCCCTCCAACGCCACCGTGTCCCCGTCGTTGACCAGTTCGGCCACGCCCTCGGCCAACGAGACGATCTCAGCCATCCGTCCTCAGTCTCCTGATCGCCTGTCGTCGCCGTGCCGATCGGCGACAGCGGCCCGCCCGTCGTTCGTTTTGCGTACGGTTGTTCTTAGAACGAACGTAGCGTGACCCCTCCGGCCCCGTCAACGGCCGTTGCGTGGGGTAGTTGTGATCATCGTTGTTCCGGAGGTACGGTGGGCACATAATTCACCGGCCGTTGAATAAGGTGATCGTGGTGGACGAGCGAACGACCTGCGTCGTCGTCGGAGGCGGACCGGCCGGAATGGTGCTGGGCCTGCTGTTGGCCCGGGCCGGCATCGAGGTGACGGTGCTGGAGAAGCACGGTGACTTCCTGCGCGACTTCCGGGGCGACACCGTCCATCCGTCGACCCTGCAACTCCTCGACGAACTGGGCCTGGGTGAACAATTCGGGGCCCTGCCGCAGAGCCGGCTGGAGGAGGTCGCCTTTCCGGTCGGCGAGGGCCAGCTCGTCGTCGCCGACTTCCGTCGACTGAGGACCCCGCATCCCTACGTCGCCATGGTGCCGCAGTGGGACCTGCTCAACCTGCTCGCCGAGGCGGGCGCGGCGGAGCCCACCTTCACGCTGCGGATGCGCGCCGAGGTCACCGAGCTGATCCGGGAGGCGGGCCGGGTCCAGGGAGTGCGCTACCGGGGGCCGGACGGAGATTCCCGGGAGATCCGTGCCGACCTCACCGTGGCCTGCGACGGCCGCTGGTCGATCGCCCGCCGGCAGGCCGAGTTGCGGCCCCGGGAGTTCCCCGTGCCGATCGACGCCTGGTGGTTCCGACTGCCACGGAACCCCGACGACGACCCGGCCGGACTGACCCCGCGAGCCGGTCAGGGCCGGTTCGCCGTGGTGATCCCCAGGGAGGACTACCTCCAGATCGCCTACATCGCCAGGAAGGGAATCGACGCGGAACTGCGGGCCAGGGGCATCGAGGCCTTCCGGCGGGACATCGCGGAACTCGCGCCCTCGTTCGCGGACCGGGTCGACGCGCTCGCCTCGATGGACGACGTCAAACATCTCGACGTACGGCTGAACCGGCTCGACCGCTGGCATGTGGACGGGCTGCTCTGCCTGGGGGACGCCGCCCACGCGATGTCGCCGGTCGGCGGAGTCGGGATCAACCTCGCGGTGCAGGACGCCGTCGCCGCGGCGACCCTGCTCGCCGAGCCGCTGCGGCGGGGCCGGGTCACCCCGGCCGAACTGGCCGCGGTGCGAACCCGGCGACTGCTGCCGACCATCCTCGTGCAGCGGCTGCAACGGATCATGCACCGGAACATGGTCGAGCCGATCCTCGACGGTCGGCGGGCCGGACCGCCCCGCGCCGTACTGGCCCTGCTGCGGCGCTTCCCGGCCGTCTCGCTTGTGCCGGCCTACCTGATCGGCGTCGGCGTACGTCCCGAGCACGCGCCGCCGTTCGCCCGGCGACCGCCGTCCGGTGTCGCCGTGGACGACCAGAGCGGGTAGTTCCGTCCCCTTCGGACGGATCCCGGGCCTCCCTCGGACGGACGCCCCGGATCCGGTTCTGATTGATCCACATCGCTCACCGAAGCCCGTAGACTCCCCGCCGAATCAGGCGGGGCGAGACGGGGGAAGACGTGAGCGGAAGCGACGTGGTGGCGGGCACCGAACAGGACTGGCAGACCGACGCGGTGGACCGGGCGGTCCGGGCGGCCCAGGGCTACTGGGGTCCGCCCCAGGCGACGTACTGGTGCCAGGCGCGTCGGCGTTCGCAGAGCCGGCTGATCGCGGTGCCCGGCGCGATCGCCGGCACGGCCGTGCTCTGCGCGGTGCCGTACACCCTGATGTCCGAGGCGTACGGCGCCGGGGTCGTGGTCGCGCTCATCGGGATCCTGGCCACCGGGATCGCGGTGCTGATGTACCGGGTCGGCAAGCCGAAGGAGCGGATCGGCGTCGTCCTGTTCTCCGACGGCTTCGTCTGGGACGACGGCCGGGAGTCGGACGTCGTGCCGTTCGACCAGATCGCGGACGTCCGCCGCAACGTGACCCAGCACCTCGGCACCGGGGGAGCGGTCAGGTACACCTCGCACCAGTACACCGTGATCCGTCCCGACGGGAGCAGACTGGTCATCGACGACGCCTTCCGCGATGTCGTCGAACTCGGCGACCGGGTGATGAGCGCGGTGACCGCCCTGCAGGTGGCCACCGGGCGGGAGCGGCTGCACCGCGGCGAGACGCTCGACTTCGACCCGTTCGCGATCAATCGGCAGGGCCTCCGCCTGGACGGCGACCGGCCGGTCACGCCCTGGTCGGAGGTCTCGGAGGTCCGGCTCCGCGACGGCAGCCTCGAAGTGCTGGTCAACGGGCGGAAGGTGGGTGCCAGGTTCATCCAACAGGTGCCGAACGTCTTCGTCCTGGTGACCCTCGCCGAGGAGTTGAGGCTGGCGGACCGCTAGGGCCGTCACCCGCCCTGATGAATTTCCTCGTCCTCGTCAGGGCGTTCTGGCGATACCGGAATGAAGGCGAGTACCGTTCACCTAGCGTGATCGCATGGTGTCTCGCAGGAAGCTGGTCGCGGCCGGTGCCGCCGGGGGAGTCAGCCTGCTCCTGCCACCGTCGGTCCGGCGGGGCCACGCGGACGGGGCGACGCCCCCGGTTCGGCCGGCCCAGATCCCGAAGTACGTCACCCCGCTGACGATTCCGGCGGCGATGCCGATGTCGTCGACAGTGCCGGCGGGCCCGTTCGACGAGTACGTGATCAGCGTGCGGCAATTCCGTCAGCAGGTGCTGCCGCCCGGCCTGCCGGCCACCACGGTCTGGGGCTACGGCTCGCCCGACCATCCGGAGACCTTCGGCTATCCGGCCCGGACGCTGGAGGCCCGGGTCGATCGTCCGGTCCGGGTGACCTGGGCCAACGAACTCCTCGACGAGCGGGGCAACTTCCTGCCGCACCTGTTGGCGGTGGATCCCACCCGGGACTGGGCGAATCCGGGTGGCGGCGAGACGGGACGGGATTCCCCGGCGCCTGCCGGGACCACCTCCGGTCCGTACACCGGTCCGGTCCCGTTCGTCACCCACCTGCACGGCGCACACGTCGGCGAGGAGAGCGACGGTTATCCCGAGGCGTGGTACCTGCCGGACGCCGGGAACATCCCGGACGGCTTCGCCCGGTACGGCTCCGCGTACGACGGGTTCCGCCGATCCTTCGACGAGCGGCACCTGCTCCCGTGGCGACCGGGAACCGCCACCTACCAGTATCCGAACGACCAGCGGGCGAGCACCCTGTGGTACCACGACCACACGATGGGGATGACCCGGCTCAACGTGTACGCCGGTCCGGCCGGGTTCTACCTGCTGCGCGGCGGACCGACGGATCTGCCCGCCGGAGTGCTACCCGGGCCCGCGCCCGCGGTGGACGAGCCGGCGGGCGTCCGTTCCCACGAGATCCCCCTGGTCATCCAGGACCGGTCCTTCACCGTGGACGGCGCGCTGTCCTATCCGGACAGTGGGCGTCTCGACGGGCACGCCGGTCCGGGCGTCCCGGAGCATGCGGCGGCGTCGGCCGCCGACCACATGGTCTTCGGCGACACGATCGTGGTCAACGGCCGGACCTGGCCGGTGCTCGAGGTCGAACCGCGCCGGTACCGGCTGCGGCTGCTCAACGGCTGCAACTCGCGGTTTCTGGTCCTGGGCGTCACGGCGAACCCGACCGTCCGGCCCGCCTCCTCGGTGCTGCCGTTCTGGCAGGTCGGCGGCGACGGCGGTTTCCTGCCCGGTCCGGTGCCGCAGCAGCGGCTGGTACTCGGCGTGGCCGAGCGGATGGACGTCGTCGTCGACTTCACCGAGGTTCCGGAGGGCACCGCGCTCTACCTGGTCAACGAGGGGCCGGACCATCCCTACGCCGGCGGCGAGCCAGGCGTCGACTTCGAGGTGGCCGATCCGCAGACCACCGGACAGGTGCTGAAGTTCGTGGTCGGGGCGCTGACCGGACCGGACACCAGTTTGCCGCCGGAGCAACTGCGACTGCCCGCGATCGCCCCGCTCGGTACGGCGTCCAGGACCCGCCGGCTCGCGTTGAGCGTAAGCCGAGGGGAAGGTCCGGGCCCGGCGGCGGTCCAGGTACTCGGCACGATGGGGCCGGACGGTGCTCCGCTGCCGCACGGTTTCCACAGCCCGGTCACCGAGAACCCGGTGCTGGGCGCGACCGAGATCTGGGAGTTCCACAACTACACCCCCGACGCCCATTCGATGCACATCCACCAGGTGCAGTTCCAGGTGCTGGGCCGTGGCCGGAACGGCCGGCGGCCGCCGGAGGACTCGGAGCGGGGTTACAAGGACACCGTGGTCGCCCTGCCCGGAGACGTCACCCGGGTGAAGGCGAGGTTCGACACCGCTGGTCGGTTCACCTGGCACTGTCACATCCTCGAACACGAGGACGGCGCGATGATGCTGCCGTTCCAGGTCGGCCCGCTGCCGGCCGACCCGCATCCGGGCGCCCTCACCGACGGGGGCGGGCATGGATCGGGGACGTGACGGAGCGGTCGCGGTCGCCGTCGACGTCGCGGTCGCCGTCGGACGGGAGCGGCGGCGGTCACCGACCGTCGGTGGACCCGTCCGACGGCGCGGCGTACCCGGTGAGCCCGCCGGTGAGTAGCTGGAAGGCGCGGTCGACCGCCGCGACGGCGACGGGATGCACCTCGGCCGCCGCCTGGCCTTCTGTCAGCCGGCGCCAGTTCTCCCGGGCGAGTACCCGCTGGACCGCGATGATCTGACTCGCGGCGAGCCGGGCGTCGAGTGTGCCGGCCGCCGGTGCCGCCTCGGCCAGGGCCTCGGCCAGGGCCCCCTCGTCGTGCGTGGCGTACTGCGCCACCCGGGCCGCCAGGCTGGGCGTGCCGAAGACCATGCCGTGGAAGGCTAGGACCTCCGGATGGTCGTTGAGTCCGGTCACCGGGTCCCGCCGGGCCAGCCCGGCCAGGAAGTGCCGGTGCAGCGCGACGAGCGGCGCCTCGCCGGGTGACCTGTCCCGGACCACTCGGGCGGCCTCGGCCCGGTGGTCGAGGATCCGGTGCAGGACCAGGTCCTCCTTGCTCGGGAAGTACTTGAACAGCGTGGGCTTGGAGACCTCGGCGGCGGCGGCCACGTCGGCGACGGAGACCTGGTCGTACCCGTGCTGGAGGAAGAGCGAGATGGCCGCCTCCGACAGCGCGTCGTGGGTGCGCTGCCGCTTGCGCTCCCGCAGGCCACGCGGTTCGTCCATGAGATCCACTCTAACACTCCTCAAACTCGGTCAATTTCATTACTTGGTTGTATTCTTTACCGAGTTAAGCTGATGCCCCCGCTCGACGACGTGGAGAACGATCACCATGGCCCCGCCAACCTCAGCCCACCCCACGGCGCCCAGCGACCCGGCGGCCGCGCTCGCCGAGGAACAGGCCCGGCTGGCCAGTGCCCGGAAGGCGCTGGCCCGGATGCTGGACACCGCTCGGCTGCGGGTCGCGACCGGCGCAAGCGTCGCCGGGGACCGCTACACGGCCGAGACGCTCGGCCGAATGCTGAAGAGCCACGTGAAGGAGCTGGCCGAGGAACCCGACGGTCCGCTGTACTTCGGCCGGTTGTGGTTCGGCGACTCCCCGGCGGCCGGAGAACATCGCCACGAGCGCTACTACCTCGGCCGGCGACACATCACCGACGAGTCCGGCCAGCCGGTCGTGATCGACTGGCGGGCGCCGATCTCCCGGGCGTTCTACCGGGCCAGCACCCGGGACCCGCTCGGCGTCCGGGAACGCCGGCGGTACGGCTGGACCGGCCGGCATCCGGCCGAACTGACCGGCTTCGAGGACGAGATCCTCGACGGCGGCGCGTCGACGGACGGTACGAGCCGACTGGTCGCCGGCGCCTCGGCGGACGCCACGAGCCGACTGGTCGCCGCCGAGATCGAACGTCCGAGGGTCGGGCCGATGCGGGACATCGTCGCGACGATCCAGCCGGAGCAGGACGACCTGGTCCGGGCGGACCTCGACCGGTCCGTCTGCGTACAGGGCGGTCCGGGCAGCGGGAAGACGGCCGTCGGACTGCACCGTGCCGCGTACCTCCTCTACACGCACCGGCGGCAGATGAAGCGGGGCGGCGTGCTGGTCGTCGGACCGAACCCCGCCTTCCTGCGTTACATCTCGGCCGTGCTGCCCGCCCTCGGCGAGGTCGACGTCGAGCAGCAGACCCTCGCGGAACTGGTCGGCGGGAACCCGGTCGGTGCCACCGACAGCGAAGCGGCGGCCAGAGTCAAGCACGACCCCCGGATGGCCACCGTGCTGCACCGCGCGCTGTACCACCGCACCGGCGAACCGACCGGGCCGCTCGTCGTGCCGGACGGCTCGTACCAGTGGCGAGTGCCGGTCGGGTGGCTACGTCGGATCTTCACCGAGGTACGGGCGGAGGCGCTGCCGTACGCCATCGGCCGGGAGCGGCTCCGGTCCCGCGTCGTCGGCCTGCTGCAACGCCGGGCCGAGACCCGGACGCAGACGCCGAGCGGTGCCTGGCTGCGCCGGATGGCCCGCTGCCGCCCGGTCACCACGTTCCTCGACGAGGCGTGGCCGGCGACCCGCCCGGAGGAGCTGTTGGCCCTGCTCTTCGGCGACCCGGCGGCGCTGGCCCGGGCGTCGGCCGGCCTGCTCGAGGTCGACGAGCAGGCGGTGTTGCGATGGCCGCCGGGACGGCCACGTACGGCGCGGACCGCGACCTGGTCGGCCGCCGACCGGGTACTCCTCGACGAGGTCGCCGGGCTGCTCGACCATCCGGCCGGCTACCGGCACATCGTGGTCGACGAGGCCCAGGACCTCTCCCCGATGCAGTGCCGGGCGGTCGCGCGGCGCAGCCGGCACGGCTCGCTGACCGTCCTCGGTGACCTCGCCCAGGGCACCACGCCGTGGGCGGCATCGGACTGGCGGGACCAGTTGGCGCACCTCGGTCAGCCCGACGCGGCGGTCGTACCGCTGACCGCCGGTTTCCGGGTTCCGGCCGTCGTGCTCGAACTGGCCAACCGGCTCCTGCCGGAGTTGCGGGTCGTGGTTCCGCCGACCCGGTCGGTGCGTACCGACGGGATGGTGCGGATCCGGGCGGCGGTGGACCTTCCGACCGCGACCACCGAGGCGGTCGCCGCCGCGCTCGGGTACGCCGGCTCGATCGGGGTGATCGCGGCCGATGCCCGACTGCCCCGGCTGGTGGCGGCGCTGCGGGCCGCCGGGACCGCCGTCGCCGGCCCGGACGGCGACGACGGCGTCCGGGTCACGATGCTGCCGGCGAGCCTGGCGAAGGGACTGGAGTACGACCACGTCATCGTCGTCGAGCCGGTGGAGATCGTCGAGGCGGAGCCGCGCGGCCCGCACCGCCTCTACGTCGTACTCACCCGGGCCGTGTCGCGGCTCGACGTCCTGCATCACCGGGCTCTTCCACCGGCGTTGCGCGGCTGAGCCGTGCCGGGCCGCTCGGTCAGGCCCACCGGCCGGGGCTGGTGCCGGTGCCGGCGCGGAACAGGACCACGGCGGTGGCGTACAGCACGAGCGCGGCACCGAGTCCCGGCAGGACGGTCCAGAGTGCCGGGTGGCCGGTCAGCGGGGCGAGTACGGCGGTGCCCACGGTGACCAGGCAGAGCCCGGCGCCGGTCAGGTCGTAGAGGGGGACCCTGAACAGCCGGGTGAGCGGGAAGAAGTGGATGCCGACGCCGAGGCAGACGACCACCGGGATGAGCTCGGTGTGGTCGACGGCGGCGAGGATCCGGGCGAGAACGTAGATGCCGACGAACTCGGCGGTGACGATGAGCCCGAAGCGGCGGCGGGCGGCCTGGTAGTGACCGGCCGCGGCACCGGCCGGGGGTACGGCGGCGGAGCGCCGGAAGAGATGGACGGCACCGCCGATCGCGAGCACCGTGGCGAGCGCGCTGGCCACGGTCAGCACCCTCTCGACAGTGGTCGGCAGGTCGGCCGACAGGCCCCAACTGGTCCAGGCCAGGCCGAAGAACGCCATCACCACGATTCCGACGGCTCGTCCCCGGATGTCGTCCCGGGTGAAGCCGCTGCCGGCTCCGCTCTCGGTGGCAGTGGGTCGTTCGGTCGTGCTGCTCATCGTGCTTCCTCCCCGGCTCCGGGCCGGCCGGTGGAGCCGACCACACCCGTACTTGATGCAACGGACAACTTTGTAGCATAAACAAGTCCGCCACATCAAGTGGTTGGCGCCCGACGGCCGCGGCCGGGCTGCTCGACGTCGGATGTGGCCCCGGTTCGCTGCCCCTTCTGCTGGCGCCCCTCTTCGACGCGGTGGTGGGGGGATCGACGCCGACCCGGGCATGCTCCGGCGGGCCGACCGGGCGGCGGAGCAGGCCGGGATCGACAACGTGCGCTGGCACCACCTGCGCGCCGAGGAGCTGCCCGGCGGGCTCGGCACGTCCCGGGGAGTGCCCGGGAACGACCCGCTGCCGCATCCCCGCCCGCCGCACGACGAGGTCGACGCGCTCGTGGCCCGGTATCTCGGCCCGGTCCGCAGAGCCGGCCGGAGCCTGCTGCCGGGTGGGACGGAGGGCGGGGAGGAGGAGGTGATGCGGGCCGCCGGCTACCGGGGACCGCGCCGCTTCGAGGTCGCCGGGCGCGTGGTGTCGGAACGCACCGAGGACGAGGTGGTCAGCGCGGTCTTCTCGTTGTCGTACGCCGCGCCGCACCTGTTCGCCGAGCGCCGGCCCGAGTTCGAGCGGGACCTGCGCGCGTTGCTCCGTACGGCGTCGCCGACCGGGCGCTTCGCCGAGGGCACCCGAGCCGTCGAGCTGGTCTGGCAGCCGTAGGTCGACCCGCCTCCGGTGGCGCGTACCTTCGCCCGCGGTCAACGGTTCCGACGGTCCGATCGGCTGCCGGTCCCGCTTCCGGGGTCGAATTTGGAGACATCGAGGGAGGAGACTACGGTCAAGGCCGGCTGATGCCGCGAAATGGGGCCAACACGACTGATGGGATTATGGTGACTGTCCTCGACCCCCGGCGTATCCGATCCGTTGCCGCGCTCGCCGTCGCGTGCGTGGCGGTCCTGCCGCTCACGGCGGCCTGTGGAGGTGGCGGCACCGAGCCGCCCCAGTGGGCCGACGGGGTGTCGGCCTCCGAGTCCCCGTCACCCCTGCCGACACCGACCGAAGTGGACCCGACGTCGGCGCCGACCCCGACGGCGGTGCGCGCCAGCCGACCCGCGCCCACGACCGCCGCGCCGGCCAGCCGGCCGCGCACGATGGGGCAGCGGTCGACGGTGACGGTAGGCGTCTCGGGCGGGATGATGACCCAGTCCCGGACGTTCACCGGTCTCCATCAGGAGGGCTGCGGCAATCCGAGCTGGGGACTGCTGACGGTTCGGGTGAGCGGTGCCGGCGACGTCTCGTCGGTGGCGTTCCGCTATCAGGTACGCACCAAGGTGCCGTTCAACGGCAGCGGATCCGCCCGGACGATCGGCAACGACCGGGGTTCCTGGCTCGCCAGCCTCGGGCCGTTCCGGGCCGACCCGCGCAACTCGGCCGGCGGCGCGATCAACGTCACGGCGGAGGCGAAGTTCAAGGACGGCTCCACCCGCACCGCGAAGACCACCACCTCGCTCAAGGCCTGCCGGCGCTGACGTCCGGCCAGACTGACCGGCACGACGGCACGACGGCACGACGGCACGACGGCACGACGGCACGACGGCACGACGGCACGACGGCACGACGCTCGGCCGCGGGCCTGCCGCGGGATGGTCGAATGCGTGGGGTTCGGGCATGATCGGGAGCGATGAGTTTCGTACTGCACGAGCCGGCCCGGCTCGACCTCTGCTACGACAGCCTGCACGGGCTGTCGGTGGGCGACGCGCTCGGCGCCCAGTTCTTCATGGTCGGGCGGTCGCTCGCCGAGCTGATCGCGGGACGCCCGCCGGCCGGTCCGTGGGAGTGGACCGACGACACCCACATGGCCTGCTCGGTCGTTGCCGAACTCGGCGAACACGGGCAGATCGAACAGGACCGGCTCGCCGACGTCTTCGCGGACCGCTGCGAACCGTACCGAGGCTACGGGGCGGGCGCGGTGGTGATCCTGCACCAGATCCGGGACGGCGTGCCGTGGCGGGACGCGGCCGGGACCGCGTTCGGCGGCGAGGGTTCCTGCGGCAACGGCGCGGCGATGCGGGTCGCCCCGCTCGGCGCCTACCACGCCGACCGGCCGCGCCGGGCCGCCGAGCAGGCGATCAGATCGGCCGAGGTCACCCACGCACATCCGGAGGGGATCGCCGGTGCGGTTCTGGTCGCGGTCGCCGCCGCGGTCGCCGCCGCCGCCCGGCTCACCGGGGTATGCCCGTCCGCGCCCGCGTTCTTCGACCAACTCCAGCCCTATCTGATCGACGGGCAGGTGCGCCGGGGCATGGACCGGGCCCGAGGGCTGCTGGACCGGCGGTCGGCGGAGCCGGTGACGGTCGAGGAGGCGGCGTACGACCTCGGCAACGGCTCCCGGGTGACCGCCCAGGACACGGTTCCGTTCGCGCTCTGGGTCGCGGCCACCCACCTGGCTGACTATCCGGCCGCGATCACCGCGTGCGTGGCGGCCGGTGGGGACGTCGACACGACCGGAGCGATCGTCGGTGGGGTGGTGGCGGCGTACACCGGGCTCGGAGACCGGCCGGACGTGGTCGGCGTACCAGCGGCATGGCTCGCCGCCCGCGAGGAGCTGCCGCACTGGGCCCGGGCCCAGCCGAGCTGACCGTCATGTACGGCCGTCAGCTGCGACCGGTCCCGGCGTCCGGGCGGGTGTTGCGGCGGGCGTAGTGACGGGCCACCCGGGCCCGGTTGCCGCAGGTCGGCGAGCACCATTGCTGGCGGGGATCCTGCTGGAGGAAGAACAGGATGCAGCCCGGTGCCCGGCACAGCCGAAGCCGGTCGCGGGCGGGCTCGGCGAGCAGGATCAGCGCCGAGCGGGCCAGGTCGGCCGCGAGCGTCACGTCCGGGTCGCCGTGACTGGCCCGTTCGACGGTGACGGTGCCGTCGGGATGGGTGCGGGCGGCGAGTGTGACCGGTGCACCGGCGGCGAGCAGGCTGATCTGTGCGACGACGTCCGGGGGCGCGGGCGTGCCGTCGACGGCGGTGGTGAGCAGCTGTCGCACCAGATCACGCAGCCGCACCAGCAGCGCACGGGTCTGCGCTCCGTCGTCGGTGTCGGGGTGCCGGTCGCGTAACCATGCGGTGGTCTCGTGCGCGTCGGCGAGATCGTCGACCACCGCGTCGTGCTCGTGTCGAAGCGTGCTGAGCAGGTCGATGGCCAGCCGTGGGTCTGCCAGCGCCCAGCGGTCGCTCACGGACGGCTCCATGGCTCTAATGGTATCGGTCTTGACTCCCATTTGGTCAACTCGTAGCCTCCCTAATGGAACCTAATCTGTTTTCCATTACACGGCCGGTATGCGACCCGGCCGGCGGAGAGGATGCCCGATGCGGCTGATGTGGGCTGGTGGACCGACGACCCGGATCGAACTCGGTGCGTTCCGGATCCTCACCGACCCGACGCTCGGCGAGGGCCCGGAGGCGTTCGTCATGCGACGCCACCCGACCACCGGCGAGCTGAATGTGCCGATAGCGCGGCTGGCGCCACTGCCCGACGTCCGCCTCGACGATCTCGACGCGGTGATCGCCAGCCACCTGCACGCCGACCACTTCGACGCCACGGCGGTCGAGCGCCTCGACAGTTCGCTGCCGGTGCTCGCGCCCACCGCGAACGTCCCGCTGCTGCGCGACTGGGGTTTCGGGCAGGTGACCGGCCTGGACTGGGGCCAGGATATGACCTGGCACAAGGACGGACAGCGCCTGCGGGTGGCGGCGGTACCGGCCCACCACGCCCACGACAGCGGGGCCAGCCACGAACTCGGCGTGGTCAACGGCTACCTGATCGAGCACCACACCGCCGATTCGGCGTTCCGGATCTACTGGACCGGCGACACCGTCTGGTTCGACGAACTGCACGACATCACCGGCGCCATGCCCCGCGTCGACCTGCTGCTGCCGCATCTGGGCGGGGTCGGCAAGACCGGCGGGCCATGGGGACTGATCTCCCTCGACGGGGCCGAGGGCAGCCGGGTCACCACGGTGGTCAACCCCGACACTGTCATCCCGATCCACCACAGCACCTTCGACTTCTACGCCGAGCCGATCGAGGAGTACGCCCGCAGCCTCAAGGCCAGCGGCTACCCCGGGCAGCTCGTGATCCTGCGTGAGGGCGAGACCTGGACCGGCCCACGGTCCACAGCGAAGCGGTGATGGGCGGCGGCGGTGACGTGCGCCGCGTCACCGCCGCGCTCGCCACCACCCTGCTGCTGTGGTCGTCGGCGTTCGTCGCGATCCGGATCGCGACACCGCACTTCAGTACCCCCGGCATGACCCTGGCCCGGCTGCTGATCGCCGCGCTGGCGCTCGCTGTGGCCGCGCCGCTGGTCGGGCTGCGCCGCCCGGCCCGTGCCGATCTGGGCCGGCTCGTCGCGTGCGGTCTTACCGGCATGGTCGGCTACCAGTTCCTGCTCAACGCCGGCGAACGCACCATCGACGCCTCGACCGCCAACATCCTGGTCAACACGAGCCCGGTCCTGGCCACCGTGCTGGCCTGGGCCCTGCTCGCCCAGCGCCCGAACGCCAACAACTGGATCGGGCTCGGGCTCGGCGTCACCGGCGCAACGGTCATCGCGGTCACCCACGGCACCACCCCGACCGCCGGCGCCGACGCGTTGCTCATCCTCGGCGCGGCCGCCGCACAGGCGCTGTTCTTCGTACTCCAGCGGCCGTTGCTGGACCGATACACCGGGTTCGAGGTGACCACCTATGCCACCTGGACCGGGGTCCTGGCGGCCCTCCCGGCAGCGGGTCACCTCGCCGGCGACCTGACCTCCGGCACCCGGCCGGCCGCCCTGGCCAGCATCGTCTACCTCGGCGTCGGCCCCAGCGCCGTCGGCTTTCTCACCTGGGCCTACGCCCAGCGCCGGGTCAGTGTCGCCGCCGCCACCAGCACCCTCTATCTCGCGCCGCCCGTCACCGCCGTGCTCGGCTGGATCACGCTGGCCGAGACGCCCGGCCCGGCGACGGTCCTCGGTGGACTCCTCGTGGTCGGCGGCGTCATCGTCAGCCACCGCAAGCCCGCCGCCACCGGGTGAACGCCCTCATCGGGAGGCGTTGCGGTAATGGACCCGTACGACGCCGCACGGATAGGTTTTCGCACCGATCAGGGTGAGGCCGACCGGACCGGGAAAGAGGCGCTTCCCAGCACCGATCGCCACCGGGTGGACGTGCAGGATGTACTCGTCGACGAGGCCGAGCCGGACGAACGCCCGCGCGGTGCGGACGCCGCCGGGTACCCCCAGGTCCCGCCCCGGTTGTTGCTTCATCCGGGTCACCGCGTCGAACAGGGCCGCGTCGTCGGGGGCGACGAGGACCTCGGTGTCGTCCCAGGGGACGTCGACATCGGTCCGTGAGACGACGATGGTGTGCAGGTTGTTGACCGCCTCGGCGATGGCGCGGCTGTCCTTCGACGCGTTCGGGTCGGCGGCGACCGCCCGCCAGAACGGGACCATGCCCTGGGCCACGGGATAGCCGAGGAAACCGGCGTCGGCGGTGCTGAGCAGGGCGACGATGTCGGCGTTCAGTTCCTCGTCCGGAGCCTGGATCATCCAGTCGAGTTCGTTGTCGGGGCCGGCGACGAATCCGTCGACGGTGCTGGTCATGTACAGGAATATCTTGCGCATTCCGGATCCTCCGTGGTCAGCCGGCGCGACGGTCGCGCCGGACGATGGGCAGGCCGACGATCACCACGAGTGCGGTGAGGACGAAGGCGATCGGGTAGCCGGTGCCGACCGCCAGCGCACCGAAGGCAACCGCGCCGATGCCGAGGCCGGCGTCGTAGGCGAGATTCCACAGTGCACTCGCGGTGCCGTACGCGGACTGTGGCACCCGCGAGTACATGGTGGCGAGCGTGGCGTTCTGGGCGATGCCGAAGCCGGTGCCGAAGACGACGGCCGCGATCAGCACCGCCGCGGTGCTGCTGGTGAACATGAGCAGCGCCATCCCGGCGGCCGCGGCGAGAAGGCCGGGGATCAGCAGCGTGGTGAAACCGTGCCGGTCGCCGTGCCGGCCGGCCCACCAGCGGGCCGCCGTCGAGGCGGCGGACTGGGCGAACAGCGCCGCGCCGACGACGCCGGCCGATCCGGGGCGCACCGCCAGCGGAAGGAACGTCACGAAGACGCCGGCCGCCGTGGTGGTCAGGGCGAAGACCAGCGCCGGGCGGCGTAGCTGCGGCATGCGCATACCGGCGAACACGCCGATGGCGGTCGCCTTGCCGGCGGTCGCGGTGCGGGTGGGCAACCACGGGACGGTGGCGAGCGCGATTAGGGCGGCGACCGCGGCGGCGACGAACACCGGCGGGTAGCCGTGGTGCGCGGACAGCCAGAGGCCCAGCGGCAGCGCGGCCAGCGCCGGCACGCCGGCGACCACGCCGGTCAGGGCCAGGCCCTCACCGCGCCGTTCGGCCGGGATCAGCGTCGCGGTCATCGCGCCACCGGCCACGACGGTGAGCGCGAAACCGAGCCCACGCACGAGGCACACCGCCACGACGGCGGCGATGTGGGTCGAGGCCATCAGCGCGAGCGACGGCACACCGAGCAGGGCCAGCCCGGTCGCGAGCACCCAACGGTAGCCGTAGCGGGCGACGAGGCGGGGCGTGACCATCTCGCCGAGGACGGTGGCCAGCATCAGTGCGCCGGTGACCGCACCGGGCGCGGCCCCGCCGGCGGCCGCGACGTAGCTCGGCACCACGGACAGCAGCAGGTAGAAGCTGGTGGCCGAGCCGACCATCGAGACGAACCGGATCAGCAACTGCCGCGTGATCAGGACCGGTCGGGTGCCCGGCGGGCGGGTCGCGGTGACCGGGAGGTACGCGAGCGTCGAGGTCGGCATGCATTCGACGCTAGGAGCCAGCTGGGTTTCCAGTAAGCTCCAGTTTCATGTCGATCGAGTGGTCCAGTTCGGCTCCGGAGCTGCTGCTGACGCTGGACCGGGCCAGTGGCGAGCCGCTCACCTCGCAGCTGGAGCGGCAGTTGCGTGACGCGATCCGCACCGGCCGGCTCAAGGTCGGCGAGAGGCTGCCCTCGTCCCGTCAGCTCGCCCGGGAACTGGAGCTGTCCCGCGGTCTGGTGCAGGACTGCTACGGCCAGCTACAGGCGGAGGGTTACCTGTCCACCCGGGCCGGATCCGCCACCCGGGTCGCGTCGGGCGCGGTCACCCCGCCGGCCGCACCGCCACCGCCACCGCCGACCCGGCCGGAGCGGCTGCTGGCCGACTTCCAGTCGGGCGTCCCCGACCTGGCCAGCTTCCCGCGCGGCGACTGGCTGTGGGCACTGCGCGAGGGGTCCAGGGCCGCACCCAACACCCTGTTCGACTACGGCGACCCGCGCGGCAGCCAGTTCCTGCGGGAGGTGCTCGCCGGCTATCTGCGCCGGGTACGGGCCGCCGCGGCCGAGCCGCAGCACCTGCTCGTCTGTGCCGGATACCAGCAGGGTCTGTCCCTGGCCCTGCGTACGCTCGCGCGCGGCGGCGTCACGACCGTAGCCTGCGAAGATCCCGGCCCGGTCGACGGAAACGCGGCCGTGGCCGCCAGCGCCGGCCTCCGCCTGGTGCCGGTGCCGGTGGACGACGACGGCATCGACGTCACCGCGCTGGCCGCCACCGACGCCCGCGCGGTCATCCTCACCCCCGCACACCAGTGGCCGACCGGCGTCGTACTGGCCCCGGCGCGGCGCCGGCAACTCGTGGACTGGGCAAACCGGCACGATGCAACGATCATCGAGGACGACTACGACGCCGAGTTCCGCTACGACCGCGAGCCGGTCGGTTCGCTGCACGGGCTGGCAGCCGACCGCGTGCTGTCGCTGGGCACCGTGAGCAAGTCGCTGGCCCCGACGATCCGGCTCGGATGGATGCTGTGCCCGCCCGCGCTGACCCGGGCACTGAGCGAGGAGAAACAGATCCACGACCGCGGCTGCCCCGGCCTCGACCAGCTCGCACTGGCCACCCTCATCTCGTCCGGCCGGTACGACCGCCACCTGCGCCGGATGCGCTCGCTCTACGCCGCCCGCCGCCTGGCACTTTCCGAGTCGCTGGCACGACACGCGCCCGCCGTCCGACTGACCGGGCTGGCCGCCGGCTTTCACGCGCTCGCCCACCTGCCCGACGGCGTCACCGAATCCGGGGTGATCAGCGAGGCCCGGCAACGCTCCGTCGGTCTGTACGGGCTCAGTCCCCTGACGTCCGGCGGACGAGCGGCGCCGGCACGACTCGTGCTGGGGTTCGGCAACCTTCCCGAACGCACGATCAGGGCCGGCATCACCGCGGTCGCCGACCTGCTCTCCGGGCCTGTGAGACCGGCGGGCGGCTGACGGCAGGAAAAGGGCGTGTGGCGCCGGGCCCGCCAACGCGGTGACCCACAGGCGTTCCGGATCCCCAGATCGTGGGGTGCGGACCGGATGATCGGGTCGCGACTCCGGGTCGGCTGGCAACGGGCGTGCGCCGCAGCGAGGGTACCGGCGTCAGGCTGCCTCGTGTCATCCTGGTCGGATGCGAGTCGCCTCGATTCACACGTACCCGGTCAAGGGGTGCCGCCGGATGGACCGCGACACGGCGCGGGTCGAGCCGTGGGGCCTGGACGGCGACCGGCGCTGGCTGATCGTGGACGAGAACGGGCTCGGCCTGACCCAGCGCCAGCACCGGGAACTGGTGACGATGCGGGCGGTGTCGCGGCCCGGCGGGCTGACCCTGGACGCGCCGGGAATGGCACCGCTCGATCTGGACGAACCGACCGGCGGCGAGGCGATCCAGGTCCGGGTGTACCGGGGGCGGCCACCGTCACCGGTACGGGCCGTCGGCCCCGAGGCGGACGACTGGCTCAACCGGCTGTTGGGCCGCGCCGCCCGGCTGGTCTGGCTCGGTGACCCCACCGGCAACCTCGTTCCCTGGCCGGTTCCGACCGGCGTCGGCGCCGAGTTGAGCTTCGCCGACGGCACTCCGCTGCTGCTGGCCAACACCGCGTCGCTGGACGTGTTCAACGACTGGCTACTGGAGTCGGGCAGCACCGAGGGGCCGCTGCCGATGATCCAGTTCCGCCCCAACCTGGTGGTCAGTGGTGCCGCGCCGTGGGCCGAGGGCGAGTGGGTCGGCCGGCGGATCAGGATCGGCGGGGCCGTGTTCCACGGCGCCAACGAGTGTGGCCGCTGTCTGATCGCGACGATCGACCAGGAGACCGGGCAGCGCGGGCGGGAGCCACTGTGGATGCTCGCCGCGCGGCGGAATGTCGACCGGAAGCTCCTCTTCGGTCTCCAGATGCAGGTGCGGGCCGAACCGGGCGGACCGCCCCCGGAGGGTCGCACGGTCAGCGTCGGTGACATCGTCGAGGTCCTGGACTGACTGGAGCAGGCCCGCTCCCAGCGGCGCGGTCAGCCGCCGCCGCGTACCGGCGGACCGTCCCTGCCCGGCGGGGCCTCCTTGCCCGGGGGATCGTCCTTGCCCGGCACGCCATTCCCGCCCGGCGGATCGTTCTTGCCCGGCGGGTTGTCCCTGCCGGGCGGGTTGTTGTCGGGACCGGGATCGGTGTCCCGGTCGCCGTTGCCGGGTGTGCCGTTGCCGGGCCTCGGATCGGTGGCAAGGAGTTCACGACACCAGGTCTCGACCTCGGAGCGGCCGCCAGCCGCCTCGACCAGCGCTGTCGGCGGGTCGTTCCCGGCCGCCCGACCCTGGTTCGCCCCGTGTCCGGCGAGGTGGGCGTGGCAGAGCCCGAAGACCGACGGTGCCAGCCCCGCCGGGCCGGAGCCGGACCTGCGGGGTCCGGGGATCCCGGGACGGGGTACGGCGGTGGACGGCACGTCCGGCGGCGCCGTCGGATCCGAGGTGGTCGTGCCGATGCTCGGCCCGGGCCGGGGTGCCGGGGCCGGACGGGTGATCAGTGCGTCGGCGGCCAGCGCCGCGCCGGCGGTCAGCGTGGTGGCGGCGACGGCGATCCAGGCACCCGCTCCGGCGGTCAGCCGCCGGCGGGAGCGCCGGAGCCGGGACGCCGCCGGGGCCGTGGTGTCCCCGGACGCCGCCGGAGACACCCGCCGGGCTGTCGAGAGGGAGGCGTTCCGGGCGGCCTCGGCCGGTGCGTGCCGGGCCGCCCGGAACGCGGCCATTGCCGGCTCCTCGCCGTCGAGTTCCTTCGGCCGGACCGGTGCCGCCGCAGCGGCGAGCAGTCCTGCCACCGGATCCTGCTCGTAGGTCCGGGACACGCTGGATGGGTTCCGGGGCGGCTGTCCGGGCTCGGTGACCCCTGCGGCAGCGGCGTCGAGCAGTCGGTCGACGCCGTCCGGCTCCGGCCGAGGGCGTCGGCGCGAGCCCATCCGTCCCCCTCTCAGCGCCATCCCTGCCTCGCCGCCACGGCTTGGCCGGGACGGCCGTCGCCGACCGGTCCGGCACCGGCAGCCGACGGCCCCAGGTCTTCCGGCCTGAACGACTCCTCCCGTTCCAGCATCCGGGCCAGCCGGCGCAGCCCCCGGTGGGCGGCCGTACGGACCGCACCGGGACGCTTGCCCAGCACCCGCGCCGTGCTCTCCGCGTCCAGACCGATCACCGCGCGCAACAGCACCGCTTCGGCCTCCGTCCTGGGCAGGGCGGCGATCAGCGCGATCGCCGCGTCGGTTCCCAATCCCGCACTGGCGCTCTCGGCGGTGTCCTCGGCCGAGGGCATCTCCGACAGTTCCTCGACCGGCACCGGCAGCGCCGGACGTCGGCCCTGAAGCCGAAGGTGGTCCAGTGCACGGTTTCGGGCGATCCGGGTCGCCCAGGCCCGGAAGCCCGGTCCGTCGGCGAAGGTCGCCAGGTCGCGGGCGATCTGCAACCACGTCTCGGAGGCCACATCCTCGGCATCGGCGCCGACGAGCACGGTCAGGTAGCGCAGCAACCCCGGTTGGAGGGTCCGGTAGAGCAGGCGAAACGCTTCCTCGTCCCCGTCCTGGGCCGACCGGACCGTTTCCGCCAGGTCAGTCGGCACGGTCCGCGCTGGTCCGGGTCGCACGGTTCCGATCAGACCGGCGCGCGGCGACGACAGGTCGTCGTGCCGTGCGAGGTACGGCGACCGGCGCGGAACGTCCGAACCCTTCCACAACCCTCCCAGCCGTGCAGAGCCGAACCCGGGCCTCGCCGACGAACTTCGACCCGCACCGGTCGGTTGACCGGTCCAGGTGATCGCGGCCCTACGTTAGGCAGCGACCGGAAGCAGATCAAGTCGTTCGCGGATCGGATTCAGTGAGATATCTCGTCACGCGAACCGGCGAGTTGACGTAACACAATTCTGCCCAGCGGCGCTGCGTTGTCGATCCGCCTTCCCGCTGCCTTCCCGTTCCACGGCGTACGTCTTCCTCCCCGCCATTCTGTACCCGGGCGCCGAGGCCGACCCGGATCGGCGACGGATTCGGGTTCCGCTAGCCTCGTCCGGTCATTCGCGGGAGGAGACGGTGATGTGGCCATTCCGAAAGAAACAGCAACCGCCGACGGGTGCGCGCATTCGGCAGGCGGCTCCACCTACCGGACCGACCATCGACGAGGCCATGGGTGATCCGGGTGCCCGGCATCTGCGTACCGCGCTCGAGCAGCGGGACCGGGTCGGCGTGCGGGACTTCCTGAACTCGGTCGAGCACCCGGACGACCGGGCCTTCTACCTAGGTGTCTGCGCGGACACGGCAGGGGTGCAGGACTGGATCGGGGACTGGATCGCGGCCGAACCGCACTCGACGCTGCCGTTGCTGGTACGCGGCTGTCACGCCGTCTACTGGGCGTGGGAGGCCCGGGGCGGCGCCACGGCCGAAAACACCAGCCAGGGCCAGTTCCAGGGCTTCTTCGAACGGCTGCGACTGGCCGAGAACTGCCTCGACGAGGTGGTGGACCGCGATCCGACCGACACGACCGCCTGGACGTTCCTGGTCACGGCGGCGCGGGGCCGGCAGGTCGGCCGGGACGAGGCGGTGCGCCGCTTCGACCAGGTGGTACGCCGGCATCCGACCCATCTGATCGCGCACCGACAGATGCTCCAGTTCCTCTGCCGCAAGTGGTTCGGCAGCACGGAGGAGATGTTCGACTTCGCGCGTACGGCCGCAGCCGGGGCGCCCGGGGGAAGCCTGCTTCCGGAACTCGTGGCGGTGGCGCACATCGAGCACTGGCTCGACCTGCCGAGCGAGGAGAAGGATCCGTACATCATGAGTTCGGCGGTGCGCGCCGAGTTGCGGGCGGCGGCCGAGCGGTCGGTCTGGCACCCGGACTACCAGCGTCGGCCGGGCTGGCCCAGCGCGTTCAACTCGTTCGCCCTCGCCTTCTCCTTCGCCGAGGACTATCCGGCGGCGGCAGCCGTCTTCGACGCGATCGGCGACAACGTCACCGAGTGGCCCTGGTACTACTCCAGCGGCAGCGACCCGGCCGGGCGATTCGCCACCTGGCGGGACCTGGCTCTCGCCCGGCGGCACGAGCCGCCACGGTAATCCGCGCCACCACCCCCGTTGGGGTGTAACGGAATGACGGTCGAAAACGCTACCGCCAGGTGGCGGAAGAACTGCCGGACCAGCCCTTCCCGGTCCGTGACGGCCCCGCTATCCTCTGCCGGTCCCACCGATCCACACGGGGAGCGAGTACACGCATGTCCGATATCACCCAGCCGGAACAGAAGTCGAAGAAGTCGATCGGCACCTGGTTCCGTAACCTACGTACGGTCAGCAAGTTCCGGCTGATCCTTTTTGGAATCGCCGTTCTGGTGGCACCGTTCGCCATCTACGCGGGGCTCGACGAGCCGAACCAGGCGAAGGCCGGCGACTGCATGGCCGGACAGAGCACGTCTGACCTGCGAATGGTCGAATGCACCGACGCGGCGGCGGAGTGGAAGGTGCTCGGTCGCCTGGAGGGCAAGTCCGAGGCCGACCACAACGACACCGTCTGCGCCGCCTACCCGGAGACCGAGGCGTCGTTCTACGAGGACGGGCGGCGGTTCCGGAAGGGCTACATCCTCTGCCTCGGTGCGGCCGCCAAGTAGAGCCGCTCCGCGCGACGAGTAGCTCCGCACGGTGTTAGGAAGGGCCCCTTCTACATCAGAAAACGATAAGAAGGGGCCCTTCCTTACGCAGCTAGGGGTTGACGGTGATGGTGAAGGTGGACGTGGTGTTTCGGATGTCCTGGTAGTTGTTGCTCAGCCGGAGGTTGTTGAACAACGCCGTGCCGCGCGCCGGCCCCTGGCCCGCCTCGGGCATCTCGTTGGCCCAGATGCCGAACCCGGACCTGGCGTCGTACGCGTCACCGCTGCGTTGCGCACCGCTGATCGAGATGTTGGTGAATACCGTGTCGGTGACCGGGAACTGTGGCTGACCGCCGACGTAGTTGGTCTGGAACATGATGCCGTGGTAGGTCGGGTCCACGATGTCGACGTCGCTGACCCGGATCCCCCGCATCTCCTTCGAGGCGGAGAAGACCCATATCGCGGGGAAGGTCTGCGCGCCCCAGAAGTGGCCGCCGGACCGGACTATCGAGGCGTTCTCGATCCTGGTCAGGCCCGGCCCGAATCCGACGAACGGGTACCCGAAGTCCAGCGAGCTGATGGTGATCCCGGAGTAGACGAGCTGGTCGGCGATGTACATGTTGCGGAAGACGTTGTCCTGTCCGCCGTACACCGCCACGCCCGCCGCCCGCCAGGTAAGCGTCGCCGTGAGATTTTCGAAGACGTTGCCGGTGTTCGCCCCGCCACCGGAGTCGGTCGCGGAGAAGAGGGCGAACGCGTCGTCGCCGTTGCCGCGTCCCTCGACGTTGCTGACCAGGTTGTTCGTGCTGCCGTTGGTCATGTTGACCCCGTCGGCGAAGGTGTTGCGGATCCGCGAGTTCCTGATCGTGATGTTGCTGACGTGTACGCCCCAGAACATGCAGACGGTGTGCTCGACCCAGACGTTGTCGAAGGTCAGGTTCTGCACGTTCGACAGCTCGCCCCAGACCTTGCCGGGGCCGTCGATCCGGGACGTGTAGTTGCCGAAGAAGGCGAGGTGTTCGAAGGAGGAGCCGTTCGCCGAGCTTTCGACCTGGAAGCCGGCGTTGGTGTCCGAGCCGGTGGGTGGGGTCTGGATGCGGGTGTACCACATGCCCGCGCCGACCACCCTTACCGCCTTGCCGTACACGTTGAACTTGTTCGAGGTGCTGTAGGTGCCGGCCGGCAGGTAGACCCCGAGCAGGTTGCCGGTGGTGTCCATCCGGACCCGGTCCAGCGCGTCCTGGACGTCCTGCTGGCCCGTGCCGGTCGGGGTGGTGTAGCGGGCCGGGTCCGGGTTCGCCCGGGGCGAGACCTGCTCGGTGTTGATGAAGTCGATCGCGTACGTGGTGTTGTTGGCCGGGTCCTTCTGGAGCCGGATCCGGCTACCGGCCGGGATCGACGAGTTGAGCATCACGTTCGCCTCGTCGTAGATGTGCCGGGGGCCACCGGCGCCGGGCGAGTTGCTCGGCTGCGCCTCGTTGCCGTAGAGCCAGGCGTACCGGCTGGTCAGGTCGATCGCCTTGTGGAAGGTGCCGTCGACGTAGATGTTCAGCGTCGAGCTGGCTCCGCCGCCGCCGGGGCTGTCCGGCATCGAGAACCGGGTGACCAGGGTGTTGGTCGGCGCCCGGGTGGTCCACTCGACGTAGCTTCCGGTGCCGTTCAGGGTCACCGCGCGCCGGCCGGAGGCCTCACCGGCGAGGTCGCCGACGATCCGGTTCGGCCCGACGATCGACGCACCGCCGCCGAGCACGCCGTCCTCGGCCTCGTACATCTCGTACGGCATGTTCGCGCCGCGTCCGACGAAGAACGGGGTGTCGCTGGTGTTGTTGGCCTGCTTCACCGGCAGCTCGTTCGCGTCGGCGGCCAGTACGGTCCGTACCGTGTACCGGCCGTTCGCCGCGGTCCAGGTGCCGAGGCTGACCGGTGCGGTGCTGGCACCGGCGCCGACCGTGCCGCTGTACGAGCCGGTCAGGGTCCGCACCGTCGCACCGGTCGCGTTGAGCACGGAGACCGTGATGCCGTGCGCGCCGCCGGCCGAGGCGATGGTGCCCTGGTTGCGGATCGCCACCGAGAACGTGACGAGCTGGCCGTTCGCCGGGGTGCTCGGCGACCAGCTTCCGACGGCGACCAGGTCCGAGCTGGCGACGGGGGAGACGGTCAGCGGGGACGGGTTGGTGAGGCTGTTGTTCGTCTCGCTCTGCTCGACGACGGCGTTCGACTCGTCGACCTTGGCGCTCAACTGGTAACTGCCGGCGTTGCGTGGGCCGGCGTTGGCGGTGACGGTGCTGCTGGCCCCGGCCGCGAGCCCGCCGACGGCGGCGGTGCCGACCAGGGTCGTACCCAGGTAGAAGTTGACGTTGGTGGCGCCGGACGCGGCGGTGCCGGCGTTGCGGACCGTGGCCGAGACGGTGATCGCGGTGGTCTCGACCGGCGCGGCCGGGTTCCAGGTGGCGGCGGTGACGGTCAGGTCCGGGTTCGGGGCCGGCACCCCGAGGACCTGGAACTCGGCGACCTGTCCGGCCGGTGCTCCGCTGTTGGAGGTGATCGACAGGCGTACGTCGGCGACGTTGCCGCTGACCGGGATGGTCACGCTGTTGCCGCTGGCCGGGCTGAAGCTGTAGAGCGTCGCCGCCGCCAGGGTGGTGAACGTCGAGCTGCTCTGTTCGCGGCCGAGCACCTGGATCGTCTGGCTGCGTGGCCCCCAGGCCGGGTCGGGGTTCAGCCGGACGACCACCGAGTTGACGGTGGCGTTCGCGCCGAGCTGCACGGTGAGCACGCTCGGGTACGCCCCTCCGGCGCCCTCCCAGTAGGTCGCCACGTTGTCGTCGTTGGCGTTGGTGGCGACGAAGGTGTGCACCGTCGACGAGGCGGTGATCGGCCGGTGAACGGCCAGATTCGTTCCGCTCGGCCCACCGGTTCCGGTCCGGGTGACGCTGTTGCTGCTCGGCGACACGTTGCCGGCGGCGTCCCGGGCCCGCACCTGGTACGTGACCGTGGCACTGGCCGGCTGGTCGTCGGTGTACGTCAGCACGTTGCCGAGGTTGGCCCGGAGCGTGCCGTTGGCGTAGACGTCGTATCCGGTGACGCCGGTGTTGTCGGTGGCGGCGGACCAGGTCAACCGGATCTGCCCGCTGGCCGGCTGGGTGTACGCCAGGTTCGTCGGCGCGGTCGGTGCCTGGTTGTCGGGGCCGCCGGTCGGGCCGTGCACCTCGAATTCGGAGAGCTGACCGGCCGGCCAGCCGGTGTTGGCGGTGATGTGCAGCCGCAGGTACCGGGTGTTGGTCGCGGGCAGGGTGATGGTGACGGTGTTGCCGCTGGCCGGGTTGAAGGTGTAGCCGGCGGTGGCGACGAGCGTGCTGAACGTCGTTCCGTTGTTGCTGTTCTGTACCGACAGGGTCTGGGTCCGGGTGCCCCAGCCGGTCGGCAGTTTGAGCACGAGCCGGTTCACGTCGGCGGCCGATCCGAGGTCGGCCTGGATCCACTGTGGAAAGGCGTTGTTGCCGCTCTCCCAGTAGGTCGCCTGGTTGCCGTCGCCGGTGTTGCTGGCCGGGTACTCCGGGTGGGAACTGCTGGCGGTCAGGGTGGCGGGTACGGCGGCGGTAGCGGCCCGCTGTGCCGGGTTGTCGGGGCGGGCCGAGGCCGAGGTCGCGGCGGAGGCCGAGGTCGCGGCGGAGGCCGAGGTCGCGGCGGAGGCCGAGGTCGAGGTCGGAAAGAGCGATCCGGCGACCACGACCAGTCCGGTGGCGAGCGTGGCCGCGATCAGGCGTGGCCTTACCTGCTGCTGTCTCATTGCGTTCCTTCGGCGCTCGTCGGAACCGACAGGGGGCTGCGGGGACGGCCGGACCTGGTCGGCGTCTGGCCCGGCGGGCAGAAGTACGGAGGGCGCCTGTTCATTTATTCCGGGAAGTACGGAGCTATCCGACAGCCTCTAGCCCGGAAGTTGCGCTACGTCGTCGTAATGTTGCAGACGTGCTGCGGCCGCGTCAACACCTCGCGCGGATCAGTCCACGTCGATGGGGCACACTCGGATGATTTATCGGGATCGATCGTTATTTGCGGGTCCGAGGGCGGCTCGCGACGCGGGTTCGGTGCAGGCCTGGCACAGTGGAGCCTTGCCGCTGGTCGGGCAGCCGGGGGACCGGCTAGACATCGGATGTATGGCCAGGCATGATCGCGATCGGCGGCTCTCGGCCGGGCGTGACAGTTGACCCGATGTGGAGTGGTGGGATGACCGAGTTCACCGGCCTGACGGCTCTCGTCACCGGCGGTGCGTCCGGGATCGGGCTGGCCACCGCGCGGTTGCTGGCCGCGCGGGGCGCCCGGGTGGCCTGCCTCGACCTGACCCCGGAGTCGGTGCCGGAACCGCTGCTCGGCATCCGCGCGGACGTCAGCGACGACGAGTCGGTCCGCGTCGCGGTGCGGACCGCCGTGACCACGTTCGGCCGGCTCGACATCCTGGTCAACAACGCCGGGATCGGCGCGCTGGGCACCGTGGAGAGCAATCCGGACGACGAGTGGCACCGGGTCCTCGACGTCAACGTGGTCGGCCTGGTCCGGGTGACCCGGGCCTGCCTGCCGGCGCTGCGGGAATCGCCGTGCGCGGCCATCGTCAACACCTGCTCGATCGCCGCGACCGCCGGCCTGCCGCAGCGGGCGCTCTACAGCGCCAGCAAGGGCGCGGTGCAGTCGCTGACCCTGGCGATGGCCGCCGACCACGTGGCGGAGGGCATCCGGGTCAACTGCGTCAACCCCGGCACCGTGGACACCCCGTGGGTCCGCCGGCTGCTCTCCGCCACCGCCGATCCCGACGCCGAACTCGTCGCGCTGCGCGCGCGGCAGGCCACCGGCCGGCTGGTCAGCACGGACGAGGTCGCCGCCGCGATCGTGTACCTGGCCAGCCCGTCGGCGGCGTCCACCACCGGCGCCGTACTCGCGGTGGACGGCGGGATGCAGGGCCTGCGGCTCCGGCCGCCGGCCGCCAACGCCGGAACAGGCAGATCCTGAGGAGGTACGCGTGGAGCAGATCGCCCTGCACACCCGACTGAAGCCGGGCAAGGAACAGGAGTACGAGCGGGTGCACGCCACCATCCCGGTCGCGCTGGACGAGGCGCTGCGCGAGGCCGGGGTCCGGTCCTGGCGGATCTGGCGCAGTGGTCGGGACCTGTTCCACCTGGTGGAGGTCGACGACTATCCGGCGATGCGGGCCGCCCTGCGGGACCATCCGGCGAACATTCCCTGGCAGGCCCGGATGGCCGAACTGCTGGAGGTCGAGGACGACTACTCCGGCGACGACCACGGCCTCGGTCGCGTCTGGCACCTTCCATGACCGGGCCGTCCGGGGTCCGGCTGGGCCGTTCGACGGTCACGGTCGGTCGGCTCGGCCTGGGTACCGCGCCGCTGGGCAACCTGCTCGGCGCGGTCGACGACGCCACCGCCACGGCCACCGTGGACGCCGCCTGGGCCGCCGGCATCCGCTACTTCGACACCGCGCCGCACTACGGGCTCGGGTTGGCCGAGCGTCGACTCGGGGCGGCGCTCGCCGGACGTCCCCGGTCCGGGTACACCGTCAGCACCAAGGTCGGCCGGCGGCTGGTGCCGGATCCCGACGGGGCGGGACGCCGGGACGACGAGGGCTTCGACGTACCGGCCGCGCACCGCCGGGTCTGGGACTTCAGCGCCGACGGAGTACGCCGGACCCTGGAGGCCAGCCTCGACCGGCTCGGCCTGGACCGGGTGGACCTGCTGCTGATCCACGATCCGGAGGAGCACCAGGCGGAGGCGCTCGGACAGGCGTACCCGGCGTTGCACGAGTTGCGGGCCCAGGGGGTGATCGGCGCGCTCGGGGTCGGCTCGAAGCGGTGGGACGTGCTGCACCGGTTCGTCGCCGAGACCGAGGTCGACGCCGTGATGCTGGCTGGCCGGTACACCCTGCTGGAACAGCCCGCCCTGGACGGGCTGCTGCCGGACTGCCTGAGCCGGGGAGTGTCGGTGCTCAACGTCGGAGTGTTCAACAGCGGCCTGCTGGCCGTCGACCGGCCCCACGCCGGCCTGCCCTACGACTACGGCGAGGCACCGGCCGCGATCGTCTCCCGGGCCCAGGCGATCGCCGAGGTCTGCGCCCGGTACGCCGTTCCGCTGCCGGCCGCCGCCCTGGCCTTCGCCGGAGCCCATCCGGCGGTGGCCTCGGTGCTGGTCGGCGCGCGGGATGCCGAACAGATCACCCGCAACGCCGAGTTGGCCGCCGCCCCGGCACCGCCCGACGAACTCTGGGCCGAACTGGTCGAGCGGGGCCTGCTCCGGCCGGACGCGCCCCGGCCCTCGCGAGCGCTGTTCCCCGCCGGGCATTACCCTTCCGAGACCTGACACCGAACTGAGCAGGGGCGGGCGCACCCGACACTGGGGTGAACCTCCTCCTCGTGCAGGGAGCGCCCGTGTGGTCTCTCGTCATCCCCACCTTCGTCCTGGCCTACCTCGGTACGGCGGCGGCCGTCTTCGTCGGCGCGTTGGTCCACCGTCGCCGGGTCCTCGAGCAGCCGCCCCGGCTCGGTCTGAAGGACCTGCATCCGCAGCAGGTCGGCTACCTGCACCTCGGGGAGCGGCTGGCCGTCTACGCGTCACTGGCCGGTCTGCGCGCCGCGGGGGCGGTACGGATGAACCGGGACAAGCGGACGTTGCGGGTCGACCGACCGCTGCCGGCCGCCGCCACCGCGCTCGACCGGGCGGTGTACGCAGCAGCCACCGACGGTGTGGCGCAGCAGGCGCTCCGGGCCGATCCCCGAGTGGTCGGAGCCGTCGGTGAGGTGCGGGACGAGCTGGAACGGGCCGGACTGCTCCTCGGCCCGGAGGCGAGGCGGAAGGCCCGGCGCGGCGCCTGGCTGCTGCTGGCGCTGCTGGCCGTCGGCGTCGTCCGGATCAGCTTCGGCACCAGCGACGGTCGGCTGGTCGGCTACCTCGGCGGGTCGGTGCTGCTGACCCTCGTCGGCTTCCACGTCCTGGTGGCCCGGATACCCCGCCGAAGCCGGGCCGCCGACGCGATGCTCGACCAGTTACGCCGCACGCACCGCCACCTGGACGCCGACCATCGCCCGGCGCTGGCAACGTACGGTCCGGCGGCGGCGACGGCGGTGGCGCTGTTCGGCACCGTTGTCCTCGGCTACCTGGACAAGGACATGGGACACGAGGCGTACGTCGAGCACGAGGATGTCTATACCGGGTCGACCGGAACCGCGGGTAGCTGGGCCAGCTCCGGCAGCAGCTACGGC
>NZ_JADPUN010000319.1 GCF_015690345.1 Plantactinospora alkalitolerans | reverse complement strand
CGAATGATCGAAGTCTGCTCGATGGCCGGGAGCCATCGGCTGAACAGAGTCGTGTTCTTCACGATGGTTACCTTCCACTCGGGGATGAACACCCCACAGGGGGACGTGGGATGTCAATGGAACTCGTTGGCCCGCACCAGGATCACGTCCCGGGGACCACAGATGCCCGACCGGTACTGGGGGGTACTCCGCCGAACACAATATGTAACGACCGAGGAGGCTGGGTCATTCCCGGCCCGCCACCGTCCGGCCCAGGTCACGGGCCGTGGTACTCGGTCGTACGGGTAATGTAACGACCGGCCCCCCGCCAACATTCCACCGCACCAACTCGATCATGAACCCGAACCAGACACCGGGAACGAGCCGGTCGAGAGCCACCCCGGCGCGACGATCGACACGGCGTACGCAGGGCGCAATGTCGAGACTGCGGCCCGCACTCCGGTGACCGCCGCCCCGGGACACCCGACTCCGCCGGCTCAGCTACGCCCCCGCGAAGGACAATCCGTGCAGCGCCATTGCTGCACGCAACTGCCCCATCGCCTTCGGCCCCATCCCGTGCAACCGCAGGAGGTCGGCCTCGCTGACCCCGTCGAGCTGTTCGAGGCGACGGTAGCCGGCGGCGGCGAGGGCCCGCCGCGCCGGACTGCTCAGACCGGTCGGAAACTCCGCCTCGGCCGGGACGCCATTGACTTCTACGGGCTCCGCCATCGTGTATTCGACCTTTCGATCTCCGGGACAGACGTCGGGGTGGGTCCGGCCCGCCCTCTCCGGTTACTACGAAGTGGCGGAGAAGAACTCATCGGTCCGTCGGAAAAGAGTGTGCCCAGGCGGACGGGCCGTTCGGCGGAGCCCCGCATCGGCGGGTACGACGACGGAACTCAGATCCGGGTCTCGGCTTCGAGGGTCATCGGCAGCTCGAAGAGCGGAAAGAGGCGCTCTGGATCGAGGAACGTCGTTATCCCGCTGATCAGTTCGCCCGAGGTCTCGACGACGACGAGGGCGAAGGGTTGATAGCCACCATCCGGTCCACTTCTCCGGTACTGCCCGAAGGCCGGCGATCCGTTCGCCGACGTCGGCACCAGACGCGCATCGGCGCAGGCTCCGCCCGAGCCCAGAATCGCCCGACGGATCTCCGCCCGGCCACGCAGCCACCACGCGAAGGGCGGCATGGACATGGTGGCGTCCTCGTGCAGCAGGGCGACCAGGTTCTCGACGTCGTAGCGCTCGAACGCGTCGCAGTAGCGGACGAGCAGCGCCCGCTGCGCCTCGTCCATCTGGCGGATCGGCCCGGCGGAGATCATGCCCGTGCCCCTGAGAGTCGAACGGGCGCGCTGGAGCGCGCTGGAGACCGATGTCGCCGTGGTGTCGAGGAGCCGAGCGACCTCCTCGGCCGTCCAGCACAGCACGTCGCGCAGGATCAGCACCGCGCGCTGCCGGGGCGGCAGGTGCTGCAACGCGGCTACGAACGCCAGCCGGATCGACTCGCGCCGCACGGCCACCTCGGCCGGATCTGCGCCGGCCGCCAGGATCCGGTGGTCCGGAATCGGCTGGACCCAGGCGCTCTCCGGCAGCGGCGGTCCGAGAGACGGGCCGGCGGACCACGACGGGCCGAGGTCGACCGCGCGGGCGCGGCGCCCCGCGCCGCGCAGCATGTCCAGGCAGATGTTGGTGGCGATGGTGTACAGCCAGGACCGCAACGTCCCCCGGTCCTCGTCGTACCGGTCGAGGTTCCGCCAGGCCCGCACCATGGCCTCCTGCACGGCGTCCTCGGCGTCGAAGGCGGAACCGAGCATCCGGTAGCAGTATCCGGTCAGCTCGCCCCGGAACACCTCCAACCGGGGCACCAGCTCCGACCTCATGGCACCGACGTTTCCGCCGGTGACGTCGCCGACCGGTCCCGCAGTCATCCCGCGCCCTCCTGTTTGGCGTTCCCCGGTGACGATGGGCCCTGCCCGTGACATGTTCCGGGAGGTGACGACCCATCCGGGGGCATCAGCTCAGCAGCGCCAGTGCCGCCCGTACCCGACGTCGGTCCAGCGTCCGGTCGAACGTCGTCTCGCCCCGGCAGAAGGCCGCGAACATCCGCCAGCCCGGCGGGGTGGCCAACATCGTGTGGAAGACGCCGGGGTGCCGGGAGAACGCGCCGAGGATCTGGTGGCCGGCGCGCATCGACGGAACGAGTTGTTGGTGCACCGACCGGACGTACCCGTCGAGGTCCCCGCTCGCCGCAGCCATACCGGCGAACGCGCCCGAGCGGAGCGCGAAGCTTATGCCCTCCCGGGTCCACGGCTCCAGCAGCCCGGCCGCGTCCCCGGCGACCAGGATCCGGCCCCGACGCAGCGGCGATTCCGTGCTGCGGCACCGGGTCAGATGGCCCGAGTCGTGGACCGGCTCCAGGCCACCGAGCCCCAGCCGGTCGACGAAGTTCCGCAGGTAGCGTCGGGTCCGCTCACCCTCGCCCCGCCCGGCGATCACGCCGACGGTGAGCCGGTCACCCTTCGGGAAGACCCAGGCGTACGACCCGGGCAGCGGGCCCCAGTCCAGCAGCAGCCTGCCGCGCCACCGCTGCGCGACCTCGGCCGGGACCGGAATCTCCAGTTCCAGCCCGAGATCGACCTGGCAGTAGTCCACCCCTACCTGTCGGGCGGTCACTCCGGCGGAACCGTCGGCCCCGATCGCCGTTCCCGCGACGACTTCGGAGCCGTCGGCCAGCCTGACCCGTACCCGCTCGGGGTCCTGCTCGACACCGCGGACCGCGACCCGTTGCCGGATCTCGGCGCCGGCCTCGACCGCCGCCGCCCGGAGCCGGTCGTCGAACTCCTCGCGCCGCACCATCGTCAGAAGCTGCCCCGGCCCGTGCCGGCGGGTGAAGCTCCGCCGGCCGTCGGCGGTGAACGTCACCCGATCCACCTGGTCGTCGGCGGGTACGTCGATCCTGGCCGCCGCGGCGGCCAGGGAGGTGCCGATCAGGCCGCCGCCGCAGGTCTTGTAGCGCGGATGCTCGGCCTTCTCCAGTACGACCGTCCGTGCTCCGGCCCGCGCGGCGGCGAACGCGGCGGAGAGCCCGGCCGGCCCGGCACCGATCACGGCCACGTCCCAAGTCACGCGTAGCAGCCTAGGGGACGACCTCGCCGCCTCCGGGAATGGGACACCGGTCACCGACGGGTCGGGTCCGGGGACGCATCATCGCCGGTTCCGTGGGTAATCGCGGCCTCGCGAACTGCCCGACGCGCTGTGCTCGGGCGAGGAGGTCACGATGCAACAGCTACATCTGAGCGACATCGAACAGCGGGTGTACCAGGCGGTCACCACGCTGGAGGCACGGGGGCAGGTGCCGTTCCCGGAGGCCATCGCGGAGGAGGTGGGGCTACCCCCGGAGCAGTTGACGACGCCACTGCACGTACTCGGGGAGAAGAACCTGCTGCACCGCGAGGACTCTCCGCTGGAGGGTCTGGACTTCGGCCCACGGTGGTGCTCGCAACACCTCGGCTGAGCCTGGGCGGACAGCCACCGGCGCAGCCGCGTCCTCCGGCCCCGCGAAAATGCCGACCACGCCCCCGCACGGCGGGCGGGTGTCGGTGTGGTTTGGGGTACTGTGTCCCTGGTGAGTGCTGTTTGTGGCGTAAGTCAGCGGGGGCCGATTGAGCGTGGCAGACGGCAATCCACCGGAACGCGCCGGACGGCGCGGCCCGGCTGACCCGCCGGTCACGCCGGACAGCCCCGCGGATCAGAGCGACCGGATCAGCGGTCGACGCCGCAAGCAGGCGCTGGCTGTCGGCCTGGTGGCCGCGTTCATGACGCTGCTCGACGTGAGCATCGTCAACGTCGCGATCCCGTCGATCGACGAGGCCATCCACGCGAACCCGAGCGACCTGCAGTGGATCCTGTCCGGGTACGCGTTGACCTTCGGCCTGATCCTGGTCCCCGCCGGCCGGTTCGGCGACATCCGGGGGCGGCGCAACGTCTTCATCGTCGGCCTCGGGCTGTTCACCCTGACCAGTGCGGCCGCGGGCCTGGCTCATTCGCCGGCCTGGCTGATCGGTGCCCGACTACTCCAGGGCGTAGCCGCCGGCCTGATCAACCCGCAGGTGATCGGGCTGATCCAGCAGCTCTACCGGGGATCTGACCGAGGGCGCCCGTTCGGACTGCTCGGAGCCACCATCGGCATCTCCACCGGGGTCGGTCCGCTGCTCGGCGGCACCCTGATCCAGCTCGGCGGTCAGCACGACGGTTGGCGGTGGGTCTTCTTCGTCAACATCCCGGTCGGGATCCTCACGATGTTCTTCGCCTGGCGGGTGCTCCCGACCCGCTCCTCACGGCCCGCCGCACGGCGGGGTCTCGACCCGGTCGGCGTACTCCTGCTCGGCCTCGGCGTCGTCCTGCTGCTGCTGCCACTGGTGCAGCGACAACAGTGGCAGGGCTGGCTCAAGTGGCTGCTGATCCCCGCCGGTCTGCTGGTACTGCTCGGCTTCGTCGGCTGGGAGCTCCGGTACCGCCGTCACCGCGAGCCGCTGTTCGACCTCGCCCTGTTCCGCCTCCGTTCGTACTCGCTCGGCACCCTGATCGGGCTGCTCTACTTCGCCGGTTTCGTCGCCATCTTCTTCCTCTTCACGCTCTTCCTGCAGAGCGGCCTGCGCTACACCGCGCTGGAGGCCGGACTGGCGATCACTCCGTTCGCGCTCGGTTCGGCCCTCACCGCCGCCCTCGGCGGCCGGATCGTCAACCGGTTCGGTCGTCCGCTGGTCGCCATCGGCCTGGCGACCGTCGCGTTCGGACTGGCCTGCGTGGTGCTCGCCCTGCACTACGTACCCGGGCACGGGGCTCCGTTCGCCACCGCCCTCCCGCTGCTGGTCGCCGGGCTGGGCAGTGGTCTGGTCATCACCCCGAACCAGAACCTCGCACTGTCCGAGGTACCGGTCGCCCAGGCCGGCAGCGCCGCCGGAATGCTCCAGACCGGTCAGCGGATCGGGGCGGCCGCCGGGATCGCCGGGGTCGGCGCCGTCTTCTTCACCACCCTCGCTTCCACCCACAACGGCTGGTCACGGGCCTTTCGGGACTCGCTGCTCGTGACCATCGGTTTCGTGCTGGTCGCGCTGGTCGCCGCGATCGTGGACAGCCGCACCGAGCGGCGCGGTAGCCCGGCGGGTCCCGGCGGGACCGGTTGAGCCGCGACGCACATGATCGCGATGGTCGGTCGACCGGCACGCTGAGCATCGCCCGGCCGGTGCAGCGGCGAAGGCGTCCGGTTGGCGCAGCGGCGAAGGCGTCCGGTTGGCGCAGCGGCGGAGGCGTCACCCGGCCGGTGCAGCGGCGGCGCCCGGCTGGTGCACCAGCGGCGCCCGGCGTCGGCTCAGGCCGTCTCGCCGGGCGCGAGCCAGCGGTAGTCGTGGCCGCACCGCTCGGCGAGCCACCCGTGCGCGCTCCCCAGGCCGCGATCGTTGAGTTGGGCGTCGTGGATGCCGTACGCGCGCTCCGGCGCGACGGCGCGGACGAAGTCGATCGCCTCGTCGGTCTTCAGCCACGAGCCGTGCACCGGAACGAGCAGCGTCTCGACCGGAACCTCCGGCCGGTGCAACGAGTCGCCGGGATGGTAGATCCGGTCCTCGACCAGATATCCGAGGTTGGCGCAGTCCGGCTGACCTCCGTAGATCACGGCGTGTCGCCCGCCTAGTGCGCGTACCCGGAAACCGGCCGCGGTGAATTCCTGGTCCGGCTCGACCGGAACGTGTGCGAGATCCGGGATCTTCGCTCCGGCAGGGGCGTACACCGGAACGTTCAAGCCAGCCAGCCGCAGTACGTCGATGTGGTCGACGTGCTCGTGTGTCACCAGTACGGCGTCGGCTCTGCGTAGTGCCGTCGGCTCGCTCCAGACCCCGGGATCGATCACCAGGACGGCCCCGTCCTGTTCGAGTCGGACGCAGGCGTGGGTGTACTTGACGAGACGCATTCAGCGACGCTACCGGGGTCGAACTGTCGACGCCCGCGCCCGGGTGTGGCGCAGATCACACAGAACCTCGGGCCGCCGGGGTTCGACTCCTTCTCCAGCGTGTAAGCCAGTGCCGACCTGCCGCACGCTCACCGGGAGGACGCATGTCCCGTCAACAGTTCAGTTTCGTCATCGGTTTCCTCATCGCGGCAGTCTGGGCCATCGCCGGCTTCGGCGCGGCAGCGGGCGCCGTGCTCGCCGGTCTGGTCGGGTGGCTCGCCGTACGGGTCATCGACGGCGACATCACCGTCGCCGGCCTGGCCGATCGAGCTACCGCGTCCCGACGGCGCTGAGCGCTGTCGGGAGGCGCACCGGACCGAGCCAGGAGGCAGCAGATGGGGGTAGGAAATGGCTGATACCAGCACCGCCACCAGGGACGACAACCGCGAGAAAACCAGGTCGCCGAGCCGGATGGGCCGATCGGACGGCGGGCAACCGGCCCGGGCCCAGCTGAGTACGGACGCCGGAAAGACGAGGATCGCCGAGGGTGTGGTCGCCAAGATCGCCGGATTCGCCGCCCGGGAGATTCCCGGCGTCCACTCGATGGGCGCCGGACTCGCCCGGCGGGTCGGCCAGTTGCGCGGTCTCGTACCGGGGGCCTCCGAGACGATCCGGCAGGGCGTCTCGGTCGAGGTCGGCGAGCGCGAAACCGCCATCGACCTGGACATCGTCACCTGGTACGGGCAGAGCATCGTCGACGTCTCCGACGCGGTACGCCGGAATGTCGTCGACCGGGTGCAGGCGATGACCGGCCTGCGGGTCACCGAGGTGAACATCAACGTCGACGATGTCTTCGTCGAGGGCGACCAGGACAACGACAACCGTCAGCAGCAGGCCTGATGAGCAGGCGGGCGGGGGCGGGCTCGACGGCGAAGGGCAGCCGTACGGCGACGGCCACGAGATCGCCGACGGACCGGGCCGGCAGAGAGCAGGAGCAGCAGGTTGGACACGGGCAGGAGCGGCCGGCTGGGTACGAGCGGCCGGCTGGGCACGAGCAGGAGCAGCGGGGCGGGGAAGAACAGGAGCAGCGGGCCGATCCGGCGACCGTGGCGGCGGCGGTCGCGGCGGCGGTGCTCGCGGTCCCCGGCGTGACCCGGCTGACCCCGGGGACGGGTGTCGAGGTGGCGACCCAGTTCCCCGGCGGCAAGATCACCGGAGTTCGGCTCGGTGATCCGGTGGAGGTGCACGTCGAGGTCGATCCGGTGCCGATCGCACCGGTGGCGGAGCAGATCCGGAACGCGGTCCGGAAGGTACTGGACGGGTTCGGTCGGCGTCTGTCGGTGGAGGTGGTCGTCGAGGACATCGACCTGCCGGTGCCGGCCACCGCCATGGCGGGGAGCTGACGGTGCGTCTGGTCAACCGGTTGGCCGCCCTGGCACTGGCGCTGGCCCTGCTCGGAGGCGGGTTACTGCTGATCGCCGAGGTCGTCACGGTTGCGCTGAACCGGCCGTCGCTGGTCGTGGACCGCACCGGCTGGTACGACACGCTCACCACCGTACGTCTGGAGAACGCCTGGGTCCGGACCGTCGTCATCGGACTGGGCGTACTCGGTCTGCTGATCCTCGCCGGACAGTTGTTGCGCTGGAAGCCCGACCGGCTGCCGACCCGGCTGGCCGACGGCTGGCATCTCCAACGCCGCTCGGTCGAACGGCAACTGGCGATCGCCGCGGACGCGGTGCCCGGCGTGGCGTCCGCGAGCGCCCGGGTTCGACGGGACGGGATCGGCTGGCGGACCCGGATCCGGGCGGTCGGAGCGGACTCGTCCCGCACCGAGGTGGAGAACGCGATCCGGCACGAGTTGGAACGGCTGGGGGCATCGGCGGACGATTCCGTCGGGGTGGAGATGGTCCGATCGGGTACCAGGTCCGCCGACCCAGGAGTCCGGGCATGATCCCGGCCACGGGCGGAAATCGGAACGGCCGGATGTGCCGGCGAGGCAACAGCCGGATGTGCCGGCGACGCTACGACGCGGGGTGACACCATGACCAACAGCGCGCTGCGGGTGCTCTGGACGGTGATCGGCATCGTGCTGACCGCCATCGGCGTGGTCGGGCTGATCGCCAGCCTGGGCCACCTGGCCGGCGTCGACGAGAAGGCGCCACTGCTCTGGTCGGGTCTGCTCAACCTGTGGCGTGACATCGATCCGTGGGGGCTGGTCGTCCTCGGCGTACTCGGACTGGCCTTCGCCTGGCTCGGCTTCGACATGCTCAACCGGCAGTTCCGGACCCGCCGCTACCCCGCGATGGGCGACCTCGATCTGCGAGCCGTCCGGGAGAATCCCCCGGACGGCCAACCGGTGCTGCCCGGGGCGACCCGGGTTCGCGGGGCCCGCCTGGTCCGAGGCCTGGAACGCGATCTCACCCGGGATCCGCTGGTTCGCAAGGCCTCCGTCAGGCTGGCCGGCACGGCGCCCCGACCGGAGCTCTGGATCGAACTGCAACTCAGTTCCCGGGCCGGGTTGGCGGTGGTCCGGGACCACGTGTCGGCGGCGGTCGACCGGTTCCGGGACACCTCCGGCCTGGCGCCGAGCCGGCTCGAGGTGACCGCCAGAATCGACACCGCCCGCCCGGTCCGGGTGCACTGACCCGACCCGACCCGACCCGACCAGACCCGATCCGGTTCGGTCCGCCGCGGTTCAGTCCGGTCGGTCCGAGCGGGGGCGAGACGACGCGGGCTCAGCCGAAGGTCAGCTCCGGATTCCCGGCGGCCGGTCCGGCCAGCAGTGGCGGTACCGGACGGTCGCGCAGGTGTACGTCGAAGAAAGCGACCAGAAGCTGCCGGGCCAGTTCCGTCGCCCGCCGGTTGTCGCCGGTGCCGAAGTTGAACCGGTACGTCTCCTCGGTGGTCCGCAGGTCGACTCCCGCCTGCCGGGTCCACAGGCCCAGGTCCGCAAAGGAGTAGTGGCCGGATCCGGCGATGGTCACCAGGCGGTGCCAGCCGCGCAACGCCGGCAGGAAGGTACGCCAGGACGGGTCGATCCTGGTGGTGTGCCGCGGTTGGCGCAGTACGAGGAACGGCCGGCCCAGTCCTTCGGTGGCGACCGGCCCGGCGACCAGGCCGTCCAGATTGGCGCCGGCCCGGATCCGGTCGTCGACGAACATCGCCCCCGCCGCGGTGGCTCCGCCGAGCGAATGTCCGAACACCCCGACCCGGCCGAGGTCGATCCGTCCAGGCAGCCCTGCCGGCGCGCCCCGATCCGCCGTTCCGATCCGACGGAGCGCGTCGAGTACGGCTCGCACGTCCGCCACCCGTACGTCGACCTGGGTCACGACGGCCGGACCACCGAGTTCCTCGGGTCGGATGTCCTCCGGCAGCTCCGGCTTTGTCCGGGCCACCAGTTGCCCGTCCGGCGTCGACCCCTCCAGGGCGTCGCCGAGATGGTCGATCGCGACCACGAGGTAGCCGTGGCTGGCGAGTTCCTCGGTCAGCGCGGTGTTGTCGGTGCGGTTGCCGCCGTCGCCCGGTGAGAAGACCAGGACGGGCAGTGCGCCGCCGTCGGCCCGGACGGGTGCGGCCTCGGTGGCGTGGCCCCGCAGATCGACGAGGCTTTCCGGGGCGAATCCGTAGCGCTGTGCGGCATGGCGGGCGACGTTCGGATGGGCCCAGGGCGCCGGGGCTGGCCGACCCACCCCCGGTGCTCCGGAACCGTCCGCCGGATACCAGAGCTGGAGGGTGAGGTCGCGGTCCCGCCCTGGGCGCCACGGATCCGGGCGTCCGGCACCGGGCAGCTCCCAGGCCACCGTGCCGATCGGATAGGGCCCGGTCGGCGCCGGCAGGCTCGCGCTGAACCGTGCCCTGGCCCGGGCCGCCACGCCGTTCTCGGTCGCGGTGGCGTCGTTGGAGACGTTCACCACCGCGACCGTGACGGTCAGCGCGATGATGGCCAGCAGGCTGGGAACGGCGAGCCGGGAGCGCGTTCGGGGCGTGGTCATGCGGGCTCCTTCGTCCGGCCGGAGCGACCGGCGGCTTGCGGTGGCGGTCAGGCGGGCGGAACGGCGGGCGGTCACGCTAGCGACCAAAGGCGGGCGGTCACGCGGGCGACCAAAGGCAGGCGGTCAGGTAGTCGGTCGGGTCAACCGGACCCGACCCGCGCCGCGCGCACCAGCGCGATCCGGGGCCGCCGCCCCGGCAGGACCGGCCGGAGACCGAGCGCGATCAGCGTGCCGACCAGCGCCAGCGCGCTCAGCCCGACCAGCAGCCCGGCGGTACCGAGTTGGACGGCCCAGAAGTCGTCCCGCCAGCCACGCGGCAACCAGCGGGGCAGCCCCGCGTCCAACAGCAGTTGGGTCGCCATCCAGCCGCCGGCGGTCACCGCCACCGCCCCGACCGTGCGGCGGATCAGGGCGCCGGCAAGCAGCCCGAGCAGCACCATCCAGACCGCTCTGGCGTACGGCGTCAGTCCCGTCGTACCGAGGCTTCCCAGCGGGTACGGCAGGATGTCCGGCCGACCCCCCTCGGCAACCGTGATCACTGCCGCGTGTACGGCCGCGGTCGCGACCAGCCCGGCGGCCAGCGCGACAACGCAGCGGCCGGCCAGCCAGCGGCCCCGGGTGACACCCTGGGTCCACACCATCCGGTGTGTACCGTGCTCGAACTCCTGCGCGAGCAGCGGCGCGCCGAGCAGCACTCCGACGAAGAGGCTCAGGTAGATCGACAGGCTCCGGGTCATGCCCGCCATCTCATGGTTGCGTTCGAGCAGCGCCAGGGCGGTGAACGCGGCCGTGACCGCGAGCAGGCCGTAACCGCCGGTGCGGGCCTGGCGCCAGGCGACCCAGATCATCGCGACTCCTTCGGGGACACCAGGGTGGGGAG
>NZ_JADPUN010000096.1 GCF_015690345.1 Plantactinospora alkalitolerans | reverse complement strand
ATCCGAGGGGCGGCCCGCCCCTCGGATCGCGGGACCGACCCCGGTACGCCGGGCGGCTCTCCGGATCGCCGTGCTCGGACAGGCGCCGGGCATCGCCACCGACCGTGCTGGCAGCCAACTGCTGGCCCGTCGACGAACCCGCCGGCTCGCCGTCGGCCGTACGTTCGGTGATCAGGTTCAGCGGGATGAGGACCACGGCGGTGGTGCCGCCGTACGGGGATTCCTTCAGCCGGATCCGCACACCGTGTCGCTGCGCGAGCCGGCTGACCACGAACAGGCCGAGTTGGGCCGTGGCGGAGAGGGCGAATTCCGGGTTGCTGGCGATCCGGTCGTTGGCGTTCGCCCGGTCCTCCGGGGTCATGCCCAGGCCCCGGTCCTCGATCTCGACCGCGTAGCCGTTGGCGACCAGTTGGCCGCTGACCTGGACGCCGGTGTGCGGCGGTGAGAAGGACAGCCCGTTCTCGATCAGCTCGGCGAGCAGGTGGATGACGTCGCCGACCGCCCGCCCGGCGAGGTCCACCGGTCCGACCGGCAGCACCGTCACCCGGGTGTAGTCCTCGACCTCGGCCGCCGCCCCGCGCAACACGTCGACCATGGGTACGTTCCGACGCCAGGCTCGGCCGGCGGTCGAGCCGGAGAGCACGATCAGGTTTTCGGCGTTGCGCCTCATCCGGGTGGCCAGGTGGTCGACCCGGAACAGGTCCTCCAGTTCCTCCGGGGCGCGCTCGCGCCGCTCCATCGTGTCGAGCAGGGTGAGCTGCCGGTGCAGCAGCGCCTGGGTGCGCCGGGCCAGGCTGAGGAAGATGTCCCGGACGCTGCGGCGCAGTTCGGCCTGCCCGACAGCGGTCCGCAGCGCGGTCTCCTGTGCCGCGTTGAACGCCTGCGCCACCTGCCCGATCTCGTCCCGTCCAACCTGGAGCGGTGGCGCCTCGGACTCGATGTCCACCGTCTCACCCCGGCCGAGCCGGGCGACCAGGTCGGGCAGGCGGTCGTTGGCGAGCGTGAGGGCTGCCTGGCGGAGCCGCTCGAGCTGCCGCACCAGTGACCGCGCGGCGTTCACCGAGATGATGACGGCGATCAGACCGAGCACGGCGGCGATCAGCACCCGGACGATGACCCAGATCGCGACCGGGATGGCCTGGGCGACCACCACCTCGCCACCGGCGAGAACTATCTCCAGCAACTCCGCCGATGCCGGGTCCACCACCCTGCGCCAGTCGTCGGCCGAGACCGGCAGCCGGCCGCCGGGCCGGGCGCTCATCACGATCTGGTCCTCGGTGGTCAGCAGCCGCGAGTTGGCGCCCTGCTGGACGACCTGGTCGTAGCGGGTCCGCTCGGTGTCGGGCAGGTCGGCGGCGGCCGTGCCGGCCAGCAGGCGCCGCGCGCCCACGAGCTGGACGAACTGCGCGTGTTCCACTGGAGTGATCCGCCCGGCCGCGAAGGTACCGGCGAGCAGTGCGTCCTCCTGGGCGATCAACTCGCGTACCTGGTTGAGGCTGATCAGCGTGGCCGCGTACCGGTCGATCTCTCCTCCGTCGAGGTCACCGAGCACGTCGTAGATCCGGAAGATCTGCCGGATGGTCTCGGTGAAGGCCGCCGCCGTGGCCGTACGGTCGATCCGGCGGGCGTCGACCTGCTCCCGTACGGTGGTCAGCCCGTCCAACGCGGTGAGGGTCTGTGCGATCCGCCGGTCCAACTCGTCGCTGCCGGCGAATCTGGCCCAGCGGTCCTGCGCCGTCTTCCGGAAGCTCGCCGCGTCGGCCTGTGCCTTCTGTCGTTCGGCCTCGAGGGTGGTCCGGGCCGGTGCCGTCGGGCTGCCGAGGTGTGCCAGCGAGAGCCGGCGTTCCGCCTGGAGGTTCAGCACGAGGGTTTCGGTCGGGGCGTAGACCCGTGCCTCCAGGGTCTGCACCCAGACCAGGTTCAACCCGTCGCGGAGCGTGACCCATGCGCCGAAGGCCCAGAGCGCGGTCAGGGTGGCCAGCAGAGCGACGACCTTGGTACGCAGACTCGAACTACGGAAGCCCATTGCACCGTCCCGTAACGGTCGAAGGCGATCATCGGCATTCGCCAGGTAGTGGCGTCGCGGCATGCCTGGGTGCTCATGCACGATCGTCGAGTACCCGGCGCACGCTAGCAGTGCCCCGGTCCGCCCCTCAACCCCGCTTTTGCGCGGAGATCGGTGGTTTCCGCCCGCCTCGGCGGGATGGCCTGCCGCTTGTCTCTTCCCAATGGATCATGGCAGTTTGTCCACCATGGAGTAAAACACTTCCGTCGGGCAATCCGGCCGGTGGCGACCCGACTGTTGTCCGGTGGACGCGGCGTGAGCATACATCGAGAAGCATCGTCACCAGGTATCGGTAGCGTCCGTGGCCGGGTCCGGAGAGGTGCATTCTCTCTGGTATCGGTTGACTGAGTAGCCTTTGTCGAGACGGAAAGAGTCGATCAGGAGCGGGGCGGATGCTCGACCGACGGCTGCACCACCATCTGGTGACCTGGCTGGGGCAGTGGCCGGCCGGGACCGCACTGGACGTCGTGGGTTCCGAACGTCGGGTCCAGCCGGGCTGGGACGGCGAACCGCATCCGGTGATCGCGATCGGCAACCGTGGCGGCATCGTGCTCTCGGTGTCGCCGGCCCGGACCGCCGCCGTACGGGCGCTCGGTCACCTGGCGATAGCGGACCTGCTGCCCGAACTGCCCGCTGTGCTGGGCCTGCCGGCCTGGTCGGGCTACCGGGCCGTCTTCCGGTACACGCTCGCGCCGACCCCGTCACCGGACAGCGGCGAGTGGATCGACGCAGACGATCCGGCGGTACCAGGCTGGCTCCGGCCGTTCGGTGGGCAGGTGCTGGTGGTCCGCGACTCCGACGGGCGCTACCTCGCCGGGGTCGGCATCAAGCGCCACGACGGGTACGGGCACGAACTGGCCGTCGGCACCGAGCCGGCCGCCCGGGGGCGGGGACTGGCCCGGCGGCTCGTCGCCCAGGCGGCCCGGCGGGTGCTGGACGAGGGGGCGGTGCCGACCTACCTGCACGCCCCGGACAACGTCGCCTCCGCCCGGGTGGCCCGGGCCGCCGGGTTCGCCGAGCGGGGCTGGTCCGCCTACGGCCTGTCCAGACCGGAGCCGCCTCCCGCCGCCTCCGCCGGCCCGGCCTGACGCTGAGCCGCGGACCGTGGACCCTCGCCGGGGTCCACGGTCCGCGTCCTCTCCCAGGCCGAGATCCGGGCGGCGACGTCTCCGGGCGGCGGCGCCACCAGCACTGGTAACGCTACGTATCTCCGCCCTTGCCGACAAGCGTGCGGGTGCCTCGTCCAAATTGGCCGTTTGGTGGATTTGACCCATTGATGATCGCGATAGGTGGTCCCGACGCCGGATCCGTCGGGGCATCTCTAGTGACGCAGAGTTTTGATCAACTGCATGGTCTGCGCGGTTATCGGTCGCAGCACCCGGAGCCGGGAGAGGGCCACCAGTCGATCGATGAGTGGGACGGCTCCGTCGATCAGCAGGCGTGTCTTCGTCTGGCCCGGCGAGCGGTCGTGCACCCAGTAGAGGATCACCCCGAGGTACGCCAGCCAGAGCAGTTCCGGCAGGTCCGGACGGAGTTCCGGGTCGACCTTCGCCCTGGAACCCTCCAGCACCTCGCTGAACAGCCCGATCGCGTCGGATCGGGCCTCGGACGACTGCACCGAGAACGGACTCAACGGTGACGTCGGTTCGGCGGCGGTCTTGAAGAAGGTGGCGGCGAAGGCATGGGACGGGCCGAGTACGTCGATCCCGGCGTGCAGCACCGCGCGCAGCCGCGCGGCGAAGTCGGTTTCCGCCGCGAGAGGGGCGGCCGCCCTGGCCAGGTGTTCGGCCTGGGTACGTCGGTAGAACTCCTGGATCAGGTGCTCCTTCGACTCGAAGTAGTAGTAGGCGTTGCCCACCGCCACCCCGGCCTCCTTGGCGATGGCCCGCATCGTCGTCTGGGCGTACCCGCGCTCGCGGAACAGTCGCAGTGCGGTCTCCAGGATGAGTTGTCGGGTCTGCTCGCCCCGCGCCCGGGTCGGCTCGGCCGCACCGACGGCCGACTCCGCCCCACGGGCCGCTGCTGTCGGTGGCTCACCCGCAGCGGTCGTCGGCGCAGTCTGGTCGCTCATCCTGGCTACGGTATCCCGGGCCGGAGGTCTGCTCCCGGAGCGCCGCCGTCGCGGCGATCACCCGTCGGGCCACCGGCAGCAGGTGCGGCCGGGCCAACCGGTCGGCCAGTCCCCGGTACCCGTGCAGGGCCCAGAGGCAGGCCAGCCAGGCGCCGTCTCCGACGTACACCTCGCCGGTGTCGGCGATGACGGTGATGTCCCGCAGGGTCGCCGCGTGATCCAGGCCCGGGAACCGCTGCCGGGCCGCCGCCGACCCGGCCGGCACGAAGTGCAGCGGTACGAGGTGCGGACGCGACTCCAGCCAGCGCCGCGCGGCTCGGCACACCGGGCAGTGCTGGTCGTACAGCACGGTGAGCGAGCCGATCCCACCGGCCCCGTGCCCGGTGGGATCGGCGGCGTGTGGATCGCCCGTCATGGCCCTGAGGGAGGGCCGGAGCGTCCGGGCGGGGCGGTCGGCGGCTGGTTGCCGGTTGGTGGCGCCGACTGCCCGCCACCGGGTGCCATCCCCGGGTACCCGGTCGGACCCATCGCCTGCTGACCGGCCATGGCTCCGACCGGTGCGGCCATCGGCAGCCGGCCGGCGGGTGGCAGCGGAGGGCGGGCGGCGAGCTGGCGCTGTCGTCCACGCCGGTAGCGGTTCAGTGCGAAGACGTTGAAGAAGTGCAGCGCCCCGAGTACGAGCAGCACCAGACCGATCTTCTTGGACAGTTCCTCCATGGCCTGGCTCACCGTGTGCACCCCGCCGTCGTGCTTCATCGCGACCGACACGTAGCCGAGGTTGAGCAGGTAGAAGCCGACCACCAGCAGGCTGTTGACGGCACGGGCGAGCCGGTTGTCCTCGAACACCTCCTCGAGGAAGACCAGGCCGTTGCGGGATAGCGTGCTGGCCACCCAGACGGTGAGTCCGATGCTGATGACCAGGTAGACGGCGTACATCCAAACTTTGGTCTCCACCGCTCACGTCCTTTCTGAACGTGTTCAAGTTGCGGTCGAGCTGAGCGTAGGACAGACCTTGAACACGTTCAAGAGACGTCGGTCACGCCGTTACCACATAGGACGGTCGGTACGGTCCGGCCCGGCGCCGGCAGGGTGCCTGCCCCGGCGCCGCTCCGCCGTGCGGCAGGTGCCGGGTCAGGAAGTCAGAAAGTCAGGAGGTCAGGCCGAGGAGTTCGGCGGCGGCCCGGCCGTTGGCGTGGCTGGCGCCGTACGTCGTGACGAAGGCCCGTACGCCGCTCGGGCGCCACCGCGACGGCCAGCCCATCTCGACCACGGTCACCGGATGGCTTCCGGCCAGGGTCTCGACCAGTTCGGGTCCGCCCGGCAACCGGTGCAGGTGCCGCCCTACCAGCACGATCGGCCGTCCGGCAGCCCGTGAACGCAGCGTCTCGGCGTCGGTCTCGGCGGCCACGACCCCGAGCTGTTCGGCGCTGCCCAGATGTGGCCCGAGCCCCCACGGAACCCGCCCCTCGGCGATGGTCGAGGAGGCGAAGAGCTGTACGACGAGGGGGGTGTCGAGCGCGGAAAGGACTCCCTCGACCTGGACCGCGCGCCGCGCGGCGGCGTACCCGAGGTCTGTGCCGGTCGCCCGGACCGGTGCGGCGACCCGGGCCCAGGCGGCGAGTGCCGCGGTCCGTTCGGCGGCCTGCTCGACCCGGGTCGGGTCGAGGCGGCCGTCGCGGAGCGCGGCCACGATTTCGGCGACCACCAGCTCGACCAGGTCGGCGTCGACCCGGGCACCGATGCAGAGCAGGTCGGCGCCGCCGGCCAGGGCCCGGACGGCCGCCGGAGCGATTCCGCCGGCGGCCACCGCGGCGCCCTTCATCTCCAGTGCGTCGGTCAACACGACGCCGGCGAAGCCGTACTCGCCGCGGAGCAGGTCGACCAGGACGGCGCGGCTGAACGTGGCCGGGGCGTCGCCGGTGAGCGCGGGTACCCGGATGTGTGCGGTCATGATCGCCCTGGTGCCGGCGCCGATCGCCGCCGCGAAGGGCGGCAGGTCGCGTTCCCGCAGCAGGTCCAGGGGTACGTCCACGGTGGGCAGTTCGAGGTGCGAGTCGGCGATGGTGGCACCGTGTCCGGGGAAGTGTTTCGCGCAGGCGGCCACCCCGGCGGCCTGTAGCCCTTCGACGGCGGCCCCGGCGTGCGCGGCGACCCGGTGCGGGTCGGCCCCGAACGCCCGGGTGCCGATGATCGGGTTGTCGTCGGCGGTGTTGACGTCGACGGTGGGCGCGAGGTCGACGTTGACGCCGACGGCCGCGAGTTCGTTGCCGATCGCGTGGTAGACCCGCCGGGTCAGCGCGATGTCGTGTACGGCGCCGAGGGCGGCGTTGCCGGGATACGGGCTGCCGGTGGCGTGCGCCAGTCGGGTGACGTCGCCGCCCTCCTCGTCGATCGCGACGAGTACGTCCGGTCGGGCCTCGCGCAGCGCGGCGGTGGCGGCGGCGACCTGGTCCGGATGGTCGACGTTCCGGCCGAACAGGGTGTGTCCGGCCAGCCCCTCGGCGGTCAGGTCGAGCGCCCAACCGGGTGGTGCGGTGCCCGGGAACGCGGCCAGTAGCGTGCCCAGCGCCAGCCGGCGAAGTCCTGGATCGGAAGGCACGTTTCCCCCTTCGGCGCTTTTCCCGGTCCGAGTGTCGCACCGGGGCGGACCGTCTCGCGGCCAACCGGTACCGGATCGGCTTAGCACTGCGGACTCGCCGGCCTATTACGCTACGGCTTACTCCGCTGAAGGTTAGCCTAGCTATTAAGAAAGTTTCTTAAACAAGGGATACTGCATGGCCAGCACCCGGCTACCTGGTACACCTCGCCTGCTTCGCGCGCTCAACGACCGGGCGGCGCTGGAGCTGCTGCTCACGCGAGGACCGCTCACCCGCGCGCAGCTGGGTGAGCTGACCGGGCTGTCCAAGGTCACCGCCTCCCAGTTGGTGGAACGGCTGGAAGAGCGCGGTCTGGTGACCCGGGTCGGCGAGCAGGCTGGCGGACGCGGCCCCAACGCGCAGCTCTACGCCGTCCGGCCGGGAACCGCGCACGTGGTCGGCGTCGACGTCGGGCCGGACCGGGTGGTCGCGGCCTGTGCCGACATCACCGGCGAGGTGATCGGCCGGGTCGAGCAGTCCACCAGGGACACCGACGATCCGGTGGGCGTCGTGCACAACGCGGTGGTACGGGCGGCGAGCGAGGCGCACGCCCAGCTGAGCACCGTACGACGGGTGGTGCTCGGCACGCCCGGCCTGGTCGACCCGGCCACCGGGGACATCACCTTCGCCTTCAACCTGCCGCGCTGGCACCGGGGCCTGCTGGCCGCGCTGCGGGAGGACCTGCACACGCCGGTGGTCTTCGAGAACGACGTCAACCTCGCCGCGGTCGCCGAGGCGGAGTCCGGTGCGGCCCGGGGAGTGGACGACTTCGTACTCGTCTGGCTGGGGGTCGGCATCGGTCTGGCCATCGTGCTGAACGGTCGGCTGCACCACGGCAGTACCGGCGCGGCCGGCGAGATCGGCTATCTGCCGGTACCCGGAGCGCCCATCCCGCGGGACGCCTCCCGGCGGGCGAAGCCGGCGTTCGGTCAGCTGGCCGGCTCCGACGCTGTCCGGGCGGTGGCCCGGGAACACGGCTTCCGGTCCGCCTCGGCGGCGGACGCACTCCGGGCCGCGATCGGGGCGGGTACGGCCGGCGGCCCGGTGCTCGACGAGGTCGCCCGGCGGCTCGCGCTCGGGGTCGCCAGCAGTTGTGTGGTGCTGGACCCGCCGCTGGTGGTACTGGCCGGCGAGGTCGGTCAGGCCGGCGGCACCGCGCTGGCCGAACGGGTGCAGCACGAGGTCGCCGCCATCACGCTCGTCACCCCCCGGGTGGTACCCACCGAGTTGACCGAGGAACCGGTGTTGCGCGGTGCCCTCCGGGTCGCGCTGGACGCGGTCCGCGACGAGGTGTTCGGCTCGACACTGAGCTGACCCGACGCCCGACGGCCGAGCTGCCCCGACATCCGACGGCCGAGCTGCCCCGACGCCCGGCGGCCGGGCTGATCTGGCGATCGTGCGCTGCGCCGAGCCGGGCCCGGTCCGGGCGCGCGGTCCCTCTCGACGGCCGGTCATGTAGATATCTTTCATTAACCGTCAGTTCAATGGAAGGTCTCGACATAGACGAACTTGAGGCTATACGGTACGGCCACCCGGCGTCCCCCATCCGGGACGCCGACCCTCTGGGGAGGAGTGACGGTGACCGTTCGGTACCCCCAACCGCGCCCGAGCCACCTGCTCGGCGCCACCCTGATCGTGTCCCTCGCCATCAGCCTGACCAGTCAACCCGCACTGGCCGGACAACTGCGCCCAGCCGACCTGCCGGCCGGCGCCGACGCCGTGACCGGTGCACCCGCCGAGGCCGGAGTTCTCGCCCGAGCCTTCGACACGGCGGCAACCCGGTACGGCGTACCACGTGACCTGCTCGTCGCGCTCGGCTACTCGGAGACCCGCCTCGACGGCCACGCCGGAGCGCCGAGCGCGTCCGGCGGCTACGGCGTCATGCATCTCACCAGCAACCCGAAGCTGCGCACCCTGGACGAGGCCGCCGCGCTGACCGGCCTCGACCGGGACACGCTGCGCACCGACTCCAGCGCCAACGTCACCGGGGCCGCCGCCGTGCTGCGGTCGTACGCCGACGCCGCCGGGTTCACTGCCACGCAGCGGGCCGACGTCAACCAGTGGTACGGCCAGGTCGTCCGGTACGGCGGAGCCAGCACCCCGGCCGTCGCCCGGCTCTACGCCGACACCGTCTACGACCTGATCGGCACCGGCATCGACGCCGGCACCGCGGACGGACCGGTGCGGACCACGCCCCACAAGGTCGCCCCGAACCGGGGTGCCCTGGCCGGCGTCGCCCCGCTCGGCAGCTCCGACGGGGTCGGCATCATGAGCACGGACTACGGTCCCGCCGCCTGGGCGCCGGCGCACTCGGCCAACTACACGGTCTCCAGCCGTGAGTCGTCGTACCCGATCAACTACGTGGTCATCCACGTGACCCAGGGGTCGTACGCCGGCTCGATCAGCTGGTTCCAGAACCCGGCCTCGCAGGTCAGCGCGCACTACACGATCCGCTCCTCGGACGGCGCGGTGACCCAGTCCGTACGGGAGAAGGACGTCGCCTGGCACGCCGGCAACTGGACCTACAACACCCAGTCGATCGGCATCGAGCACGAGGGCTACGTCGCCCAGGCGTCCTGGTTCACCGACGCCATGTACCGCTCCTCGGCCGCGCTGACCCGGCACCTCTGCGACCGGTACGGCATCCCCAAGGAGCGGTCCCGGATCATCGGCCACAGCCAGGTCCCCGGTGCCACCCACACCGACCCGGGATCACACTGGAACTGGACCTACTACATGCAGTTGGTCACCGGTACGACCACTCCGCCGCCCACCGGCTGGACGACCACCGTGGACAACAGCACGTCGGGCCGGTTCACCGCGAGTGCGAACTGGGGCACCTCGACGTACTCGTCGCAGAAGAACGGGGTCGACTACCGGTTCGCCGACCCGGTGGAGTCGAGCGACCCCGCCTGGTACAAGGTGAACATCCCGGAGACCGCCAGCTACCGGGTGGAGGCGTGGTACCCGGACGACCCGGGTTACAACAGCTCCGCGCCGTACATCATCGTCACCCCGAGCGGTAACCAGACGGTCTACGTCGACCAACGCTCCGGCGGCGGCGCCTGGCGCACCCTCGGCACCTTCACCCTGGCGGCGGGCGACGCCAACAAGGTGGGCGTGAGCCGCTGGACCGGCGGCACCGGCCTGGTGATCGCCGACGCCATCCGGATCAGCCGAGTCTGACCTGTAAGGAAGGGCCCCTTCTTATCGTTTTCTGTATAAGAAGGGGCCCTTCCTAACGCCTCAGGCTGGCTGGCTCGGACGGCGCTCGCGGAAGGCGCGGCGCTGCGTGGTTGGATGGGTGCGTGCGTGATGATCCGGTTTCCGTCGCCGCCGATGCCGGCCCACTCCAAGCATCCGACCCGGAGGCGGTGATCGACCTCAACAGGGTCGGCGTGCTGCGTTCCGGCACCGCACTGCTGCACGACGTGACGTGGCGGGTGCGACCGGAGGAGCGGTGGGTGGTGCTCGGGCCGAACGGCGCGGGCAAGACGACGTTGCTCAATCTGGCGTCCGGGCGACTGCATCCGACCACGGGGATGGTGCACGCGCTCGGCGAGCGGATCGGGCGTACCGACCTGGCCGAGCTGCGTACCCGGATCGGGTTGACCACCGCGGCGCTGGCCGAGCGGATCCCGGCCGACGAGCGGGTCCGGGACGTGGTGCTGACAGCGGCCTGGTCGGTGGTCGGCCGGTGGCGGGAGCAGTACGACGAGATGGACGAGGCGCGGGCCCGGAGCCTGCTCGCCCAGCTCGGTGTCGTGTCGTTGGCCGATCGTCGCTACGGGACGCTGTCGGAGGGCGAGCGCAAGCGGACCCAGATCGCCAGGGCCTTGATGACCGACCCGGAGCTGCTGCTGCTCGACGAGCCGGCGGCCGGGCTGGACCTGGGTGGTCGCGAGGACCTGGTGGCCCGGCTCGCGGGGCTGGCCCAGGACCCGGACGCGCCGGCTCTGGTGCTGGTCACCCATCACGTCGAGGAGATCCCGCCGGGCTTCACCCACGCCCTGCTGCTGCGTGAGGGCGGCATCGTGGCACAGGGGCAGCTCACCGAGACGGTCACCGGCGAGTACCTCCCCAAGACCTTCCTGTCTCTTATAAACATCT
>NZ_JADPUN010000375.1 GCF_015690345.1 Plantactinospora alkalitolerans | reverse complement strand
GGCCGCTGCGGCCGGAGCCCAGCCAGCCGAGGGCGCCTCCTTCGGTGCCCAGCCGGCCTGCCCGGGGGCCTCGTGCTGGCCCCGGCCGGCCGCCCCGGTGGCGCCAACCGCCGCACCGCCAACCGCCGCACCCGCTACCGCCGCACCCGCTACCGCCGCACCCGCTACCGCCGCACCCGCTACCGCCGAACTCGCGGGGGGCGCGGTCGGCGCGGCAGCCACGGCCCGGGGAGAGTCGACGCTGGCCCGTACCGCGTCGAGCTGGCCGCGCAGCGCCTCGACGTTGCCCTGCACCAACTCCAGCTTCTCGCCGAAGGCCTTGTGGGTGGCCCGGGCCGCCGTCGCGATGTCGGTACGGAGTTCGCCGCGCAACTCGTCGATTTCCTCGAGGAGCGTCTCCTCCAGATCCAACTGGATGCCCTCGGCATTGCCCCGCAGTGTGATCGACAATCCGATGAGCACCACCGCCAGTACGGCTAGCACGGCGGCGATCCGCAGTGGTCCGTTCCCCTGTCCCAGCAGGAGCAACAGCGCGGCCAGCGGCGCCAATCCGACGCCGACCCAGAACAGTACGGTCAGCAGCGGCTTACTGCGTGACTCCTCGGGGGCCTCGCGAGCTGACATGGCAGTCGAGCCTACCCACAGTTGTCGGCCACCGAAATGCCGACGCCGCTAATCCGAGCGCGGCCGGCGCCACCAAGGGTGACACCGGCCGCGCTGTTCGATGATCGTCCGGCCACCGGAAGCCGATCCGGCTTCCTCGGGCCGATCGGGAAGGTCAGCCCGCGGCGAGCGCGCCGTCCGAGGAGAACACCAGGCCAACGCTGATCGCACCGGAGGTCAGGGCCGACTTCGTCTGCGGGCCACCGGCGTCGAGCGAGCTGAACCGACCGGCGTTGAGGTTGTAGACCTGGATCAACCCGGCCTGGCACTTGGGCCGCTGCGGGCACTCCGGCGGGCCGCCGAGCACGGTCGCCGACCCGGAGCACTTCTCGGCCAGTTCGCTCAGCGTACGCACGGCGTGCTTGTCGGCGAACTCCTTGGTGACCGCGAACGCGTTCTGGTCCTGAGCGGCGGACGGCTTACCGAAGCTGATACCCACCTTCTCGCCTGCTGCCTTCAGCCCGGTCACCGTCTTGTCGAGGTCGGGCGAGGAGATCGGCGGCGGGGTCGCCGTACCCGACTTGTTGACCTTGTCGTTCAGGAAGTCCGCCATCGTCGCGGCGTACTCCGGAACGACCTGGATCTCGCCCTTCTCCAGCGCCGGCTCGTACAGCTCGCGGTTGCCGATCTGCTGGACCTTGACCTGGTAGCCGGCTGCGGTGAGGGCGATCCGGTACAGCTCGCCGAGGGTCTGGTTCTCGCTGAAGTTCGCGGCGCCGACGGTGATCGAGCCGGTGCCGCCGGTCGGAATCCCGGCGGTCAGGTTGTTCGCGGAGGCGAACTCCTCGGCGGCCACCTTCGGCGTCTTCCGGTCCACGTCGACGGCCTTGTTCAGCCCGATCAGCTTCGTCGTGTCGAGACTGTCCGAAACCTTGTCAAGCGCGGCGACCAACTGGGGCTGGGCCGCCTTGCTGTTGATGGCCGGAATGATGTTGTCGGTGTTCTGGAGCTTCTTGTCGTCCTCGAGGACGACCAGGCGCGACCCGGCCACCGGCGCGCAGCCGGCGCCCTGTGCGCCGGTCGCCGGGGCCTGGGTGCCGGATGAGCCGGCGCCGCCGCAGCCGGCCAGGAAACCGGCCACGATGGCGCCGGTGGCGCCGATTGCCAGACGTGTACGTGTGCGCATGAAACGCCCGCCTCCTGTGTCCCGGCGCGACCCCGCTGGGCCGGCCGCGTGTCCGACGGGCGACGCACCATGACGGCCGCCCGCGACCTCCCACAAAACATCTTCTCGTCCGGGGCGACAATCCGAGGGGACCTTCGTCACCGTATCGTCACGCAAAAGGGCACGAGGCGCGCACGCCCGCCTACTCCGGGTCACCTTTCCGCCGATCCGACGCCGGCGACCGCCGCCGCAGCCCGCCGATCCGAGGCCGGTGACCGCCGCCGCAGCCCGCCGATCCGAGGCCTGCGGAGGCCCGATCCGAGGCCGGCGGAGGCTCAGGAGCCGGTGATCGCCGCTGCGGCCCGCTGATCGGCCTGCCGGGCGACGCGGCGCCGGGTCCGGCGCAACGGCCGGGGTGTCACGATCCGCTCGAGGCCGGCGAAGATCACCTCGACCACCAGGGCGAGCAGGGCGACGAGCAGCCCGCCGGCCAGGATCTGACCGCCGCCGGCCGAGATGCCCAACCCGAACCCGGCGCTGATGATCTGCCCCAGCCCACCGCCGTTCACGAACGAGGCGAGCGCGGCGGTGGCCACCACCTGCACCGCAGCGGTACGGAACCCGGCGGCGAGGTACGGCACCGCGAGCGGAAGCTCCACCCGGCGCAGCAGCTGCCCACCGGAGAGTCCCATCCCACGCGCGGCGTCCCGCACCTCCGGATCGACCTGCCGGATCCCCGTGTAGGCGTTGGCGAGCAGCGGTGGTACCGCGAAGACCGCCAACGCGATGATCACCGGAGGCTTGCCGAATCCGAGGGCGGTGAGCGGCAGGATGGTCAGCAGGGCGATGGTCGGGATGGCCAGGGTGAGGTTCGAGACCAGTACGACGGCTCCGCCGCCCCGGCCGGTGTGCCCGAGCCAGAGCCCGAGCGGCCAGGCGACCAGGCAGCCCAGCGCGACCGCCGCCGCGGAGATGCCCAGATGCTCGACCAACCGGTCGAGGATGCCGCCGGGATTGGTCCAGTTCAGCGGATCGTTGATCCAGGTGACAGCCTGGTCGATCGGGTTCATCCGGCCGCTCCTCGCCGTCGGGCCCACGGGGTGAGCAGCCGGCCCAGCCCGGCCAGGATCAGATCCAGGACCAGGGCCAGCACCACGCAGAGGATGGTCCCGGTCATGATCTCGGCCTTGAAGAAGTTGTTGCGGAATCCGCCGAGGATGAGCTGGCCGAGACCGCCGTGCCCGACCAGCACGCCGACGGTCACCAGCGCCACCGTGGAGACGGTGGCCAGGCGCAGGCCGGTGAAGATCCCGGGCAGCGCCAGCGGCAGGTCGATCCGAAGCAGTCGGGCGAACCTGCCGTACCCCATCCCCTGGGCCGCATCCCGAACCTCCGCCGGTACCTGGTTGAGCCCGGCGAGCGAGTTCCTGATGATCAGCAGCAGGGCGTACAGGACCAGCCCGAGCAGCACGGTCGCGGTGCCGGTACCGAGGTACGGAGCCGCGAAGGCGAAGAGCGCCAGCGACGGGATCGTATAGAGCACGCCCGAGAGTGCGAGAATCGGGCCGGTGAGGGACCGGAACCAGTACGCCAGAACGGCGAGTGGGATCGCGACCAGGGCGGCGATCAGCACGGCCTGGGCGGTGAGCCAGGCGTGCTCCCGCAGCGCGGCGAGGATCGTGTCCGAGTTGCTCTGCACATAATCCCAGGAGAACCACGGATTACCCGGGTCAGCCCGGTCGATCACGCGGAAGGACATACGTGGACGTTACCCCGGAGAGCGACTCCGCCGGGCCCACCAGTGCCGTGGGTGCCGCCGCGATCACTCTTGACCAGGTACGCAAGCAGTATCCCGACGGGACCGTCGCGGTCGGCGACCTGAGTCTGGAGGTGAAGGCCGGCGAGTTGGTCGTGCTGATCGGCCCGTCCGGATGCGGCAAGTCGACCGTGCTCCGCATGATCAACCGACTGATAGAGCCGACCTCCGGGCGGATCCTGCTCGGCGACGAGGACGTCACCCGAGCCGATCCGGTCCAACTCCGGCGGCGGATCGGCTACGTGATCCAGAACGTCGGCCTCTTTCCGCACCAGACCATCTCGGCGAACGTCGGCACCGTACCCCGGTTGCTCGGCTGGTCCCGCTCCCGGATCCAGTCCCGGGCCGGGGAACTGCTCGACCTGGTCGGTCTCGACCCGGCCACGTTCGGCCCGCGCTATCCGCACGAACTCTCCGGCGGCCAGCGGCAGCGGGTCGGGGTGGCCCGGGCGCTGGCGGCCGATCCGGTCGTACTGCTGATGGACGAGCCGTTCTCCGCGGTCGACCCGATCGCCCGTGCGCGGCTCCAGGAGGAGTTCCTGCGGTTGCAGGCGGAGGTACGCAAGACGATCGTGCTGGTCACCCACGACCTCGACGAGGCGGTCCGACTCGGTGACCGGATCGTCGTGCTCTCCCAGGGTGGCAGGCTGGAGCAGTACGCCAGCCCGGCCACCCTGCTCGGCGAGCCCGCCTCCGCGTTCGTCCGGGAGTTCGTCGGCGCGGACCGGGCGATCCGGCGTCTCGCGGTCACTCCGATCACACCGGACCTGCTGCAACCGCTGCCGCCCGGTGGCGACACTCCCGCCGGGATGCCGACCGTGCCGATCGGCTCGTCGCTCTACGACGCGCTGGCGGTGCTGCTCACCACCAACTCCGACGACGCCCGGGTGACGGCGGAGGGCGGCGAGCCGATCGGACTGTTGAGCCGGCACCGGATTCTCAGCATCGACTATCCGGCCGACCCGATCGGCGGATAGTCACACCTACCGTCCGCGCCGGCCACCAAGGGTGGCGATACCGATGATCCAGCCGACGAAGAAGCCGTACGCGGCACCGCTGCCGGCGGCCTGGAACGCGCCCAGCAGCGTGGGATTGCTGCCGATCAGGGTGGCGAACAGCGCCGCGAAGGCACCGGCGAAGACGTACGCCGACCAGCCCGCGAAGAACTGGCTGAGGGTGCCCCTCGCCCTGGCCAGTTGTGATCCGGGCAGCAGGAACAGGAAGACCCAGGTGAGCACCACCACCAGGATGGCCTTGAGATCGGCGGCGATGAGGTTCTGAATCGTGTCGTCCGAGTCGAAGCGCCATGCCGGCCAGGCGAGCAGCCGGAGGAACCAGCCGCCCGCCGTGTTCGGGTCGGTTTCGTCCCGGGCCCAGTCGGCGTACCAGGGGCTGCCGAAGACCAGGACCAGTACGAGCGCGGCGAGGGTACCCGCACTCGTGGCCGTTCTGTAGCGATTGGTGAGAGCCATGGCGACGTTGTTTCCCAGTTGAATCCGCTCTCGAAACCTCGTGACCGTTATCCAGGAATGCGCACCAATTCATCCATTGCTTCATCGGCGCGCGAATAGCGCAATTAATCCGGGGAGGTCACCGTCGCGGGACGACGCCAGTGCTTCTGGAGGTAGACGTCAGTGCTTCTGCAGGTAGTCGATGAAGGCGGCCCGGAGCAGCGGCGCGGTCTCCTCGTACCCGTGGCCGGTGAACTCACGCCAGAGTGCGACCGCCTCGTCCACGGTCGGTCCGGCGGAGTTGGGCGAGCCGTCCAGCGCCGCCGCCTCGTCGGCATTCGGCAGATGCCGGATCACCGACCAGAAGAAGCCGATGTCGCGCCGTTCCCGAGCCAGAGTGAACGCCCGCTCACGCAGTTCCTCGGTGGACAACGCGTCCAGCTCGGCGAAGCTGGGGGTGGCACGGGACTCGGCACCAGATTCGGTCATAACGCCGAGCCTAACGGCCCGGACCGCCCTGGTTCCGGCCGGCCGGAAGGTCAGCGGTCCGAGCCGCCCCACCGGTCGCCGCCCCACCGGTCGGCCCGGTCGTCGGTCGGCTGCGTCGGCAGCGAAGAGGTCCACGGCTCCGGTGGCTGGGTCCGGGCCGCCTCCCAGCTCGTCGTGCTCATCGGAGCCGGCTCGTCCTCCCACTCCTGCGTCCGGCCGACGACCGGACGGGGCCGTCCGTACGTCTCGACCAGGCGCGTCACCAGCAGGCCGAGCGCCACCACGACGGCGGCCACGGCGGTCGGCGCGATGTCGAGATTCCGTTCGTCGGCGTAGTGGATGAACAGGGTGAGGCCGGTGGCCGCGAGCAGGCCACCCGCGATCCCACCCCGTCGGCCGAAGGCGCTGGCGCCACCGATCAACGCGGCACCCATGGCCAGACCGGTCCACTCGATCCCGGTCGTCGGCGCCACCGGTCCGCTGGAGCCGGCGGCGAGCAGCAGGCCGGCCCCGACCGCGAGGATCATCGAGATCACCGTGCTGAGCGTGACGAGAACACCGGCCGCGGCACCCCGGCGCAGCGCCGGATCGCCGACCGGCCGGAACCGGCCGACGGTGCGACGTACGGTCTTGAGGGTGCCGAACAGCCCGGCGAGTACGGCCACCGCCGCGAACCCGCCGAAGAGGTAGGTCGCGTGCTGGGTCGGGTCGTACTCGCCCTGCACGTCGACCGGTGCGGTCCGCTGTTGGATGAAGACGACGGCCGCCAGCCCGGCGGCGAGGGTCGCCGCCCAGGCCGGCACGTGGAAGCCCGCCACCAGCAGGGACACCACCAGTCCGAGCAGCACGGCGGCCACGGTCGCCGGCAGCATCGCCGCGACCACTCCGCGGTCGGAGTTCTCCGCGAAGTGCAGCGCGGCGGCCACCGCGACCGGCCCGAGGGCGAGGTTGGGCGCGCCGGCCCGCAGGGTCAGCGCGGCGGCGAGGGTGAGCAGTCCGACCGCCGTACCGAAGACCAGCAGGCTCTCCAGTCGCGCGCCACGGAGCAGGTCCGGGTAGTCCCGATTGCACAGAAAGGCCAGTGCGGCCACCACGACCAGCAGCACCAGTTCCCAGAGCAGGTGCACGACCATCCGGTCCCGCCCGGGCTCGCCGTGTGCCGGATCGTCGAAGACGTTCTCCAGCGCCGTCGGCGGGACGGTCCGTCGGCGTACCGGCTCGTCGGGCTCGTACTGGGTGGCCGGCTGCGCCGGTTCACCACCCATGAACCGGCCCGTGACCTGACCGGAGGACATCCGGGAGTCGGTGTCGTCGTATCCGGGGTCGACACCGCCGTACCGGGGATCCTCCCGTGCACCGGCACCGACCGGATCCATGCTCCCGGTCTCGCGTCGCCGATAGATCGAATCGTCGTACGCCATCTCGCGCGCCTCCTGATGTCGTCCCCGCGGAGCAGGCCCGGACCCGGGGCGGCCTCCGGGACCGGAGCGGTCGAACGTAGGGGCCGATCCGGCGCGGCGGCTGGATCTGGCCCGGTCGGAGGCACCGTACCCGCGTCCACGCCCGGTCGTCACCCCCGGTGTTTGTCGATGCGGGCTCGGCGGGCTCCTCAGAGGTCGTCGCGCCGGCTCCGGTCGTCCTCGTCCGGGTCCCGGTCCGGGAGGTCCGGCACCCGGCAGGACCGCTCGAGCCAGAGCGCGGCGCCGACCAGGGCGAGCGAGGCGGCGAGGCCGGCACTGGCTGCCGGTACGTCGTTCGCGGCGGCCCTGGTCCGCTCGATGAGCAGCCAGGCGTCCAGTCCCGCGTAGAAACCGGCGAAGATGGAACCGGCCAGCGCCGACGCCTTGGCCAGTACGACGAACCGGGCGACCGCGAGCGGGTCCACCGGATCCCGGCCCGGCCTGCGTGCGATCCGGGCCCGGGTGTTCGCCGCCGCGTACCCCTCCAACACCGCGAGTCCCAGCAAGGTCACGATGGGTAACCACGGCAATGGCGGGATGCGGCTGTAGAAGCTGCTGACCAGTAGCCAGGCCACGGCCGCCGAGGCCAACCCGGCCACCACCAGGGTGGCCGGCCTCGTCGGGCCCATCCGTCCCTGCTCGGGTGCGGACCCACGGGTCGGAGGTCGCCGGTCGGTCACGACCCCTCCCCGCTCCGCTCGTCGTCGCCGCGCCTCCGCCGGTCAGTCACTTCGACCGCCTCCTCGATCCGGTTGCTCAACCGGTCCCCCTACGCTTCGTCGGTCAGTCCGACTCTAACCGCAGATCCGGTTGGGGGCGCAGGTCCAACACGTCGCTCGCGGCCGGCTCGGCGGACATCAGGTCGGTCAGCCAGCCGTGACCGGGCAGCCGCCCGTACGGCTGGATGTCGATCCACGGCCGCAGCACGAAGGCCCGCAGGTGGGCCCGGGGATGCGGCAGGGTCAGCTCGGGATCGTCGCTGACCACCGGCTCGCCGTCGTCGGTCCACACCGCCACGACGTCGACGTCGAGGCTGCGCGGACCGAACCGTCGCCCGGGATCCCGGACCCGGCCGGCGACGGCCTCGACGGCCCGGGCCCGGTCGAGCCAGCCGCGCGGGCCGACATCGGTGTCCCCGACCAGCAGCACCGCGTTGAGGTACGCCGGCTGGTCCGGGTCGCCCCACGGCGGCGTCTCGTAGACCCCGGACACCACCAGGAGTACGTCCCGCAGCTCCGACACCGCCGTCCGCAGGTGTGCGAACCGGTCACCGAGATTGCTGCCCAGCGAGAGCACGGCCCGGGTCATCGCTCACCTCCGCCTGGTCAGCGTGACCGCCACGTCGGCGAAGTCGTGCGGAATCGGCGCCTGTGGCTTGTGCACGGTGACCGTGGCCGCCCCGACCCGCGGATCGGCCAGGCACGCGCCGGCCAGTCGATCGGCCAGCGTCTCGATCAGGTTCACCGGCTCGCCGGTCACGATGTCGACCAGCCGGCCGGCGAGTTCGCCGTAGTGGACGGTGTCGGCGACGTCGTCGGAGCGGGCCGCCGGGCGGAGATCCAGTTCCAGCACCACGTCGACGACGAAGTCCTGACCCTGTGCCCGCTCGAAGTCGTATACGCCGTGCCGGCCGTGCGCCCGCAGTCCGGTCAGGACGATCCGGTCGCCGGTCGGGCCGGGCGTCGGGGCGGCAGCGGAGCCGGTCATCCGGCCGCCTCCCCGGTCACCAGCCGGGGCCGTCCGCTGGCGGCCCATACCGCTAGTGCGTCCACGGTCTCCCGTACGTCGTGCACCCGTACCCCGAAGGCGCCGGCCGCGACCGCGAGCACGCTGGTGGCGACCGTCGCGGCGGTCCGCTCGCCGGTCGGCCGGGGGGTGCCGTCCGGCTCGGCGAGCAACGCGCCGAGGTACGACTTGCGGCTGGCCGCGAAGAGCACCGGGTAGCCGAGGCTGAGCAGTTCCGGAAAGCGGGCGGTGAGTTGCCAGTTGTCCCCGGCCCGCTTGGCGAACCCGAGTCCCGGGTCGATCACGATGCGGTCGGCGGCGACCCCGCCGGCGAGGGCGTCCGCGACCCGCTGGGCCAGTTCGGCCTTCACGTCCGCGACGACGTCGGTGTACCGGGCCAGTTCCTGCATCCGTTTGGCATGCCCCCGCCAGTGCATCAGGACCCACGGGCAGCCCGCCTCGGCGACCACCTTGGCCATGTCCGGATCGGCGAGCCCGCCGGAGACGTCGTTGACGACCGTGGCGCCGGCCGCCAGGGCGGTGGCCGCGACACCGGCCCGGTACGTGTCGACGCTCATCGGCACGCCCCGGGCGGCGAGTTCCCGGATGACCGGCAGTATCCGGGCCGTCTCGGTCTCCGCGTCCACCCGGTCGGCTCCGGGCCGGGTCGACTCGCCGCCCACGTCGATCAGGTGGGCGCCGTCGCGGTGCATCTGTACGCCGTGCCGCACCGCCGCGTCGAGATCGGCGTACCGGCCGCCGTCGGAGAAGGAGTCGGGCGTGACGTTGAGGACGCCCATCACCACCGGCCCGGGCCGGCGGAGCAGGTCGCCGTCTGCCGTGGATCCGCCGCCGGGCCTGGCGGGGTCCTGGACGAACTCGGTCACGGCCAAACGTTACCTACCGGCCCTGGTCCGGCCGGGACCACCCGGCCGGACGCGGTCCCTCGGCTCACTACGCACCGGGAGCGATTGGTGGCACTCCACCCCGCTTGTTCGAAACAGGCACGCGCCGTACGCTCGCATCAGCCAGATACCAGAACTTAAGAGATGGGCCGAATTAGGACAAAGACGCCCACAAACCATCACCGTACGCGGTGACTGCAAGACGCAGGGTCGATCAACACCCCACGACCGGCCTGGTTTACCGGGCTTGACAGCAGTGCGGGGCGCGGGCCGCCGCACCGGGGAGGATTCCGATGTTCGCCACGGAGCTGGTGGAGACGGCATGGCCGGCTGCCACGCACGCGCTCCATACTCTCTCGCTCATCCCGCTGGCCGAGCCGGCTCCGAAGGGCAACATCGACACTGATGGCGTCGTCAAGTTCTTCGCCACCAACGTCGCGCCCATCCTGCTCGCCGTACTCGGCGTGATCTTCATCGGCCGGGCCAGCAAGGGCGAGGTCTCGAAGGTACTGACCAGTTCGGCTATCGCGCTGATCGGCCTGGCTTTCATCGCCGGGGCGGCCACGCTGTTCCTCGTTGGCGAGAACCTGATCAACCTGATCTTCGAGTAGACCGCGGAGCACGAGATGCGGCTGCGCACCGACGACGACATCTATCGGGCCCGCCTGGTCTACCTGGGGCCGCCCGGCTACACCCTGCCCGTACACCTGCCATACACGCAGTACGGGCTCTTCATGTTGCTGGTGCTGCTCTACATGTTCATCCACTGGCTGTTCACGCTCAGGGTCGAACTGATCCCCGCCTGGGAGATCGCCCTCGCGATCGTCTCCACCTCATTCATCTTCCGGTACGTCGACCCCGATCGCCCGGCCCGGATGGTCATCCGGACGGCGCTGACCGACTGGCGGCGCACCCGCGAACCGGCGACAGAGCAGCGCGACCCACGACTGGTCGCGACCCGCATCCGGATCCGGGAGCGGTTGACATGACCGAACGCGGCGAGGTGACGGCATGAACGAGTGGAGTGGACGGATTGCGGTGCGGGCTGTGGGTCCGGGCGAGGCGGAGGCATGACCCGCTCCGCCACGCCGGGTTCTCCGTACCCGGCAGGACGGCCGACCGACGGCAACGGTAACGGTACGCAGTCCTCCGACTACCTCCCGTCGGACCCCGCCGAGGAGACCGAGTACGACGCCGCGCTGCTCAGCAACACCGGGCACGGTGGAGTCGCCGTGTTCCAGGCGCCCCAACCACCGGCCCGGAACCGGCCGACCCGGCCCGCAGCCGGAGCAGCCGCGCGCCCACCCACCCCGGTGGAACACCCGGACAT
>NZ_JADPUN010000318.1 GCF_015690345.1 Plantactinospora alkalitolerans | reverse complement strand
AGCTGGCACATGATCGCCAGCGCCTCCTCCCGGGCCTTCCAGGTCGCCGCGTCCTTCTCCGCCGCGCGCTCGGCGTCGGAGAGCGCGCGTACGGTGGCCGCCGCCGCCTCCTGCGCGGCGACCGCCTCGGCGTGCCGGGCGTCCAGGTCCGCGTTGTCCCGGTCGGCCTCGCTCGACCGCTCCGCGACCGCGTCGAGTTCGGTCTGGGTCTGTTCGGCCCGGACCTGCGCGTCGGCGTGCGCGGCGGCGAGCCGGGCGATCTCCTCGGCCGCCGAACCCGTCCGGGCGCGGGCCGAGTTGACCTGCCCGGTCAGCTTGGCCAGCCCCTCCCGCCGGTCGGCGATCGCCTTGGCGGCGGCGACGAGCGACCGCTCCGCCTCGGCGAGCTGACGCTCCAGCTGCTGTCGGCTCTCCACCGCCTCGGCCAGCCGGATCTGGTCGTCGGTGAGCGCGGCGCGCAGTTCCTCCTCGTGTGCGCGTACCTCCTCGGCCTCGGCTTCGAGCCGGTCGGGGTCGCGGCCGGGGCGCTCGTCGTCCGGGGTGGCGCTGAGGTGACGCAGCCGTTCCCGGGCCAACTGCTCGGTCGAGCGGAACCGCTCGGTGAGCGCGGAGAGCTGGTACCAGGTGTCCTGGGCGCGGGTGAGCAGCGGAGCGTCCTGCGCCAGCGCCGTCTCCAGCTCGGCGAGCCGGGTCTGCACCTCGGCGTGCTCCCGCTCGACCTGCTCGCGGCGCTGCCGCAGCGCCGCCTCGTCGGCGATCTCCTTGTCCAGCGTGGAACGCAGCGTGGCCAGGTCGTCGGCGAGCAGGCGCAGCCGGGCGTCCCGCAGGTCGGCCTGGATTCCCTGCGCCCGCCGGGCCACCTCGGCCTGCCGGCCGAGCGGCTTGAGCTGGCGGCGCAGTTCCGCGGTCAGGTCGGTCAGCCGGTTCAGGTTGACCTGCATCGCGTCGAGCTTGCGGAGTGCCTTCTCCTTGCGCTTGCGATGCTTGAGTACGCCGGCCGCCTCCTCGATGAACGCCCGCCGGTCCTCCGGCTTGGCGTGCAGTACGGCGTCCAACTGTCCCTGACCGACGATGACGTGCATCTCCCGGCCGATTCCGGAGTCGGAGAGGAGTTCCTGGATGTCGAGAAGCCGGCAGGAGTCGCCGTTGATCTCGTATTCGCTCTCACCGGACCGGAACATCCGTCGGGTGATCGACACCTCGGTGTAGTCGATCGGCAGCGCGCCGTCGGTGTTGTCGATCGTGAGGGTCACCTCGGCGCGGCCCAGCGGGGCCCGGCCGGCGGTGCCGGCGAAGATCACGTCTTCCATCTTGCCGCCGCGGAGTGCCTTGGCGCTGTGCTCGCCGAGCACCCAGGCGATCGCGTCGACGACGTTGGACTTGCCCGAGCCGTTGGGCCCCACCACGCAGGTGATTCCCGGCTCCAGCTTGAAGGTCGTGCTGGAGGCGAAGGACTTGAAACCCTTCACCGTCAGGCTCTTGAGATACACGCTCTCGATCCTCGTCCGACGTGACCGCCGGGCAGACTCGCCGCTTCCCGGTCCGTTCCGCTCCCCAGTTCCGTCCGGCACCACCGGGACCGGATTCGCCGGTCCGGTCGGCCGCGACCGGACGGCGGAGGAGATGGCTCGCTCCCGGCGGTGGGAGCCTGGTCAACCCGCAGGGTAACCCGGGATCCGACGCCCTGCCCCACGCGGCACGCACCGATCAGGGTATCGGATCATCCGGAACCCCTCCCGGGGGCCGGACCGGCCTCGGATGGCTCCAGTCACGGCAATCGGCCCCGATACAGAACTGCGCGCCGCCACGGACGTGTCGGCGCGCGATTTCTGGGTGCGTTTCAGTTGTTCAGGCGGGGGCGCCGGTGACCCGGCGCCCGGAAGCTCAGGTCAGCGCGGGCTCGGCCAGCCGCAGCAGGTCATCTGCCTCGGCGACCGCCGCAGCGAGCCGATCGTTCTCGGCGCGCAACCGCGTAGTCTCGAACTCCAGTGCCTGAACCCTGGCACGCAGTCGGGTGACCTCGTCGAGAAGGCGCCGGTCTGGCGCCGCACCAACGTGGCCGTAGAGGGCCTTCGCCATATCGTCTCCTTGTAATGCGCTGCCGGAAAGGCCGGCCAACGCGCGCCCAACTCGTTCGCGACTACCTACCCGCAGGCAAAACCCGGGCATGGTCGGGCGCGACTGGCGACACTTCTATAGTGTGCCGATGTCCCGGCTGAGTCAAGTTCCACCGGGCATGGGCCACCTGTGCCGTCCACCACCCGGAACCGAGGGCTGCCGCAAGGCACGAACCAGGTCGCTGTTCGGACACCAGGAGCGTACCGCCAGTCGATGTTTCATCTGGTAACGCCCCAGGCCAGGGCGCCGATCCCGCTCGCGGGCCTCCTCTTAACTCTTCCTTAGCCGCGTTGCCCCAGGCCAGGGGCCCGCGTAGCGTCCGCACGGTCGGAGAACCGAACTGGTGGAGGTAGCGGCGTGCACGGGTGGAACGAACCGGACGACCGGGACGAGGGCCGGTGGGGGCCCGTCCAGCCGGCCGGTCGCGCCCAGGCGCCCGGCCGCTCGGGATATCCGGACAACTCGGAACCGGACCTGACGGCGGAACTCGGCACCTTTGCGCTGGGCCCGGAAATGGACGCCTTCGAGCCGGATATCGACGCCTTCGAGCCGGATCCGGAAGTCGAGACCGGGCGTGGACGGACCGCCGACGTACCCCGGTGGACGAGGTCCGACGACCGGCGTCCGGACGGCCGCGGCGACACCTCCGCGCCGCCCCGCCGGCAGGCCGATCAGCCGGACCGCCGGCAGGCCGATCAGCCCGGTGGTACCGGACGGCACCGGCGACCGGGCCGCCTGCCGGGGCCGGTGGGCCTGGGGCTCGCCGTGACCGCCCTGCTCGGCCTCTTCGGCGCCGGAGCCGCCTTCCTTCCGGCCAGCCTCGCCGACGCACCCGGCGCCCGCTCGAACCGACCCGCCGCCGACGCGGCCGCCCCCGACGGGTTCGACGAGCCGACGGCACCCCTGGACGAACCGACCGGGGTCGACGCCGAAACCGCCGCACCCACCCCGACCGCCACCGCACCATCGGCGACACCGAAGCCGACGGCCACCACCGTCAGGCCGCCCCGGACGACCAAGCCGACCGCGCGCCGTACGCCCGCCAAGACCCCGGCCCGGTCGAGCCAGACCGGGGACAGCCGGGAGGCGCAGGTGCTGGAGATCGTCAACCGTGAGCGCGCCGCCAACGGCTGCGGCTCGGTGGTGATCAACAGCGATCTGGCCGAGGCGGCCCGGCTGCACAGCCAGGACCAGGGCGAACACACCAACATGTCGCACACCGGCAGCGACGGCAGCGACTTCGTGGAGCGGGCCCGGAGGGCCGGATACAACAGCCCGATCGGCGAGAACGTGGCCATGGGCTACGCCACCCCGGCCGCGGTGATGGAAGGCTGGATGAACAGCTCCGGACACCGGGCCAACATCCTGAACTGCAAGGCGAAGGCGATGGGTGTCGGGGTGGCCACCGGAGCCGACGGCCGGCTGTACTGGACCCAGGTGTTCGGCTCCGCCGCCTGATCCGTACGTCGCGCCGGCCGGCCGGCTGACCCGTACGCCGCCCTCCGCCGTGCCCGCCGCACCGGCTGACTCGTTGGCCGGTACGAGGGGGTGTGCGGCTGTTGAAAACCGCAGTTCACTGAGGTGCCGAGGAACCGGGCCACGGGACTGCTCCTCGCGGTCGGGCTGCTGCTGCTCCTGCCCGGATGCCGCCTCCTTCCGAACCGCTCCGCGCCGGTGCCGCCCTGGCCGGGTAGCCCCGCCCCGAGCTGGCAGTGGCAGCTCAGCGGGCCGCTCGACCCCACCGTCGACGCCGAGCTGTACGCGCTCGACGTCTTCCGCACCTCGCTGGAGGAGGCCCGCCGGCTCCGGACCGACGGCCGGCGGCTCATCTGCTCCGTGGAGGTCGGCATCCATCAGGAGTCCCGCCCCGACGCGACGCGGTTTCCGGCCGCCGTGCTCGGCCGCCCGGCCGGGATACCCGGTCAACCGAAGGGCGCACCGCGCGGCCGGTGGCTGGACATCCGGCAGTGGTCCACCCTCGAACCGGTGCTGGCCGACCGGTTCCGGCTCTGCCGGGGCAAGGGTTTCGTCGCCGTACTGCCGGTAGGGATGGAGTCGTACACCCGCCGGACCGGGTTCCCGTTGACCTTCGACGACCAGCTCATCTTCAACCGGCACGTCGCCGAGCTGGCCCGGCAGACCCAGTTGGCTCCGGGACTGACGAACGACATCGACCAGGTGCTGGCGTTGGAGCCGTACTTCGACTTCGTGGTCAACGAGGAGTGCTTCCGGCGTACGGAGTGCGACCGGCTGATGCCGTTCGTGGATGCCGGCAAGCCGGTGCTCCACGTCGAGTACGAAGGGTCGACCGTCGACTTCTGCACCGCCACCGTCGGCTACGGCTTCAGTTCCATCCGCAAGAACCGGAACCTCGACGTACGCCGCGACCCCTGCCCGCGCTGAGCGGCGCCCCGCCTCCGCGCCGGGCGGCGCAGGCGCTGGACGGCAGCGCCGGGTGTCCTCACCCGGGCGCTGGTGTGCGGGGCCGGGGTTGGCAGCGGGGGCAGCTGAACGACGAGCGGTTCATGAAGGCCTCCCGGCGGACCAGCGCGCCGCAGTGCCGGCACGGCAGCCCCTCCCGGCCGTAGACGTTCAGTTCCCGGTCGAAGTAGCCGCTCTCGCCGTTGACGTTGACGTACAGCGCGTCGAAACTCGTGCCGCCCTGCTTGAGCGCCTCTCCGAGTACGTCGCGAACGTGCCCGAGCAGGCGGGTGATCGCCGGACCGGTGAGCGCGTCGGTCGGCCGGGCACCGTGCAGGCGGGCCCGCCAGAGTGCCTCGTCGGCGTAGATGTTGCCGACGCCGGAGATCAACGTCTGGTCCAGCAGCGCCCGCTTGATCTCCGTACGACGCCGGCGTACCGCGGCCACGAAGCCGGCGTCGGAGAACTCCGGATCCATCGGGTCCCGGGCGATGTGCGCGATCTCCGACGGCAGGGTCGCGCCGCCCTCCGAGACCGACAGTCCGCCGAAGGTGCGCTGGTCCACGAAGCGGAGTTCCGGCCCGCCGTCGTCGAAGGTGAAACGGATCCGCAGGTGGATCTCGTCGGCCGTTCCCGCCGGCCGGACCAGTAGCTGCCCCGACATGCCCAGATGCCCGATGACCGCGTCGCCGCTGTCCAGCGGCAGCCAGAGGTACTTCCCACGACGGCAGGCGGCCAGGATCGTCCGCCCGGCCAGCACCGCCGCGAAGTGCTCGGCACCGGCGAGGTGCCGGCGGATGGCGCGCGGATGCCGTACCTCGACGGCCTCGACCCGGCGGTTCGTCACCCACCGGCTCAGGCCCTCCCGGACCGTCTCCACCTCGGGCAGTTCAGGCATGTGATCCTCGATCAGTTCGGCGTGCTGGGCCCACCGGCGGACCCCCCGGCCGGTGCGGTACGAAAACCTGCCACGGAATCGGTCGCCGGCGGGGCGGCGGAATCGACGCCCACGGTCGCGTCGGTGCCGGCGGAGAATTCGACCCCGACGCCGACCTCCGGAGCACGGCCGTCGTCGATCGCGGCGACCGGAGCATCGGCCGAGCCCGCCAGCGGACCACCCGCCAGCGGACCACCCGCCGACGGCCCGGCAGCCGGCGGGGCGGCGTCCTCGCCCTGGTCGGAGAGGGTCCGCCAGGCCGCCTCGGCGGCCCGCTGCTCGGCTTCCTTCTTGCTGCGGCCGTCGGCGCCGCCGTACTTCCGACCGGCGACCACCACCCAGGCGGTGAAGGTCTTGGCGTGATCCGGACCCGCCTCGTCGATCCGGTACTCCGGAACGCCGAGCCCCAGCGCGGCGGTCAGCTCCTGCAGGCTGGTCTTCCAGTCCAGCGCCGCCCCCCGCCCGGCCGACTCCGCCATCAGCGGGTCGAAGAGCCGGTGGATGACGATCGCCACGGTGTCCAGACCGTACTGGAGGTAGATCGCGCCGAGCAGCGCCTCGAGCGTGTCCGCGAGGATGCTCGCCTTGTCCCGGCCCCCGGTGCTCTCCTCGCCCTTGCCCAACAGCAGGTAGGGCCCGAGACCCGCCGGGCCGAGCCGCCGGGCCACGTCGGCCAGCGCCCGCATGTTGACCACGCTGGCCCGCAACTTGGCCAGTTGTCCCTCGGGCAGGTCCGGATGGTTGTGGAACAACGCCGTCGTGATCACCACGCCCAGCACCGAGTCACCGAGGAACTCGAGCCGCTCGTTGGTCGGCAGTCCACCGTTCTCGTACGCGAAGGAGCGGTGGGTGAGGGCCCGCTCCAGCAGTTCCGGATCCAGGGCGACGCCGAACGCCGCTTCGAGGTGGGTGATCGGCGGTCGCCGCCGCTTGTCCTTGGTCATGCCGTTACCTCGGTGTCGGTGATGCGGTTGGCCCCCGTCAGTTCGGCCAGCAGCGTGGATACCGCCGCGATGGCCCGACGGCGGTGCAGGTGGGCGGCGAGCGCGATGCCCGATGCGACGTCCTCGCCCCGGGCCGCGCCGTGGCAGACCACCACCGCGCCGGCCACGCCCAGCAGCGCGGCGGCTCGTGGGGCACCGCCGCTGGCCGGCGGACCGCCGGCCATCGCGTACGCGCCCTCGATCCCCTTGAGCAGTACGTTGCCGGTGAAGCCGTCGGTGACCACCACGTCGGCGCGGGCACCGAGGGTCACGTCGTACCCCTCGACGAGCCCGACGTACCGGCCGGCGGCCGGCAGTGCCTGGTCGGCGATCACCGGGTCGGCGGCTCGGCGGGCCCGGTCGCCCTTGCCGGGCTCGGTGCCGATGGAGAGCAGTCCGACCCGGGGTTCGGACATCCCGTACGCGACGGCGGCGAAGGCCGCGCCGAGCACGGCGTGCCAGGCCAGGGTGGCCGGCCGGGCCTCCAGCGAGCCCCCGACGTCGAGCAGTGCGACCGGGCCGGCGAGGGCCGGCAGGGTGGCGACCAGCGCCGGACGCCGGACGCCGGACCAGCGACCGAAGCCGAGTACGGCGGCGGTCACGGTGGCACCCGTCGAACCGGCCGAGACGACGGCGTCGGCCGCGCCCTCGGTCACGGCGGCCACCGCCGCCCGGATGGTGCTGTCCGAGCGGACGAGCGCGGCGGGCTCCCCGGTCATCGCGACGGCCTCTCGGACCGGCCGGACGGCAACCCGGTCCCGGTCGGCGGGCCGGAGCATGGCAATCAGCCCGTCGGCGACCTCAGCCGGGCCGACAAGCAGGAGACGCAGATCGGGGTCAGCGCCGAACGCCCGCAGAGCGCCGTCAACCACGACGGCGGGAGCATCGTCCCCGCCGAGGAGGTCGACGGCGATCCGCACGGTGCCCGGCTCCACGGGGACGCCGGCCGGCCGAAGTCGGTCGGCGGCGGCGGGAGCCGGCACACCGGGCAGTCGCCAGGGCGGGTGCGCCGCCCGACCGGAGGTCGGTGGCGTCACTCGGGGATCCGGATCAGACCTCGATGACCTGGCGGCCGTTGTAGGTGCCACAGACGCTGCAGGCCGCGTGCGGCAGCTTCGGCGACTTGCACTGCGGGCAGGCGACGGTCGCGACCGCCGTGGTCTTCCAGTTCGCCCGGCGGGACCGGGTGTTGCTGCGCGACATCTTGCGCTTGGGGACGGCCACGGTACTTCCTACTCTTCTTGACGGGTCAGTTGCGACAGGCCCGCCCAGCGGGGGTCGACCTGCTGGTGGCTGTGGTCAGCCGGCAGTTCGTCCCACTGCACCCCGCACTCGGGGCACAAGCCTGGGCAGTCTTCCCGGCACACCGGGTTGGTCGGCAGTGCGAGCACCACCGCGTCCCGCAGTACCGGTTCCAGGTCGATCAGGTCGCCCTGCATCCGGCCCACCTCGTCCTCTTCGGTGGTCTCGACCGTGGTGCTGTGCTCGTAGGCGTACAGCTCCTGGATCGTGACGACCAGCGAGTCCGTGATCGGGCGCAGGCAGCGGCCGCACTCGCCCCGAACGGGACCGGTGACGGTCCCGGAGACGAGTACACCCTCGGACACCGACTCGAGCCTCAGGTCGAGGCTCAGGTCCGCGCCCTCCGGCACGCCGATCAGCTCCAGTCCGAGGTCTGCCGGTGCCGGTGCCGTCCGAGCGACCGTACGCAGCACTCCAGGACGGCGCGGCAGTTCCCTCGTGTCGAGGACCAGCGGCGACCTGGGGTTGAGGTGGGTCGGCAGATGCTTGGGCATAGTCAGACTCCGGCCTGTGCGAGGCCGACGAAACAGGTTACCTGAGCAGCGGGCTCAGCGTCGAATTGGGGCAGGCCAGCCCGGTCCTGAGCGGCTCGGGCCGGGTCGGCGATCCGGACGGCAGACTCAGAACGGCAGAGGACGTTCATTTTCCTCCCCCGCGAAGGTGCCGATCTCCCGCAGCGCGTGCATCTTGTCCCGGCCGCGTTCGATGGAGGCCAGCGCCCGGGTCAGGAACTGCTCGAAATTGGCCAGCGCGGTGTCGACGTAGTCGTCGACCTCCTCCCGGAGCCGCTGGGCCTCGGCCCGGGCCTCGGCGACGATCCGGGCACCCTCATGCTCGGCGGAGACGGTGATCTCGTTGACCGAGACCAGCCGGGCGTGTTCCGCCTCACCCTCGCTGATGATCCGGTCCGCCTCGCGCTTGCCGGCGTCCATGATCTTGTCGCGCTCGTCCAGCAGAGCCGCCGCCCGGCGCAGGTCAACGGGCAGTTCGACGCGCAGCTCCTCGAGGGCACCGATCATTTCAGCGCGGTCGACCATGGCGTTGTTGCGGGACATCGGGACGGAACGCGCCGTCTCCACCATGCCGATGATCTCGTCTATTCGATCGAGCGGGTCCACCGGTACCTCACTCCCGTCGTTGCTTCGGTCGACCTACATGATGAGGTGTCAGACCGGATTACTGCTCAACCAATGATGCGGTGCGCCCCGGACCGGGCTGGCGATCGACCCGGGACCGGCGCGTCGTCGCAGGCCAACGAGCGTTCACGGTCGGCCGGAAAGCCCGGTCACCAGTCCGGGTGGCGTCGGATCGAGCCCGGGAGGTCGGCCGTCGGGACCGGGTGGGACCGCCTCGCCGGACCGAACGGGCCCCGTCGTCGCCGGTCAGGAACCCGGCCGGACCAGCCGCTCCCGCAGGCGTTCACGGACCACGTCCGGTACGTGCGGAGAAACGTCACCGCCCCATTTGGCGACGTCTTTGACCAGGCTCGAGGAGAGGAACGAATAGAGCGGGCTGGTGGGCATGAACAGCGTCTCGACCCCGGCCAGCCCGATGTTCATCTGGGCCATCTGCAACTCGTAGTCGAAGTCGCTCACCGCCCGCAACCCCCGGACGACGACCGCGGCCTGCTGGGTACGGCAGAAGTCGACCAGCAGACCCTGGAACGACTCCACCCGTACGTTGCCGTCGGCCGCGGTCACCTCGCGGAGCATGTCGATCCGCTCGTCGACGGTGAAGAGCCCATGCTTGGACTCGTTGATCAGCACGCCGACGATCACCTCGTCAAACAGTCGGCTCGCCCGACCGATGATGTCCAGGTGACCGTTGGTGACCGGATCGAAGGACCCGGGACAGACCGCACGTCTCACGATCGGCGACCGTACCAAAGAGTGGTCTCGCCGTAGCGGCGGCTGCGCTCGGCAGTGATTCCCTGCACCCAGTCGACCGGCCCGGTCCGGGTGGACCGCTCCAGCACCAGCACGGCGTCCGGGGCCAGCCAGCCGTTGTCGCGCAGTGCCGCCTGCACCACCGCGAGGTCGGCCTCCGGTACGGCGTACGGCGGGTCGGCGAAGACGACGTCGTAGGGGCCGCCGTCGGGTGGTGTGCCGAGCACCTGGGCGACCTTCCCGGTCACCAGTCGGGCGGTACCGGTCAACGGGCTGGCCGGGGTGGAGCGCAGGGCGGCGAGGTTCTCCCGGATGATCCGGGCGGCCCGGGGATCGGACTCCACCAGCAGCACCTGGGCGGCCCCCCGGGACAGCGCCTCCAGGCCGACCGCGCCGGAGCCGGCGTACAGGTCGGCGAAGCGGGCGCCGGTCAACTCCGTCATCGACTCGACCGCGCTGAACAGCGCCTCCCGGACCCGGTCACTGGTCGGCCGGGTGCTCGCCCCGGGCGGCGCGGAGATCCGGCGCCCACCGAGCACTCCGGCGACGATCCGGGTCATCCCGACTTCCTCTCCATGGACCCGACGCTACGCGATGATCGTGCTCCGGCTTCCGGTGGCCGACCCGGACAAAACGACAGGGCGCACGCACCGAGGGAGATAGCTCCATCACCGCCCGTTTATCAATCATCTCGAATTGACAACATCATTGTTAGAGGAGCCTGAAGAGTATCCGCGTTCGGCGCCAATCGCTAAGGTCGTGCGCTGTGCCGGCTGCGTCTTGCCGGCCTACGACACCGGGAAGGCAATTTTCGCAGGTCGCGCCTTACCGGCAGCGACCCTCATCGCTATTCCCTACGTCGTCCGTGACGCTCTCATCTCTCAGGAGTACGCGTGATCCGTCCTAAGCTGTCGCTACGGCGATCGGCCGCCATCATCGGGGCTGCCTTCCTCGGCCTCGGCACGGTGGTCACGTTCGCCGCCCCGGCCAGCGCCCACCACCCCGAGATCAACGGCACCTACTGCGTGGTCAAGGGAAGCAACAACTACGAGTTCAAGTGGACGGTCGGCAACAGCGAGAACATCAAGGCTGAGGTCACCCAGGTCCGCCCCGGCCCGGCCGGCGACATCAAGGTCGGCGCGGAGCTGAACCCGAGGGGCGGCGCTCCGCTCACCGGCACCGAGACCCGCACCGCCCCCTCCGCTCGCCAGCTCGAGAAGACGCTGACGGTCGAGGCCAAGTGGATCCGGCCGGACCGGATCGTCATCGAGCACCGCACGGTCAAGGCGGTGGACAAGGGCAAGTGCAAGAC
>NZ_JADPUN010000112.1 GCF_015690345.1 Plantactinospora alkalitolerans | reverse complement strand
CCCGGGCGGCGTTCGGCGGCCGGCCGACGGCCGACGTCGAGCAGTGGCCGACGTCAGGCCAGCCCGTTGAGCCGTCGGCTCGAGGACGACCTGCTCGATCCTCGGCCCAACGGCCCGATGACCGCCGTCCTCTACACCGCCGCCTGGTACGGCGTCGCCGTGCTGGCAGTGTTCGTCTGGGTGCTGACGCTCGACGCCAGCGTTCCGGTGGACTGCGTACCCGCGGCGTCGGGCGGCTGCGAGTCCGAGCGTGGGCAGGCGATGACCGCGCTGCTCGACGGGGTGCCCCGGTTCGCCGCCGCGCTGGGTACCGGCCTCGTGGTCGCCGCCCTGATGCGCTGGTTCAACCGCACCTGGCGGGCCGTGACAGTGGGGCTCGCCGCCGCGGTCGTCGGCGGAGGTCTCTCCACCGTGCTCTTCAGCGTGATCAGCGGCCAGCCCCTCGGCGGCTGACTTTCCGGGTCGCCCGCCGTCGCCCGCTGTCCCGGGACGGGTCGCCTTCTGCCAGGGCGGTAGCGGTAGGGGCGAAGAAACAGTTCAGGGGCGCCGCCCGGTCGGACGGCACCCCTGGACGGTTGTCGTTACTTGCCGGGTACGACCTTCAGGTCGAACCGAGCGGTCACCTCGGGGTGCAGCTTGACCCGCACCTGGTGGCTGCCGATCGACTTGATGGCGCCCGGCAACTCCAGCCGACGCCGGTCGAGGGACGGGCCACCGGCCGCCCTGACCGCGTCCACCACGTCGCCGGGGGTCACCGAACCGAAGAGCCGCCCACCGTTGCCGGCGCGCGCGGTCAGGTTGACCTTGAGGCCCTCGAGCTGGGCCTTGACCTCGTTGGCGTGGCCGAGGTCCCGGATCTCCCGGGCCGCACGGGCCCGCTGGATGACCGTGACCTGCTTTTCCGCGCCCTTGGTCCAGGCGATCGCGAAGCCCTGCGGCAGCAGGTAGTTACGGCCGTAGCCGTCCTTCACCTCGACGATGTCGCCCGGGGCACCGAGACCGGAAACCTCCTGGGTAAGGATGATCTTCATATCGGCGCCTCCTCTCAGCGGGCCGTGGCCGTGTACGGCAGGAGCGCCATCTCACGGGCGTTCTTGACCGCACGGGCAATCTGCCGCTGCTGCTGCGAGGTAACCCCGGTCACCCGCCGAGCGCGGATCTTGCCGCGGTCGGAGATGAACTTGCGCAGCAGCGCGGTGTCCTTGTAGTCGATGTAGGTGATCCCGTCCTTGTCGAGCGGGTTCACCTTCTTCTTTGGCTTGCGCAGTGCCGCAGCCTTCGCCATTGCTCTTGCTCCTGGTTTGCGATCTCGAGTATTAGGCACCCGATATCAGAACGGGGGCTCGTCGTCGAAGTTTCCGCCGCCGCCCGAACCGGCAGGACGCGAGGCAGCCGGTGCCGCCGTGGCCCACGGGTCTTCGAAGTTTCCTCCGCCACCCTGACCACCGCCGCTGGCACCGCCACCACCGCCGGAGGCACCGAAGCCGCCGCCGCCCGAGCGTGACATCTTCTGCACCTTCGCCGTGGCGTACCGCAGCGACGGGCCGATCTCGTCGACCTCCAGCTCGATGACGGTGCGCTTCTCACCCTCGCGGGTCTCGTAGGACCGCTGGCGGAGCCGGCCCGACACGATCACGCGAGCGCCACGCTGCAACGACTCGGCGACGTGCTCCGCAGCCTGCCGCCAGACGGTGCACGCAAGGAACAGCGGCTCGCCGTCCTTCCACTCACCGGATGCCTTGTCCATGAACCGGGGCGTCGAGGCGACCCGGAACTTGGCGACCGCGGCACCAGACGGGGTGAAACGCAACTCGGGGTCGTCGGTCAGGTTGCCGATGACCGTGATGGTGGTATCTCCTGCCATGACCATCTCCTCGCGCACTCATCAGTCTCCGCCAGTGAAAGGCTGCCAGAGCAGTACGACAGGACTGATGAGGCTGATCCGGGGCGTGCCGGAAAACGCGTCAGCGCGTTTCCGGCCGGATGACCTTGGTGCGTAGCACCGACTCGTTGAGTCGCAGCTGCCGGTCCAGCTCGGCCACCGCCGCAGGCGAAGCCTGCAGGTCGATGACGGCGTAGATCCCCTCGGCCTTCTTGTCGATCTCGAACGCGAGGCGCCTGCGGCCCCATACGTCGAGCTTCTCCACCGAGCCACCCGCGGTCCGGATCACGTTGAGATACGTGTCGAGCGACGGGGCGACGGTGCGCTCCTCGAGGCTTGGATCGAGGATGACCATGATTTCGTAATGACGCAAGACGTTCCCACCTCCTCTGGGCTAGCGGCCACGGTCCTTCCGTGGCAGGAGGTCATGCGTTTGCTGCCGCACGGCGTCGGGAGGGATCCCGGAGCATCACGGACAACCTGACCAGACTACCCGGTGTTCCGGTACCGGGCACCGCCGGCACCCCCGTGGCCAGCGGACACCGAGGCGACAGCGGCAAGAACCCCTTCCGGTCGCGCCGACCTGGAAAGGGCTCTTCCGTGCAAAGCCGCGGGGCGCATCCCGTCCGCATTCTTTGGGTGGGACCTGGGGAGGAACGACCACACCGATGAGTTGGACGAGAGGCGCCCCGCGGAGCCTATTCTATTGTCATCTTACGCGACAACAGTCCGTGTTGCACGTTGAGCGAGAATAGCCCGAATTGCTCCTGCTGAGACGCCGACCACACACACGGTCGCGATGAGCGTCAGCAGGCCGACCGGCCCGGCTGGCCGTACCGGGTCGACCGGACGGACCAGTTCGGCCGGAGCCCCGCCGAGTCGACCGGACGGCAGGTGGACAGCGCCGGGCAGCGCGCTCGGCGCCACACCGGTGCTCCGGAGGCCGACCGCATCGGGACCATGCGACGCCGGCCCCACCTCGACCCGTACGGCCGACTCGGCGGGGAAGACACAGATCGGTCGTAGTGCCAGCGACACCGGACCGTGATGGAAGATCAGATCCGCGGACGACCCGGCGGGAAGTTCCCCGTGCGCCGTACCGTCCAGCAGCAACCGGGTCCGCCGGCCCGTGTCGTTCACCACCCGCACCGTGCTCTCGGGCAGCACCGTGATGCTGGTCGCCCCCGACGAGGAGACGCACCGGAGGGCACCCGGGCCCGAACTGCCGAACGTGACCACCCGATCGGTCTCCCGCACACCCATTCCGGGCGGCGGCGCCGGCTCGGCCATCGCGACGCCGGACACCAGCGGTGGCGTACCCGCGACGAGCGCGGCGACCGCGGCGGTGGCGCGACGACGTCGGAGCGACAGGGCCACGTCTTTCCTTTCTCGGCAGAACTACGACCTCGGCAGAACACCCGCATCCGCCCGGGGGCGGCCAGGTTGCATGGATCTCACCTGGAGAAACGATCCACCGATCGATAGGTGACGCGGATTACGCCCCGCTTCTACGACACCCTGACGACCGGCGGTGGGGCCTGCCCCTCCCCGCCGGGAGACCGGCGCGACGTAGGCTCGCCTTCATGCGTATCGGAGCCCATGTCGATGCCACGGATCCGTTGGACGAGGCGGCCCTGCGGAAGGCGGACGCGGTCCAGTTCTTCCTCGCCGATCCGCAGGGCTGGAAAGCACCACAACCACGGGCCGACGCGGCACAGCTGCGCGGCTCCGAGGTGGACGTCTACATCCACGCGCCGTACGTCATCAATCTCGCCACCACCAACAACCGGATCCGGATACCGAGCCGCAAGCTCCTGCTCAGCCACGCCGGTGCCGCCGCCGAAGTCGGCGCGAAGGGCCTGATCGTGCACGGCGGACACGTCAACGCCGGTGACGACATCGCCACCGGCTTCGACAACTGGCGTAAGGCGTTCGCCCAGGTCGCGGCGTCCGGCGGTCACGGCGTACCGGTGTTCGTCGAGAACACCGCCGGCGGCGACAACGCCTGTGCCCGACGGTTCGACAACCTGGCCCGGCTGTGGGACGCGGTCGGCGAGTACGGCGTCGGCTTCTGCCTGGACACCTGCCACGCGCATGCCGGCGGAGAGGACCTGCTCGACATCGTCGACCGGGTCAGGGCGATCACCGGCCGGATCGACCTGATCCACGCCAACGGCTCGAAGGACGCCTTCGACTCCGGCCGCGACCGGCACGACAATCTCGCCAACGGCATGATCGATCCCGATCTGGTGGTCGAGGTGGTTCGCACCGCCGGTGCCCCGGTCATCGTCGAGACCCCTGGCGGGGTCGACGGTCAGGCCACCGACATCGCATACCTGCGCGACCGCGTGGGCCGGTAGGGCGGGCCGATGTCGACGGACCAGTCCAACGTCGCCGACGAGACGACCGAGCCCACCGGCGCGGGAGGCGTGACCGAACCCGCCGTCGCCCGGACCGAGGGCTCGGCGGACAGCGCGCCGACCGCCGGTGGCGCGAGGGCCGACAGCGAACCGGCGTCGAACGCGAAGCTCGACACCGAACCGGGAAAGCGGCCCGGCACCGGCCCGGGGGCGAAGCCGGAGACGGAGACGGAGCGGGAAGAGCAGCCGGACACCGATCCGGCCGACACGCCCGGAACGGCTCCGGACCAGACGCGGGGCAAGGCCGCCGACGGCGCGACGACCGAGGCCGCCGCACCCGTGGACAGGGTGACGTCGAGCGACCCGGAGAAGAAGAACGACGAGACGGCGGACGAAAAGAAGAAGAAGGAGGACGACGGGAAGCCGGACGAGAAGAAGGACGACACGAAGGCCGAGTCGGACAAGCCAGGGTCGGACAAGCCAGAGTCAGGCAAGTCGGATAAGCCTGATGATCCGTTCACCTCGTTCGCGCCTGCTCCCGAGGTGGTACCGGGCCGGCTTCGGCGGATCAGCCGCGGCACCGGCCGCCGGCTCGTGCACGAGTGGACCCTCGCCGGACTCGGCGGGCTGGCCCTGGCCGTCCTGATGACCTGGCCCACCCTGCGTTACCCGAAGCACACCCTGCCGCAGGACTACTGGGATCCCACCCTGCAGGCATGGCAGGTCGCCTGGTCCGGACACATCCTGCTGACCAAACCGGCCCAGCTCTGGCAGAGCAACAGCTTCTTCCCGGAGAACTGGACCTTCGCCTTCTCGGACACCCTGCTCGGCTACGCGCCGGCCGGCATGATCGGCCACGGTCCGGAGGCCGCGATCCTCCGTTACAACATCCTGTTCGTACTGGCCCACGCGCTCGCCGTGGTCGGGGCGTACGCGCTGGTTCGGCAGCTCGGCTCGGGACGGATCGGCGCCGCGGTGGCGGGCGTCGGTTTCGCGTACGCGCCCTGGCTGCTGTCGCAGGCCGGTCACCTGCACGTCATCTCCAACGGAGGAATTCCGCTGGCCCTGGCCATGCTGGCCCGGGGACACGGCTGGTCGATGCGGCACGGTTACCGACCCGAGCGTCGACGTTCCGGCTGGGCCTTCGCCGGCTGGCTGGTCGCCGCCTGGCAGCTCAGCCTCGGCTTCGGCATCGGCCTCGTCTTCGCGTACGTCCTGGGTCTGATCGCGGCCGTGGTGCTGCTGAGCTGGCTGGTACGGCGGATCATCCGCCGGCCACGGCAGCCGTTCGGATTCCGGATGATGCTGGCCGACTTCTGGGGTGGCGCGATCTTCGCCGCTACCGGTGCCCTGCTGGCCATCCCGTACTTCAAGGTCGCCGAACAGCACCCGTACGCCCGGCGGAGCGCCGACGAGGTGCACAACTACTCCCCGCCGCCCGGAGGGTTCCTCACCGCCCCGACCGAGTCGCTTCTCTGGGGTGACCTGCACGAGCGGGTCCGCGACGGGCTGCCCGGACTGCCGGAAACCACGCTGCTGCCGGGGTACGCGCTCCTCGCGCTCGCCATCGCCGGCCTGTTCTTCTCGATCTGGACGGTACGGCAGCGACTGCTGCTGCTGGTTGCCCTGCTGGCCAGCGCCGTGCTCACGATGGGCAGCCGGTTCTTCGGCGGTACCTTCACCTACCTGCCGCTCTTCGAGCACGCGCCCGGCTGGGACGCCCTGCGTACGCCCGGCCGGCTGATGATCTGGACCAGCCTGCTGCTGGGAATCCTCGCGGCCGGCTCGGTCGGCGCCTTCGCGGAACGGGCACGGCAGATCTCGGCCGTCGAGCGGGTACCGCCCCGCCCCGGCCCGTTCCTGCGCCTGGTCACCCTGCTGCCGCTACTGCTGGTGCTGGTCGAGGGTCTCAACGCCACACCGCATCCGGTCGTGCCGAGGCAGCCTGCGGCAATGCGGGTGTCGAACGGACCGATCCTGGTGTTGCCGTCCGACCAGAAGACCGACCAGCACGTCATGCTCTGGTCGACGAGCCGGTTCCAGGACATCGTCAACGGTGGAAGTGGTTTCACCCCGCGCCGGCTGGAGGAGGTACGTCAGGTGACGGCCAACTTCCCCGACTCGGCCAGCATCGCCTATCTGCGCGAACTGGGGGTGCGGACCGTCGTGGTGCTGCGGGACCGGATCGCCGGCACTCCGTTGCAGACGACGATCGACCTGCCGGTCGACACCCTCGGCATCAGCCGGGAGGACGTCGGCGAGACCGTGGTCTACCGGCTCTGACGGTGCACGCCGGGCCGGCGTGCGGAAGGAAACCGGTTCGCGGAAGGGGACCCGGACCGGTTCGCGGAAGCGGTCTCCGCCGTACCGCCGTACCGGCCGGGTTTCCGGAGGCGACGGCCGTGCCGGTTGTCGTCAGGCCGGAACCGGTTCGCGTTCCGGTTCGGGAACGCCGCGCAGCCGGCGCAGCCATCCCGCGTCCGGTGCCCCGTCGTAGTCCCCGCCGTCGGGGTCGTCCGGATAGGTGGCCCGGACCGGGTCGTGCTCCGGATGCAGGATGTCCCGGATGATCAGGCCGCAGAGCACCGCGACGGTGGTCAACCGGAACGTGGCGGCGAGCACGAACACGCCCTCCGGGAAGACCTGCTTGCCGGCGGCGCCGAGCAGCTCGCCGTAGAACGCGAGGAAGTAGCCGACCTCGGCGAACTGCCAGGCGAGGAAGGCTCCCCAGCGCGGCCGGGCCAGCACGGCCAACGGCAGCAGCCAGAGCGTGAACTGCTGCGACCACACCTTGCTGAAGATCAGGAAGGCCGCGACCATCAGGAAGACCACGGCCGCCAGCCGGGGACGCCGGGGGGCGAGCAGCGCCAGCGCGCCGATGCCGAGGAAGGCCAGGACGATCAGGGCGTACGACAGGGTGTTCAGCGTCGGTATGTGGTCGCTGAGCCACTGGAAGGGTCCCTGGTCGCCGGGGCTGCCGGTGTTCCACTTGCCGTCCAGGTAGCGACCGATGTACCACAGGGTGCCCCAGTCGATGGCGCGCTCACTGTTCAACTGGAAGAAGCGGCTCCAGCCGTCGTGGTAGAGGATCGCCACCGGCAGGTTCACCGCCACGATGGTCGTGATCGCCGAGCCGACCGTCACCACCATCGCCCGGACCCGCGCCGTACGCAGCGCGAACAGGAACAGTGGCCAGAGTATGAACAGCGGCCAGAGCTTCGCGGAGGTGGCCAGGCCGAGCATGATGCCGGCGGCCAGGGGTTGTCGTCTGGCCCAGGCGTACAGGCCGATCGCGGCGAGCCCGATCGCGAGCAGGTCCCAGTTGACGGTGGCGGTGACGAGCAACGCGGGGGAGAGCGCGAACATCGCGGCGTCCCAGGGCCGGCGGCGCCGTAGTGCGAGGATCATCGCGACGGTGGCCACCCCGAGGGCGCCGAGCACCAGGGCGTTCAGGTTGTAGAACCACTGCGCCTGGTTGATCTCGGGACGGTCCTCGCCGATGCTGTGCACCGGCAGGCCGAGCGCTCCCATGAAGAACCCGGTGACGACCGGATATTCGACCGGGTGGTCCCGGTACGGCACCTTGCCCTCGTTCAGCCCTTCGGCGTAGTAGAGCGCGAGCACGTCGGTGTAACAGAACTTGGTGTACTGCGAGTTGTTCTGCCAGGCGCCGGTCTGGCAGGGCGACTTCTGCACCCAGTGCAGGGCCAGGGTCAGACAGGTCAGGGCCAGCACGATCCGGGCGGCGGTCCAGAACCGGCCGCTCCACTGGGTGCCCCGGCGGTCGACGCCGCTCGCGTGCTCCCCGATCGGGCCACCGATGGCCTCGGAGAGTCCGCGGACGAACCCGTCCGACCGGGACGGGTGGTCGGCCTTCTCAGGTTCGTCGATGCCAGCCGGCGACTGCGCGCTCATGGGTAAGCATCCTGCCGTATCGAAGCCCCTGCCACGAGCAGGAGGGGCGGACGGAAAACGATTCGGCGCGGGACGGACCGCCACCGGCCGTCTGATCTACGCAAATCTATGTCAGGGGGTGCGGGGCGAGGACCCGATCCGCCCACCAACGCGGGCGGCCCCGGCCACCTCGGGAGGTGGTCGGGGCCGCCGTCACGATTGCCGGCAGGTGTCCGGGCTCAGTCGCGCTGACCGGTCGTCGTGGCAGGCAGCATCGCTACCCCACCGCCACCACCGCCACCACCACGGCCGTCGTCGGGACGCCCCGGGCCATCGTCCGGACCGCCCGGAAGGTCAGGGATGGTGGGCCCATCCGGGTTCGTCGGGAAAGTGGGCGGTGGGTTCTGGTTCTGGGGTGGGCAGACCCCGTTCACCGGAGCCGGGCACGCTGGTGGCGGCGGCGGCGGGACACCGTCGCCCCGCTTGGGATCGCCGATGCCCTTGGAATCCGGTAGCGGCTTCTTGTCGTAGCCCTTGAGCGCGTCGTTCATGTACTGCTGCCAGATCTCACCCGGCAGGCCGGACCCGCTGACGGTTCCACCGCCGGTTTTGCGGATCCTGGGTTTCCTCGGATCGTCGCTGCCGACCCAGACCGCCGTGGCCAACTGTGGGGTGTAGCCGACCATCCAGGCGTGCGCGTTGTCGTCCGTGAGGCCGTACTGCCACGTGCCGGTCTTGCCGGCCGCGGACCGGCCGCTCTCCAGGCTACGGCTGTTCGCGCCCGGGATCTTCTTCAGCACCGAGGTGACCTCGTCGGCGACCTCCGGCTTGATCCGCTGTGACGGCTTGAGCTGCTCGCCGCCGATCTTCTTCCACGCACCGGTCTGCTTGTCCTGCTGCTCGATCGTGATGATGAAGTGGGGCTTGTTGTACTTGCCCCGGTTGGCGAGAGTAGCCAGCCCCGTGGCGTGGTCGAGGACGGTGATCGGGTACTGCCCGAACGCGACGACGTGGAAGAACGGCTCTTTCGTGTCGTTCTCGAACTTCTTCTTCGCCAGGTCGACCGGCTCGGACGGACCCTTGGCGGGTGTGGTCCACATCGTGCTGATCCCGGCCTGCTTCGCCATGTTGACGATCCTGCCGGGGCCGATTTCCTCGCTGACGTGGTAGAAGGGCACGTTGTAGGACTTGACGGTCGAGTGTTCGAGTGTGCACCACTTCTTGCAGTCGGTGCTCTTCGCACCGGCGTTACCGATCTGGCCCTTGATGCCGTCGGGTGTGAACGGCAGGGAGTCCCAGTGCGACTCGATCGAGATACCCGCGTCGATCGCTGCGGCCAGGGTGTAGACCTTGAACGACGAGCCCGGTGGGTGGCCGCCGACCAGCTCGCCGCCGAGGATGTTCTTTCCGGCGTAGTCGATCCCGGTCCCGTCGTTGCCGCCGTAGTAGGCGAGCACCTGGCCGCTGGCTGGCTCGATCGAGACCAGCGCCGCCTGGAGGTTCTTCGGCTGGCCGTTCAGCGGAGAGCTAGATTTTTCCTGCTGGGCCGCCTTCTCCGCCGCGTCCTGCATCTTGAGGTTGATGCTGGTCTTGATCCGGTAGCCGTCCGTGACCAGCGCCGCCTGGCAGTTCGGCTTCGTGCTGCCCGCCGGTATCGGGCCGTCGTGGCACAGCTTCATCTCGGCCATCTCGGCCCGGACGTAGTTGACCACGTTCCCCTTGGGCGTCTTGACCCCGCTGGAGGCGCTGGCGTCCTTGCGCTCTTTCACCTTCGGGTACTCGGTCGGGCGCTCGGCCGGGCTGATCCACTTTTCCTCGACCATACCGTTGATCACGTAGGTCCAGCGGTCCTTGGCCAGCTCCAGGTTGTCCGCGGGATCGAAGCCCTTCACACCGGTCTGGGGGTCGTTGACCGGCTGCTTGATCACACCGGCCAGCACCGCGGCCTGGGCCACGTTCAGTTTTTCCGCCGGCAACCCGAAGTACGTCTGCGCCGCCATCTCGATGCCGTACGCGCCCCGGCCGAAGTAGATGGTGTTCAGGTAGTGCTGCATGATCTCGTCTTTGCTGAACTCGTCGTTCAGCTTCGAGGCGAGGATCGCCTCCTTGACCTTGCGCTGGTAACTGTCGTCGTTCAGGTTCTCGTAGGCGTTCCGGGCGTACTGCTGGGTGATGGTGGACGCGCCCTGCTTCGTGCCGCCGGTGAAGTTGTTCCAGGCGGCTCGGGCGATGCCGAGGTAGTCGACGCCCTTGTGCTTGTAGAACTTCCGGTCCTCCGCGGCGGCCACCGCGTGCTGCACGAACTTCGGGATCTTGTCCAGCGGCACGATCGACCGGGCCTCTTCGCCCAGCTTCACGATCACGTCCCGGTTGTTGCTCGCCAGGATGGTGGTGCCGACCGGCAGCGGGATCTCGTCCGGCAGCACCACGTTGGTGGAGTAGTAGGTCACGCCGACCACGCCGCCACCGGTCAGCATGATGAGCACGGCGAAGGCGGCGATGACGAGGTTCATCCGCTTGCGCTTCTTCGCCCGCTTCAGCGCCGCCGGGTCCGACTCGCCACCCCTGCGGCCACGCCGGCCACCGGAACCACCCGAGCCGCCGGGGCCGTCCGGATCGTCGGGGCCACCGGGACCGGCCGGAGAAACCGGGACGGCCGCCCGGCCGACCCGGGCCCGACCGGCGGCGCCGTTCGCTCCCGCGCCACTCACGGACGCGGCTCCGACGCTCGCCCGGCCCGCGGACGCCCGCCCGGCCGGTCGGGCGTCCGCGGATGCCGTCGGGTGTGAACGGCAGGGAGTCCCAGTGCGACTCGATCGGGATACCCGCGTCGATCGCTGCGGCCAGGGTGTAGACCTTGAACGACGAGCCCGGTGGGTGGCCGCCGACCAGCTCGCCG
>NZ_JADPUN010000317.1 GCF_015690345.1 Plantactinospora alkalitolerans | reverse complement strand
GGGTCAGCGACACTCCGGAACCTCGTCGAAGGCCCGCTTCAGCTCCACCGAGTCCAACTCGCTGGTGTCGAGCGAACTGGACTCGTACTCCTTGTTCAGGGTTTCGACCGCGGCCTTGACCCCGTCGTAGAACACGGTCGCCTGCCCGGTGCCGAGCTGCTCGATCGCCGCGCCGGCCCTGCCGTACGCGTCCCGGACCGCGGTCAGCGAGGCGAGGAAGCCCTCGGACACCGCCGCACCCTTCTCGGCGTCCGGTACGCCGGCCGCCGCCACCTTCTGCCGGGCGGTCTCGCTGGCCAGTTCCGCGCCCCGCAGCAACCGGACCAGGTTCTCCTTAGCCTGCGCAGGACTGGTCTGCGCCGTCATCTGCTGCTGGGTGCTCCGGGTCAACGTCCCGATCTCGGCCCGCCACGGAGCCAGCGCCGCGCAGACCGCGGCCGCCCACGCCTGCGGGGACGGCCCCCCGGCACAGGCCCCCACGAGCAGGGCGATGGTGCACAGGACCGCCGTGAACCTTCCGGCGCCTGCCGCGCGGGGCGTACGCATGCGTTGCAGCGTACGGGTTCGAACCGACTTCACGAGAAGGGTAATTGTTCGGCCCTCTCCGGATCGGCCCCCTGACCAGCCAGAACAGCCGGCGGTGGACATCAGGAACGGTCACCTGGGGAGACGGATCGGGTCCGACGCGAACGCGCCGGACCCGGATCCACTCCATACCGATCAGGCGTTGACGGTCTGCGGCCGCTGGTCCGAGCTGCCGCTGCCGGCACCACCGGAGTCCGGGTCGGAGTCCGACATGGCCACCTGCTTGCGCTTGCTGAACACCACCGCCGCGGCGATGATCAGGGTCGCGACGACCGCGATCCCGACCCGCAACGGGGTGTTCTTGTCGTCGCCCACGCTGAACGCCACCACGGCCGGTGCGATCAGCAGCGACACCAGGTTCATCACCTTGAGCAGCGGGTTGATCGCCGGACCGGCGGTGTCCTTGAACGGGTCACCGACCGTGTCACCGATCACCGTGGCCGCGTGCGCGTCCGAGCCCTTGCCGCCGTAGGCACCGTCCTCGACGAGCTTCTTGGCGTTGTCCCAGGCACCGCCCGAGTTGGCCAGGAAGACCGCCATCAGCGTGCCCGTCCCGATGGCACCGGCCAGGTACGCGGCCAGCGCGCCCGGGCCGAGCCCGAAGCCGACCGCGATCGGAGCCAGGATGGCGAGCAGACCGGGAGTCATCAGCTCGCGCTGCGCATCCCGGGTGCAGATGTCCACCACCTTGCCGTACTCCGGCCGCTGGGTGCCGTCCATGATCCCGGGCAGCTCGCGGAACTGCCGGCGTACCTCCATCACCACGGCACCGGCCGAGCGGGAGACCGCGTTGATGGCCAGACCGGAGAAGAGGAACACCACCGCGGCCCCGATGATCAGGCCGACCAGGTTGCGCGGGTTGGCCACGTTCAGCGCGGCCAGGATCTCGCCACCCACGTTCTGCACCCCCGCGGTGACGTACGAGGCGTCGAGCGTGTCGATGTACGACCCGAACAGCGCGGTCGCCGCCAGTACCGCCGTGGCGATCGCGATGCCCTTGGTGATCGCCTTCGTGGTGTTGCCGACGGCGTCCAGTTCGGTGAGCGTGCGCGCACCCTGCTCGTCGATGTCGCCGGACATCTCGGCGATCCCCTGCGCGTTGTCGGAGATCGGGCCGAAGGTGTCCATGGCGACGATCACGCCGACGGTGGTGAGCAGGCCGGTGCCGGCCAGCGCCACCGCGAACAACGACAGCGTGATGGAGCTGCCGCCGAGCAGGAACGCGCCGAACACCCCGGCGGCGATGAGCAGCGCGGAGTAGACCGCCGACTCCAGGCCGACGCTGATGCCGGCGAGGACGACGGTGGCCGCCCCGGTCTGCGAGGACTTGCCGATGTCCTGCACCGGCCGCCGGTTCGTCTCGGTGAAGTAGCCGGTCAGCGCCTGGATGGCGGCGGCCAGCACGATACCGATCACCACCGCGCCGATCGCGATGATCCGCGGATCCATCGGCTCGGCATCGCCAGCGGCCAGGCCGAGGCTCTCCCGCCAGGTGTCCCCGAGCATCTCGGCCCAGGTGGCCGGCAGGTAGACGAAGGACATTGCCGCGACGAGAATCGCCGAGACCACCGCCGAGGCGTAGAACGCCCGGTTGATCGCGGTCAGACCGGACCGGTCCGAGGCGCGCAGTCGGGTGATGAACACCCCGAGGATGGCGATGAGCACACCGATGGTGGAGACGATCAGCGGGAAGACCAGCCCGTGCTCGCCGAAGGCCGCCCGGCCGAGAATCAGCGCGGCGACCAGGGTCACGGCGTACGACTCGAACAGGTCGGCCGCCATGCCGGCGCAGTCGCCGACGTTGTCGCCCACGTTGTCCGCGATGGTCGCCGCGTTGCGCGGGTCGTCCTCCGGGATGCCCTGCTCGACCTTGCCCACCAGGTCGGCGCCGACGTCCGCGGCCTTGGTGAAGATGCCGCCGCCGACCCGCATGAACATGGCGAGCAGCGCGGCACCGAAGCCGAAGCCCTCCAGCACGGTCGGCGCGTCGCCCTGGTAGATCAGGACGACCGCGGCCGCCCCGACCAGGCCCAGCCCGACGGTGAGGAAGCCGACCACACCACCGGTACGGAAGGCGATCTGCATCGCCGCCTCCCGGCCCCCCTGGTGTTCCCGGGCGGCTGCCGCCACCCGCAGGTTGGCCCGGGTGGCCAGTGCCATACCGGCTCCACCGATGAACGCGCTGAACGCGGCGCCCACCACGAAGAAGCCCGAGCGGCCGATCTTCACCAGCGTCTCGCTGCCCTCGGTGTGGTGCACGGGCAGCAGGAACAGCAGCACCACGGCGAGCACGACGAATATGGCGAGGGTTCTGAACTGGCGGATCAGGTAGGCCGAGGCGCCCTCTTGGACGGCACCCGCGATCTCCTGCATTTTATTGGTGCCCTTACCGGTCGCCAGTACGGCCTTGGTCAGGGCGGCGGCAAAGCCGAGCGCCACGAGCGCAATGACCGCCGCAACGACGATGTACGACAGATTCTGACCAGAAAGGGACAGCCCGCCACTGTCTGGGGCCGCGACTACGGACATCTATGTCCTCCTGTACCGAACACTCGCGCCGGGCCGGCGGACGAACCGGCCAGACGTCTCCACGCGTGGAGCGACAATGTGCAAGCGCGTCGCCGGCCCCTCGCCGTCGAAACCGACGGCGATCACCACTCCCCAGGAGCGGGACCAGCACACTTGCTGATAACCCCGGGTACTCTAGCGGTCCGTCGTGTTGGAGGTCACACAGAGGACCCGCCCCGTCGCGATGATCTTTATCGCTGTGTTACCGCCACGGCTCTGGTAATGGGCGTCGGCGGGTGGCGTCCCGGGGTGTTACCGGCCGACCGGCCAGGCCATCCGCACCTCGGTGCCGACGCCCTCGTCCACCGGCCGCACCTGGAGGTCCTCGACGAAGCCGGCCAGCAGGGCGAACCCGACACCCACCGTCAGCGCCTCGTCGGTCAGTGCCTCGTCGGCCAGCTCGTCGGGCGGCAGCGCGGCCAGCCCCAGCCCGGCCTCGATCGGCGCCCGGTCGATCACCCGGACGGTGTACGTCGGCCCGTCCGACATCTCGACCAGCACCAGCTCGGTCAGGCCATACTGGCGGTGCAGGGCGACCGCGCGGGCACAGGCCTCGCCGATCGCCAGTCGTACCTCGTCGAGCAGTTCCTCGGCGACGCCGGCCCGGCGGGCGACCGCGACCCCCACCAACCGGGCGGTACGGACGTGAACCGGTGCCGGGGTGAACGACAGTCTGACTCTCGACATCACGCCTCGACCGTCGACATCACTCGCCGGAACCGGAACCGGACGAGTCCGCGCTGATCGCGGCCTCGAGCGTGGCGTAGATCGGAAAGACCTGGTCGAGGGCGGTGATCCGGAAGATCTTGAGCAGCGGTTCCTTGTCGCAGATCAGTCCGAAACTCCCGTTGACGGGACGGAGCCGCTTCAGCGCGCCCACCAGCACGCCCAGCCCGGTCGAGTCGAGGAAATCCACCCGCCCGAGGTCGACGATGATCCTGCGGGCCCCGCCGTCGATCAGTTCGACGAGACGTTCGCGCAGCCGAGGGGCGGTGTAGACGTCCACCTCGCCGCCGACCTCCAACACCGTGTGCTCACCGATGGCGCGGGTCGTCAGCGACAGATCCATCAGTCCTCCTCTGACCGCCAGGAATGCTCCTGGGCATCTAACCATCGACCAGCGGGCAGCGCACCGACGGTGCACCCACCGCTACCCGGCTTTCCGGCGCCCGTACAACAGTGCGAGAGTGCAGGGCGTGACGTCCCCGCCAACAGTATCGGCCGGCACCGGCGCCGATCGGCCCCGGTCGGCCGGTGGCCCGGACCCGGACGAACTGTTGACCCGGCTGCTCACCCGGCGCACCGGCGGTTCAGCCGGGGACCCGGTCACGCACGTGGAGCGGGTGCCCGCACGCCCCGGCACCGTGGCACCGTGGCCGGACTGGGTGCCGGCGGAACTCCGTACGGCCCTCGCCGACCAGGGCGTGGTCGCACCGTGGCGCCACCAGGCGGAAGCCGCCGACCACGCGTACGCCGGCCGGCACGTGGTGATCGCCACCGGAACGGCGTCCGGAAAGTCACTCGCCTACCAACTGCCCGCCCTGGCCACCCTGCTGACCGACCCCCGGGCCACCGCGCTCTACCTGGCGCCGACGAAGGCGCTCGCCGCCGACCAGTTGCGGGCCGTGCGCAGTCTCGGTCTCGACGGGGTACGACCGGCGTGTTATGACGGCGACACCCCGCGCGCCGAGCGGGACTGGATCCGGCAGCACTCCCGGTTCATCCTGACGAATCCGGACATGTTGCACCACGGTATCCTGCCCGGGCACGCGAAGTGGTCCGGCTTCCTGCGCCGGTTGGCGTTCGTGGTCGTCGACGAGTGCCACACCTACCGGGGAGTATTCGGATCACACGTGGCGCACGTGCTGCGCCGGCTGCGTCGCCAGGCCGCCCGCTATCCCCGTATCCCGGGACAGCCGGCGCCGGGCCTGTCCGCACTCCCGTCCCCGTCCCCGTCCGCACCCGCACCCGCACCCTCGTCCTCGGTGAGCCTGCCCGCGCAGCGGCTCGGGCCCGGGCCGACGGACGGCCCGGTGTTCGTGCTGGCCTCCGCGACGTCCGGTGATCCGGCGGCGGTGGCCGAGCGGCTGATCGGCCTGCCGGTCAGCGCGGTCACCGAGGACGCCTCGCCGCGCGGCGGGCTGACCTTCGCGCTCTGGGAGCCGCCGCTGCTGCCGCCGTCGTCGGATTCGGAGCCGGCCGACGCCAGTACGGACGCGGGATCTCCCACAGGCTCCGACGCGGTGTTCGACGCCGCGCCGGTACGCCGTTCGGCGTTGCGGGAGACCGCGGACCTGCTCAGCGACACGGTCGCGGCCGGGGTACGGACGCTGGCGTTCGTCCGGTCCCGGCGTGGCGCGGAGGTGATCGCCACCACCGCCCGACGGTCCCTCGACGAGGCGGTACCCGGCCTGGGTGGCCGGGTCGCCGCATACCGGTCCGGTTATCTGCGGGAGGAGCGTCGGGCTCTGGAGCAGGGCCTGCTCGGCGGCGACCTGCTCGGACTGGCCTCGACCAGCGCACTGGAACTCGGCGTCGACCTGGTCGGCCTGGACGCGGTGCTGATCTGCGGCTACCCCGGCACCCGGGCGTCGCTCTGGCAGCAGGCGGGCCGGGCCGGGCGATCCGGCGGCGAGGCGCTCGCCGTGCTGGTGGCCCGGGACGATCCACTGGACACCTATCTGGTGCACCATCCGGAGGCGCTGTTCGGCCGCCCCGTCGAGGCCACCGTGCTCGACCCGGCCAACCCGTACGTGCTGGGGCCGCAGTTGTGCTGCGCGGCGGCGGAGTCTCCGCTGACCCCCGCCGACCTGGAACTCTTCGGGGAGGGCGCCAAGGACGCGGTGGAGGCACTGGTGGCCGGGGGCGCACTCCGGCGACGCCCCACCGGCTGGTACTGGCGACACACCGGACGGCCCGAGGTGGACCTGCGGGGCACCGGCGGAGCGCCGCTGGACGTGGTCGAGTCGTCGACCGGGCGGCTGCTCGGCACGGTCGATCCGGCGTCGTCCCACTTCCAGGTCCATCCCGGCGCGGTCTACCTGCACCAGGGCGTGTCGTACGTGGTGGACGACCTCAACTTCGACGACGGGTGCGCGCTGGTGCACGCCGAGGAGCCGGACTGGTCCACCCATCCCCGGGACGTCACCTCGCTCTCCGTCGTCTCGGTCCGGTCCTACCTGGACGCGGGGCCGGTCGGGATGTTCCTCGGCGAGGTCGACGTGACCAGCCAGGTGGTGTCGTACCAGCGTCGTCGGCTCGCCTCCGGCGAGGTGCTGGCCACCCTGCCGCTGGACCTGCCGGCCCGGGAACTGCGCACGGTCGCGGTCTGGTTCACCGTCTCACCCGAGTCGCTGGCGGCGGCCGGGGTCGAGGTGGCCGACGTACCGGGCGCGCTGCACGCCGCCGAGCACGCCGCGATCGGACTGCTCCCGCTGGTCGCCACCTGCGACCGCTGGGACATCGGCGGGCTGTCGACCGCCGCCCATCCGGACACCGAGGCGCCGACGGTCTTCGTCTACGACGGTCACCCGGGTGGTGCGGGGTTCGCCGAGCGGGCGTACCACGCGGCGGCGGCGTGGCTGGGCGCGACCCGGGACGCGATCGCCGAGTGCGGCTGCGAGACCGGCTGCCCGTCCTGCGTCCAGTCCCCGAAGTGCGGAAACGGCAACAATCCGTTGGCCAAGGCGGAAGCGGTCCGGGTGCTCGACGTGGTGCTGACGAACCTTGCGAAGGTCGCCCCGCCGGAGCCGCCGGAGCCGACCGGAAACTGATCGCGGATAGTCGGTATTCGCATGTATGGATCTAAGGAGATCGGGTTAAGTTAGTCTGGGAGCGCTTCCACGGATCCGCCTGAGGAGGACGTCGTGGCCGACACCATCGCCGAGACCGTCGAACTGCTGTACACCATCGACCAGGCTCACCTCACCGTCGATCAGCAGATCGCACTCTCCCAGGCGTATGCGGCGTTGGCCCAGGCCGAACGCCTGGACCAGATCCACCAGATGCTGCACAGCATCCACCAGGTGCTCAACAGTTGGGTGGTGCGACGGGCGACCGAGGGCGGCGGGCACTGAGGCCGTCCCGGCTCTGCTTCGTCTCCCCGTCCCGTCTCGGAAGGCAGGTGGTCGCTGTGACCACTCCCGTCAGCACGATGGCGGCACGTCGCCGGCCCGCTCCTCTGTACGCCGCGATCGTCAGCCCGCTCGTGCTCGCCGTCAGCACCGCCGCGGTCGTGCTGCCGGTGACCGCCACGGCGGCCGTACCCGGCGGCACCACTGCCGTACCCGCCAGTGCGGTGGCGGCACCGCTGCTCGCGGACGACTTCGAGGACGGCAACGCGTCGGGCTGGTCTACCTCCGGCGGACAGTGGTCGGTGGCTTCCGACGGTTCGCAGGTCTACCGGCAGCGCACCGGGAGCGCCGGCGCGAGTGCTCGAACCGGCGATCCGACCTGGACCGACTACACCGTCAGCGTCCGGGTCAAGCCGACGACGCTGCGGCCCGGCCGCTCGACGATCGGGGTGCTCGCCAGACTCCAGTCGAGCACCAGCTACTACTACCTGACCCTGCGGTCGGACAACCAACTCGAACTGGGCAAGCTGGTCTCCGGCCGGGTCACCTCGCTCGCCACCGCCCCGGCGACGGTCACCCTCGGCGCCTGGCACACGCTGCGGCTGGCCGTACTCGGCACCTCGCTGGTCGGCCAGCTCGGCACGGTGTCGGTCAGCGCCACGGACGGCCAGTTCGACGCGGGCCGGATCGGGCTGGTCACCACCTCTGCCGCCGGCTCCTTCGACGACGTCCTGATCGAGCCACCCGCGCCCGCAAACGACCGGCAGGCGCCCAGTACGCCGGGTCAGCCGCAGGTGCTGGAGGTCGTACCGGGGGCGGTGACCATCACCTGGCCGGCGTCGACCGACAACGTCGGAGTGACGCAGTACTACGTCTACCAGGGCGACCAGTTCTACCGGCAGTGGATCGCCCGGACCGTTCCGGACAACAGCCCGCTGACCCTGCCGATCGGCGCGACGGCCGCGATCAGCCACTTCTCGGTCGCCGCCCGCGACGCGGCCGGCAACACCTCGACGATCTCGTCCCGGGTGACCGTCCCGCAGCCGCCGAGCTTTCCCCGCAGCGGTGACAACACGGTTCCGCCCACCGCACCGGGACGACCCACGGTGCTCGGGGTGACCGCCGACGGCTACCTCCTCGGATGGGAGCCGGCAACGGATGACCTGGGCGTGGTCGAATACCACGTCTACCACGTGTTCAACGTGGACGAGGTTCGGGTGGACGCCAAGGTCACCACCAACACCGCCGTCGTCGTGCCACGCGGCGGCTACGAAACGGTACGGATCGTCGCGTACGACGCCTCGTGGAACTCCAGCAGCAGCGTCACCGTCCAGCTCACCCCGCCACCGACCCCGTCCGCCCTGCCACCGATGCCTCCGGTCAGGTGATTTCCGCTCGCGTGCCGATCCGCCAGCCGGCTACGGTCACCAGATGGTCACCTTGTCGCGGCGGTACCGCTATGTCGGTCCGGCCGAGATTCTGGCCGGAACAACGCCCGACGGCGCAGGTGCACTGATCGCCGCACCAGGTGACTTCGCCGGTTGGGTGTCGACGGTACCGGCGCCGGATCTGGTCGAGCCGTTCACGTTCGTGGTGGACCTCGACGGTGTACTGCGGTTGGCTCCCCGGCGCAGTGAGCACGTCGCCTGCGCCGAGGGCCGGGATGTGCTCGGGGCCGGCGAGATCACCTTCGTACGGCAGCCACCCGGTGAGGCGGGTGTCGGGTGGCTCGGTTGGCGGGTCGACGAGGTCAGCAATCAGTCCACCGGCTACTGCCCGGATCTCGACTCGTGGCCGGCGGTCGCCGCCGCTCTCGACCAGGCCGGCCTGGCCCGCCCCGACGACTTCACCGTTGGCTTCGTGTTCCGCCGCTGCCCGGACTGCCAGCAGCGCAACGTGGTCAGGGACGACGACTTCGTCTGTGCGCTCTGCGGCGCCGACCTGCCCGTCCGGTGGAACTTCGATTCCGGATGACCGACTCGGACGCATTGCGCCGACAACTGTCCGTCGAGCGGCTGCCCGTTCAGCCCCGGACGGGTCCGGCCCGGCTGGTCGCCCGGGCGTTCCTGGTGAGCCCGGGTATCGGCTCGACCAGCACCTCGGCGGTGATCTCCAGATCGAATCCGTCCAATGTGCAACTGGTGAGCCGGGCACTGTTCGCAGCGGCGATGGCCGCAGCGCGGGCGCAGGCCGTGTCCGGGCCCTCGAGGACGCGGGCGGCCCCGGCGAGCGCGCCGAGGTCCGCCGCGACCCGGGCCTGGTGCCGGGCCACCCCGGCGGCTGCGATCGCCGATCCACCGAGGCTGAACAGGACCAGCACCAGCCCCACCATCAGCAGCCATACGGTGGCGCTGCCCCGATCGGAGCCAACCCGGCCACCCTGGCCAGCCGCAGGATCGCGGCCGAGGGTCCTGGTGGTCACGAGAACGGCTCCGGGGCGCCGGGTTCGACGGCCGCCACCGCGGTTCCGGTCACGGTCATTTTCGGCAGTCGAGCACCCAGCGCCCGGATCGGAGCCCGGACGGTGGCGACCACCCGGTCACCCTCGACGGCCACCGACACCACGGAGCCCGGTGGTGCGGCTGCGGCACCGGCCGGCACGCCAGGCGCGCCGCGAGAGGCGGCCAGCGCCGCCTCCCGCGCCGCGTCCACGCACTGCCCCTTGATGATCACCGCGTTGACCGCGGCGAGCCCAGCGAACAGCAGCAGCATCAGCGCCGGTAGGCCGGCCGCCAACTCGGCGGTGAACGAGCCCCTGTCGCGGCCGATCCTCCGGCGCCGGATCACGGCAGGGCCCGCTCGATGACGCCGGTCAGCGCGGCCTGAACCTTGCCTGAGGTCAGCACCTTCAGCAGAATTCCGGCGAAGGCGACGGCGGCCAGGGTGCCGACGGCGTATTCAGCCGTGTTCATTCCCGCATCGTCCCGTAGCCGGACGATGAGCTTGCGCATCATGAAGTTCCCCTCTCGTATCGGTCACAGCACGTCGCCGAGCACGGCGACGATCACCGGCACCAGGCCGGCGAGAATGAACGCGGGCAGGAAACACAGCCCCAGCGGCAACACGATCAACACGCCCGCCCGGCGTGCCGCCGCCTCGGCGGTGGTCACCCGGTCGGCACGCAGGTCGTCGGCGAGCCGGGTCAATGCCCCGGCGAGCGCCGCACCACTGGCCGAGGAGCGCACGGCCGCCCTGGTCAACCGCTCGGCGCCGGGCACCGGACCGAGCCGGGGCCACGCCTCATCGGGGCTGCCGCCGAGCCGGAGCGTCCGCCCCACCTGTTCGAGCCGCTCCCCCAACGGCCCCGCCAGCGCCTCGGCCACAGCGGAGACGGCACGGTCGACCGGCGCGCCGGCCCGCAACGCCGCAGCCAGGAGGTCCGCCGCGAGTGGAAGATCGGCCGCCGCACGCAACCGGTGGCGCCGTACGGCCGCAGACTCGAACCGACGTAGCAGGCGGTCGAGGCCGACAGCCGTCAACACACCGACCAGTACGCCCGGCCAACCGCCCAGGACGACCGCGGCCGCCAGTCCGCCCAGTCCGGCCCCGAGCCGGACGAGGTCCATCCACCTCGGCCGGCCCGGCCAACTCCGATCCACCGCGACCAGCCCACCTCCCGCCGACGATCCGCCGCTCGATCCCGCCCCGGCAGGTGGGGTCGCAGGGCTCGACCACCCCTCGCCGCGTAGCTCGGAAAGTCGCTGGCGGGACGGTCGGCGAACCCGTCCTCCGGCGGTCGCCACCAGCACCGCGATGCCGACCAGGACCAGCGGCAACGCCGTCCGCGCCACCATCACGCGCCCCAGGTAGCGCCAGCGCCGAGTCCGCTCGCACTGAACCGACCCGCCCCC
>NZ_JADPUN010000316.1 GCF_015690345.1 Plantactinospora alkalitolerans | reverse complement strand
TGGCGAACCCCAAGATCGGCGAACGCGAGGTACTGGCCGCGATGCTGGAAGCCGACGCCGGGGTGATCGCCGAACACGACGGCATCCTGCTCATCTCGGACAAGGGCTTCGCCTCCAAACCGTTCGAGCGGCAACTCGCTGCCCAGGGCATCGAGCTGCTGCGACCGTCCCGCAAGCGGGAGAAGGCCCACTACGGCGAACCGATGCTCAAGAAGGTCCGCCAACTCATCGAGTCGGTCAACGACACCCTCAAAGGCCAACTCGACCTGGAAGAACACGGCGGACGGACCTTCGAGGGCGTCGCGGTCCGAGTCGCCCAACGCCTGCTGGCCATGGCCGCCGCGATCTGGCACAACAACAAGACCGGCGCACCCGTCACCCGGTCACTGATCGCCTACGACCACTGATCCATTCGGAACTACTCGTCTAGCGCGCGGCCAGGCAGACAGCGGGTCCAGATCAGGGCCATCCCGCCCCGGACGGCGGCGAGCTGACGCGAGACGGAGGTGAGGCAATGTTCCTCGGCGTGGACGGCGGCGGCACCAAGACCGCCTTCTGCCTACTGAGGGCGGACGGCGCGATCGTGGCCCAGGCGACGACCGCGAGCAGCTACTACTTCAGCGAAGGCATCGATCTGGTGCCCCGGGTCCTCAAGGAGGGCATCGGCGCCGTCTGCGCGACGGCCGGCATCACCCCGGCCGACATCGCCTTCGCGTTCTTCGGCATCCCGACCTACGGCGAGGTCAGCGACGACATCGCCGCCCTCGACGCGGCGCCACGGGAGGTCCTCGGCCACGACCGGTACCGGGTCGACAACGACATGGTCTGCGGCTGGTCCGGCTCGGTGGCCGCCGCGGACGGCATCAACGTGATCAGCGGCACCGGATCGATGACCTACGGTGAGCGTGCCGGCCAGGGCCTGCGGGTCGGCGGCTGGAGCGAACTGTTCGGCGACGAGGGTTCGGCGTACTGGATCGCCATCCGGGGCCTGCAGGCGTTCTCCCGCATGAGCGACGGTCGACAGCCCGCCGGTCCGTTGCTGGATGTCCTGCGTGAACACCTGGCGCTGGCCGCGGACCTGGATCTGATCGACGTCGTGGTGAACCGGTGGCAGGGCGACCGCGGCAGGATCGCGGCGCTGAGCCCGCTTGTCACCCGCGCCGCCGACCAGGGCGACGAGGCGGCAGCGGCGATCCTCGCCGAGGCCGGCCGGGAACTCGCCCAGCTGGTGGAAACCACCCGTGGCCGGCTCGGCTACCCCGCCGGCGAGCAGGTCCTGGTCTCCTACTCCGGCGGCACGTTCAACGCACGACAGGTACGCGAGGCATTCCGAGAGCACCTGCACACGCTGCACGACGGTTACGACCTTCGGCAGCCCATGTATCCGCCGGTCGTCGGCGCGGCACTCTACGCCGCGAAACAGGCCGGCAGCCCGCTGAGCGCCGGCGCGCTCGCACACCTTCGGACCACCACCCCGAACGCCACCGCTGCCTGAGGAGGCGCAGATGCCAACGACTATCTCCCGCATCAGCCGTAGCTGGATCCCGTACGCGGGGCTGCTCGTGCTGTTCTGGGGCGTGTGGGGGGCCTTCTCCGCCGTCCCGACCAGCGACTACGGCTATCCCGACGGCATGGTCTACGTCGTCTGGTCCATCACCATGATCATCCCGGCCGTCGCCGCGCTGCGCGGCAACCGGCTGGACCGCCGCCCGATCGCGACCGTGTACGGCCTGCTGGTCGGGCTGACCGGCGCCGGCGGCCAGTTGCTCCTGTTCAAGGCGCTCACCATCGGCCCGGCGTACCTGATCTTTCCGCTGATCGCGCTGTCTCCGGCGATCACCGTGCTGATGGCCATGGCGCTGCTGCGGGAACGCATCCCCCGGCTCGCCGTGGTCGGCGTGATCGCCGCACTGGTCGCGGTCGTACTGTTCAGCGTCAGCGGCGGCGACGGTTCCGCCACCGGTGGAACGTGGCTGATCCTGGCCATCGTGGTCTGCGTCGCCTGGGGCGTGCAGGCCTACTTCATGCGCAAGGCGGCCACGGTCGGCGTCAACGACGCCACCACCTTCACCTGGATGACGATCAGTGGTCTGCTGCTGGCGCCGATCGCCATCTGGATGGCCGGCGGCCTGGCGCTGGACGCCCCCTGGCAGGCGCCGTCCCTCGCCGCGGTCACCCAGGTGCTCAACGCCGTCGGCGCGCTGTTCCTGGTGATGGCGTTCAGTCGGGGCAAGGCCTCGATCGTGGCCCCCACGACCAACGCCCTGGCGCCCGTACTTACCGTGATCCTCTCGCTGATCGTGTACCAGCGGGTGCCGTCGGTCTACGCCACGATCGGCATCGTGCTCGCCATCGTCGGGTCCACACTGATGGTCTACGCCGACGAGAAGCGCGGCGAGGCCGCGGCGGCCACCCCGGTCACGCTCGACCGGGACGGCGCGCCGGACGTCGCCGTACCGTAACCGCCACACCGGCCGGGCAACTCGTCGTTCCGGCCGCGGAGAACTGACCCCGGCGGCGGCCGGTCCGGACTCGGTCCGGACCGGCCGCCGGCCCTTGTGGCCGCGTCCCGGCCGGGTCCCGTCCCGGCCCGGTCGCGCCCGGGTCAGTGTCCGTGCGCGTGCTGCGCCGTCCAGTCCTCGACCCGGGTGAGCGGGACCGGCGTGGGCCGCTCCACCACCGTCGTCAGCGCGATCCGCCGGCCTTCGGCCGCCGACCGGAGCAGGGCCGTCATCGTTTCGAGTACGTGCAGCGCGACGTCGCCGCTGGCGCGGGCCGGACGCCGCCCGTCGGCCCCGACGAGGTCGATCAGGCCGACACCTCGGGAAGCGGCCGCGTAACCCGCCCGTGGTTCGAGCGCACGCCATTCGGTGTCGCCGAGCGCGAAGTGCCGGACCTCGCCGTCGAAGTGGTTCGGATCGGGCACGGCGAGCGTGCCCGTCTCCCCCTGCACCTCGATCGGCGCGGCCGTCGTCGCGACGCCGTCGAAGCTCGTCGTGATGGTGGAGAGGGCGCCGTTGGCGTGTTCGAGCACACCTGTCACGTGACTGTCCACATCGACCGGTACCCGCTGGCCGATGCGCGGCCCCGAACCGATGACGCGCTCGGCGCGCAGGCGGCTGGCGGATCCGACCACCGCACGGACCGGCCCGAGCAGGTGGATGAGCGCCGAGATGTAGTACGGCCCCATGTCCAGTAGGGGGCCGCCGCCCTCGGTGTAGTAGAAGTCGGGGTGCGGATGCCACCGTTCGTGTCCCGGCGTGACCATGACGGCCGACGCGGACATCGGGCGCCCGATCAACCCGTCGTCGATCGCCGCGCGCGCCGTCTGGGTCCCGGTACCCAGAACCGTGTCCGGCGCGCAACCCACCCGGACGCCGGCCGCCGCGGCCCGGTCGATGACCGAGCGGCCGTCCGCGAAGGTGACCGCGAGCGGCTTCTCGATATAGACGTTCTTGCCCGCGTCGATAGCGCCGAACGAGATCTCGGCGTGCGCCGCGGGGATCGTGAGGTTGAGCACCGTCTGCACGTCCGGGCGGTCGAGCAGGCGCTCGACGCTCAACGCCTCGGCGCCGGGAAGCTCGGCGGCCACCGCCGCCGAGCGGGACGCGTCGAGGTCGGCCACCGCGGCGATGCTCACCGCGGGGTGGTTCGCGAGCGTGTTCAGGTACGCGCGGGAGATGACCCCGAGACCTACGACGCCGATGCGGTGCGGGTCGCCCACAGCATGCCCCTCTCGATGACGGTACGGACGCTCGCGTGCTCCAGCACGTCGAGGCTGTGCCCCGGAGTCGTCACGACGATGCGCCCGGCGCCCCACAGCCGGGTCCAGATCGCGGGCGAGGTGACCGGCCGGTGCCACGGATGCCACGCCTGGGTCGGGTGGGTCGTGGTGGCCAGTACGTCGATCAGGTCGTCGTGCAGCACCCAGTACTGCTCGGTGACCAGGTCGAAGTCCTCGATCCCGGCGGTGATCGGATGTGTCCGTCCAAGTTCGGTGATGTTCACCGTGTGCGGCAGGAAGTTGTCCTCCGGCCCACCGTGACGCTCGCACGGCTCCTTGCCAGGATGGGTGGCGAACTGCCCGCCCACCAGATGCAGGTAGTCGGACGACGCCCGGAACGAGTCCGCGATGCCACCGTGCCAGCCGGTGAAGCCCGTGCCGGCGACGACCGCCGCGCTCAGTCCCGCCAGCTGTTCCGCGGTGATCTGCGACATCGTCACACACTGCACGACGAGGTCGATGTCGGCCATCTCGGCGGCGTCGGCGTAGATCTCCGTCGATCCCTCGACCCGTACCGCGTAGTCGCTACTTTCGAGGAACGGGATGAACAACTCCGTCGCCTTGACCGGCTGGTGCCCCTCCCATCCGCCGCGAACCACCAGTGCCCTCCGCTGTGCCACGCTCGCTCCCTTTCGCGATCCGTCGCCCCGGGCCGGCCACTCCCGCCCGGCGGCGGCGTGTCGCCGATACCGATGTCGATCACTCCAGGCAGCCTACCGACCGGGTGGGCGACGACGACCGGGCCCGTGTCGCCGACCTCACTCAACTCGTGTGGGTCGAACCGCTGCCGGACTGCGGTGAACCCCGGATGATTGTCGCCGTGCGCTACCTGATCTCTCATCCCGACGCGTTGGCCGATCTCGGCGATCTGGACGTCGCGTTGTACGACGGCACTCGACCCATTCCGGAGCCCCTGGACGAGGTCGAGTTCTATGCGATTCCGTACGGGATCATCGATCCGCTGCTGTGCGAGGCGATCGTCCGGATGCCTCGGCTCAAGGTGGTGCAGACCCTGACCGCCGGCTACGACCACGTCCTGCCGTACCTGCGGCCCGGCCTGACCCTGGCCAACGCCCGGGGGGTGCACGATGCGGCTACCGCCGAGCTGGCCGTGGCGCTCACGCTGGCCGCCCGGCGCCGGCTGCCGGACTTCGTCAGGGCGGGGAGCGAGGGCCGCTGGGCGTCGGGCTGGTCCACCGGGCTGGCTGACGCCCGGGTGCTGATCGTCGGGTACGGCTCGATCGGCGCCGCCATCGAGCGCCGTCTCGCGGGGTTCGAGGTGGAGATCAGCCGGGTCGCCCGGAGCGCCCGACCCGGCGTACGGCCGATCGCCGAACTCCCGGAAATGCTGCCGCACGCAGACGTTGTCATCCTGGCCACCCCGCTGACCCCGGAGACCGAGGGCCTGGTGGACAAGGATTTTCTCGCCGGGATGGCCGACGGCGCCCTGCTGGTGAACGTGGCCCGAGGCCGGGTGGTGGACACCGGGGCGTTGCTCGCGGAACTTCACGCGGGCCGGCTGCACGCTGCCCTGGACGTCACCGAACCCGAGCCGCTGCCCGCCGACCATCCGCTGTGGACTGCGCCGAACGTCCTGGTCAGCCCGCACGTCGGCGGTCTGACCGCCGCGTTCGCGCCCCGGGCCCGCCGACTGCTGGTCGACCAGGTCCGGCGGTACGCCGCAGGCCAGCCGCTCGCGAACGTCGTCAGCGGGCCGTAACACCCGCGGTGCGGACGTGGTGGTTCCGCCGGACGTGGCGACCGCCGGTCCGGCCGCGGCGCCCCGGGCGGGCCGCCGCAGCCGGGTGCCGTCAGGGCAGTTCGGAGGGACGGTAGCTGGTCGAGCCGGTGGAGGTGTGCACGGTCACCGTCAGCCGGTCGACCTGACCGCCCTCGGGTCCCGGCCACCAGGCCGCCCACCAGCCGGACTTCACACTGGCCTGGAGGACCCTGCCGTTGTCGAGCCGGACCTCCACCCCGGTGACGTCCGAACCCACCAGGCCGATGATGTTCGACCACATGCTGTCGCCGCTCCCGGTGGAGCTCATCGTCTCCAGGTTGACCGTGCCGGCGGGCAACGCCGGCAACGGACGTTCGTCGGCCAGCCCCATCGAGGCGAGCTGGTCCTTGCCCACGCTCAGGCACTCGACGACGGTGCCGCTGCTCTTCTTCATGATGAGCAGCGTCGCGGTCCCGCGCTGCTCGGCGAGGAGCACGTCCCTCGGGTGCACCGCCGACGAACTCCCCCCGACCCCGTTGCCGGCGCACGCCCGCGCCTGCGGCAGCACCTGCTCACCGGTACGGGAACTGGGCTCGGCCGTCCAGGACGCGATCGCCTTCTGGGCCGTGCCGGGCAACAGCGCGGGTACGGCCACCACCGCGACGGCACCCGCCGCCGCTGCGGCGACGCCCACCGCCAGCCAGCGTCCCACCGGCCGTCGGGTCGGCCGCGGAGTGACTTCGGCGGCTATCACCCGCTCGACGAACGCCTGTGACCGCGTCCACTCCATCGCGGTGGGCTCACGCCCCCGCGCCGGGTCGAGCACGGCCAGCTGCTCCAGGTCCTTCATGCTCGCGTCCATGACTGCTGCTCCTTGAGAGGGTGGGGGCGGGAAGACCAACGGGTGTCCGGTTCGGCCGGCTCCAGGGCCGACTGCAGGCGTTTCCGCGCCCGGCCGAGCCGCATGGCAAAGGTCGACCTCCGGCAGCCCAGCACGTCGGCGGCCTGCTCGGCGGTGAGGCCGTCGAACGCGACCAGTGCCAGAACCTCACGGTCTGCCGCGCTCAGCGCCTTCCAGGCGCGCTCCAGGTCGATCCGTACCGCCGCGCCCGCCGAGTCGTCGGACAGCTCGGGTGACTCCAGCGACCCCAGTCGGACGTCCAACGCCTGGCGGCGTAACCAGCCCCGGGTCCGGTTCGCCATGGTCTTGCGGGCCACCGCGAACAGCCACGGCCGGGCGTCGTCCGGCAGCTCGTCGAAGCGTCGCCACGCCGTCATGAAGACCGTCGACACGACGTCCTCCGCCTCGCTGCCCGGCACCCTCCGCTCGACGAACCGCAGCAGGTCGGCGTATGTCCCCAGGTGCAGGGACCGGAACCGGTCCGCTCGCCCACCGGCGTCGTCTCCGCTCATGTGCCTTTTCCTTCGTCGTCCATACCCCCTACCTGTCCGGCTCGACGGTAGCTGTCACACCCGGAGTTCCGGCTGGCGACCGGTGCCAATCCGCGATCGGCACCCTGGAGGGTATGGTCGAAATGTCGGGATCCTGTCCGCACGCCGGAAAGCTCAGGACGAGCTGTGGGCTCCCGGTTCCGGCCGCCGCCACGACACAGGCCCGGCGGACCGGCGGACTGGCAGCCCGGCGGACCGGCAGCCCGGCGGCACCGGTCAATCGGCGAAGTCGACGCCGGTGAGCGAGGCGGCGCGGTACGCGGCGAGGTGCTCGGCCTGCGCGGTGACGGCCCTGCGGGTGGCGGCCGACAGCCTGCGCCAGGGCTGGACGGCAACCGTCAACTTCCCGCCCGACTTGCGGGGGCGCCAACTGCCGACCAGTTCACCGTCGACCAGTACGGCACCCGGACGACCGAGCACCGGCCACAGCTCCTTGGCGCGGGCGACCTCGCCGACCAGGGTCGCCCGGTCCTTGGCCTGGAGGAAGAGGTCGTACGGGCCGAGCAGGCGGGTCACCGCGGCGTCGGCCGATTCCAGCGCCGTTTCGTCGGCGGCCAGCAGTGAACGCCGCTCCCCGTCGACCGTCACCTCGACCACGTCCTCCGGCCAGCGCGCCTTCACGTCCTTTACCGGCGCGTCGAGATAGTCGGCCACGTGTTTCGGGGTGGCCGGGCCGAGCAGTCGAAGGTAGGCCCGGATGAGGTCGAACCTGTCGCCCGCGGCAGCCGCCTTCCTGAACCCGGTGATGCGTTGCAGGACCGGCGGTGAGGTGCCGAGCTGCAACTCCAGGCCGGCCCGCACGGCGGCCAGCCGGAACGGCATCTCGTAGATGTGTGTGGCGTCGCAGGGGCGACAGAATCGCAGGTACGGCTCGGTCACCAGCCCGGCCAGGCGGCCGGAGACGTCTCCCTTGACCGTCGGCTCGGCAACGAGGGCGCGCATGTGCGCGGCCACCACGTCGAGCGCGGCGAGATTGTCGATGCCGGCCGCCTTCAACGGCCTGGCGGCGTCGTAGATCCGCTTGCCGGCGTCCGAGTCGGAGAAGGGCTCGACCGCGGCCGCGATCTTTCCCAGGTCGGCGCGGCGGTAGAGGTGGGGAGCGCCCCGCACGGTCCAGAGCAGGACGAGATCCCTGCCGGACAGCGCCGTCACGTCGACCCCGCGCGCGGCCAGCGCCCAGCCAGCGCCGTCCGGGCCGGTGTCCTGCACACCGATGTCGAGAACGGCGGTGTCGCCGAGCGTGCCCCGGGCCCGGTCGAGCTGCTGGGCCCGGGTCCGGAACCTCATCACCTGACGACGGTCGACCATGCGCCCACCCTAGGCGGCACCTCCGACACCGTTCGGCACCTCCGACACCGTTCGGCACCTCCGACACCGTTCGGCACCTCCGACACCGTTCGGCGCCCCGACACCGTTCGGCGTGCGCGGCGGCGAGGCTGAGCGCCGTGCCGAGGCTGGGCGCTCCGCTCCGGCTCGTCATCCGGAGTCCGGATCCTGTCCGGCTACGCCGGGACCTCGGCGAAGAACCCGCGCAGCGCGTCGACGACCAGCGTGGGAGCCGTCATGGTCACGAAGTGGGACTGCCCCTGCCAGATGATCCGGCGCGCTCCCGGAAGCGTCGTCGCGAGGGCGTTCATCGTGCTGGGCATCGGTTCCCAGGTGTCGGCCCCCTGCATCAGCAGGGTCGGCACGGTGACCGAGGACCAGCGGGCGATGTCCGTGCTGTCCTCGGCGAGTGCCTCGAGGTCGTGCAGCCAGCCGATCGCCGAGCGCCGCTCCTCGACCGGGTCGAGGGTCCGGTCGCCCGCTGCGGCGGCGAACGCGGCGACGACCTCCGCCGGAACCCGGGTCACGTCGTTCAGTGCCGCGCTCCTTCCCCGGGCGTCGTCCCGCTCGAAGGCGGCTCGGTACCGGTCGAGCATGGGTACGATCTCCGGTCCCGCCGCGAACAGCGGGGGCTCGAAGAGGGCCAGTGACCGTACCTGGCGGGACTCCGCCGACACGGTGTGCAACGAGACGGTCGCCCCGTAGGAGGCGCCGACGAGGTGCACCGGCCGACCCGAGGATTTCCGGGCCGCCTCGATCACCGCGATCAGGTCCGCGGTCTCGTCCTTGAACGACTTTGGCCCGGGCGGGACGTCGCTGGGACCGTATCCGCGCCTCGCCGGAATCCACACCTCGTGGTCGGAGGCCAGTTGGTCGGCGACGGTACCCCAGGAACGCAGCCCACCTCCCGAGCCGTGTACGAGGACGACGGGGTCGCCGGAGCCCACGCGCCGGAGCACCAGGCGGGTGCCGTCCCGTGAGCTGACGTACTGATCGTGGCTCTCGTGACTGTTCATCGTCGTTCCTTCGTTCCGCTCGGCCAGTTGCTCAGCGCGGTGTGCACCGCGTCGAGGATGTGGCTCCACGACTCGTCCAGATCGCGCGGGTGCCCGAATCCGTCGACGGTCTCCAGGCTCGCGAAGCCGTGGAAGGTGCTACGCACGAAACGCATCGCGTCGGTCAGGTCCGGCTCGTCGAGCCCGTACCCGCGAAGCATCGCGTAGCTCAGCTCGATCATCCGCAGATGCCCCGTCGACCTCGTGCCGACCTCGCGCGGCAACTGCAACTGGGTCGCGGCGTACTGCCCGGGGTGCGCCACCGCGAAGGTGCGGTAGGCGTCGGCGAATCCGACGAGGGCCTGCCTGCCTGCGCGACCGGCGACGGCGAGCGCCAGGTTGTCGGCGAACACGGCCGCCGCCCGGACCGCGACCTGCTCGATCAACGCCTCGCGACTGCGAACGTGCGTGTACAGCGCCGCGTCCGAGACCCCGAAGTGTCGGGCGACCGCCGCGACGGTCAGCCGCGACAACCCGACGGCGTCCGCCAGGTCGGCCGCGGCGGCCGAGACGCGCTCGCTCGTCAGGCCCTGTCGGGGCATTTGGCGTACCGACCTTCCACACGCTAGCAAGTTTCTTAGGGGCCCTAAGGTAGCACTTAATAGGTGTCATTAACGAGCGGGTTCCGACAGCGGTGCCGCACGGATGGATCAGGGCGCGCCAGAAACCGGTCAGGGCTTCCGGTCGACGGCGGGATCCGCTGATTCCCGCCGGACCAGCGCCAGCACGAGATCGACTACCGCGGTGAGAACGGCCAGCGCGCACGTGGTCAGGAGGCCGAGCAGACCGTTGAGCCACCAGTCGACCTCATCGGCCGAGAAGCAGAGGTTGCCCGGCGTGCAGTTCGGCTCCGCCAACTCGGCGCGGCCGGCGAACATCCCGGCGGGGAAACACGACACCGCCAGTACGGCCGCGGCGAGAAAGAACCACGGCCACACCGGGCGCCGCAGCAGCCGGAGCGCGATCCAGGCCCCGACGAGCAGGCCGGGCACGATCCAGGCGACGGGATTGGCCGCCACCCACTCCACGGCCAACCTCCGCCCCGATGAGGTGCCCCACCGGCGGCAATTATGCCCGGTCTGAAGAGTTCCTTAATCCGGCGCCGCCCGGTTCGGCCGGCCGGCCAGCGGGACCTACCATCTGGCGGTGCGCATCAAGACCACCTCCGCCCTGATCGTGGCCGGGCTGCTCGCCGCCACCGCCATGACCGGCTGCGGCTCGTCGCCGGCGAAGGAGCCGGCGGGTGCCGCCACACCGGCAGCCACGGACGCCACGAACGGGTCGGCGACGCCGTCGCCGTCGGTTCCGGCCGGGCCGTCGCCGACCGCCAAGCCCTCCGCCACCACCAGGCCGGTTGCCGCGCTGCCCCGGCCCGGCAACCCGAAGGGCCGGGCCAGCGTGCCCGCCGAGGCCCGCGCGGTGAGCACGACGAAACCGAGCCGGGTGATCGGCAACGGCACCCCCGGAAGCTGCACCTCGGCGGCGGTGGTCGCGGCGGTCGCCCGGGGCGGCATCATCACCTTCTCCTGTGGTCCCGCTCCGGTGACCATCACCATGAAGGCCACCGCGAAGATCCGGAACTCGACCGGTCCCCGGATCGTGCTCGACGGTGGCGGCAAGGTCACCCTCTCCGGTGGTGGCAAGCGCCGGATCCTCTACATGAACACCTGTGACGAGGCGCAGGGCTGGACCACCTCGCACTGCCAGGACCAGGACCATCCTCAGCTCACCGTGCAGAACCTGACCTTCGCCGACGGCAACTCCACCGGGGACCGGGCCGAGGGGGGCGGCGGCGG
>NZ_JADPUN010000314.1 GCF_015690345.1 Plantactinospora alkalitolerans | reverse complement strand
TCCCGGGAGGACGAGACCGGCACACAGGAGCGCACCGATCGTTGCGAGCGAGACGCCGCGCAGGCGCCCGAGCCCGTTGAGAGTCAACGGAGTTCGAACGCGTCTGAGCGTGGCAACGAGAATCTGGAAAACAGCGCCGAGGCCGACTGGCCCTGGGGCGGAGCGCGGGGCGGGGACGCGAGGGCGGGCCGACACGAACATTGCGGGCTCCAGACACGATTGTGACGTGGAATTTGATCATGTTATCGCTAACACGCCTTGTCAAGATCTAGATGAGACCCGCCGGGAACATCCGCGAAACATCTGCGTCAGGGCGCGCCGGTGCGCCACGTGGCGGGGCTGGACCACGCGGCGACGACATCCGGCTTGACGAGGGAACGTGCGGGAGGTACGGCACGGAGCAGTCGTTTCGGCGCTCCGCGAGCACGCCGGCAATGCAGGGAGCGTATCGGCCGGTGGTAAGCCGGCCATGGTCGGAAGGAATGGGTCCCGATGCGTTGATAACGCAAACAATCGTGCCGCCCGTACCTCCCGTCAGCGGTGGGCGAAAAGCCGGTCGATACGCGCCGGCGATACGGCGCGCGTTGCAGCCGCGCTCATAGTCCCTGGCTCAGCCGGTAGTAGGCCTGGTTCCATCGGAGCTCCTTCTGGAAGTCCCGGACGGTCGTGTCCTCGTCGATGACGACCAGTTCGGTCTTCGCGATCTCGGCGAAGTCACGGAAGACGTCGATCCCGACGGCGGTCGTCATCACCGTGTGGTGGGCGGCGCCGGCGGCGAGCCAGCACGCCGCCGACGTCGCGAAGTCGGGCTGGGGACGCCACACGGCACGGCCGACCGGGAGCTTCGGCAGATCGGGCGCCTGGACGTTCTCGACGACGTTGGCGACGAGCCGGAAGCGGTCCCGCATGTCGCTCATCGCGACGACGAGCGCGGGGCCCGGATCGGCCGTGAAAACCAGACGGACCGGGTCCTCCTTGCCGCCGATGCCGAGCGGGTGGATCTCCAGGCGTGGCGTCGACGTCGTGAGCGACGGCGAGACCTCGAGCATGTGGGCGCCGAGGATCCGCTCCGCACCGGGCACCAGGTCGTAGGTGTAGTCCTCCATCAGGCTCGCGCCACCGGGAAGGCCGGTGCCCATCACGTTCGCGACGCGGACCAGGATCGCGGTCTTCCAGTCGCCCTCCGCGCCGAATCCGTAGCCGTCGGCCATCAGACGCTGCACCGCGAGTCCCGGCAACTGCCGAAGTGCGCCCAGGTCCTCGAAGCTCGTGGTGAACGCGCCGAAGCCGCCCCCCTCCAGGAACGAGCGCAACCCGAGTTCGATCGCGGCGCTGTAACGCAGCGAACCGTGGCGCTCACCGCCGGACCGAAGTTCCGCGGCGACGTCGTACGAATCCTCGTACTCCGCGACCAGAGGGTCGATGTCGGCGTCGGTCACCGCGTCCACGGCGTCCGCCAGTTCGTTGACGCCCCAGGTGTTGACCTGCACGCCGAAGCGCAGCTCGGCCTCCACCTTGTCGCCCTCGGTGACGGCGACGTAGCGCATGTTGTCGCCGAACCGGGCGAGCCTGAGGGTACGAGCCGCCGCCCAGCCTGCGGCGGCCCGCTGCCAGTCCTCGACCTGCCGGACGACCAGCCGGTTCGAGACGTGGCCGACGACCGTCTTCCGGGCCGTGCCGAGCCGCGTCTGGATGTAACCGAACTCGCGGTCGCCGTGCGCGGCCTGGTTCAGATTCATGAAGTCGAAGTCGATGTCGGCCCAGGGCAGCTCGACGTTCGCCTGGGTGTGCAGGTGCAGAATCGGCTTCCGCAGCGCGTCGAGACCCGCGATCCACATCTTCGCGGGGCTGAACGTGTGCATCCAGGCGAGAACGCCGACGACACCCTCGGCGGCGTTCACCTCGAGCGCGAGGCGTCGGATGGCGTCGGAACTCGTCAGGACGGGCTTCCACACGACGCGGACCGGCACCCCGGCGCCGAGTTCCTCGGCGATCGCCCGCGACTGCTCGGTGACCTGGCGGAGGGTCTCCTCGCCGTACAGGTCCTGGCTCCCGGTCAGGAACCACACCTCGTACGGCTCGAAGGTCGTGGCGAGTGGGGCGCGGGTCATGCGTACATCTCTTCCTGTGCGGAGGCGTCCGGGGCCGGGGTGGCGCGGCGAGCGTCGTCGGCCTGTCCGTACACGTTCTGGTAGCGGTCGTAGAGGCGGTCGATCGCCTCCTGCGGAATCGGAAGAAGAGAACCGCCGTCGCGGGCGATCTGCACGGTGCGCGCGACATCCTCGACCATGACGGCGGCCTTCACGGCGTCCGTCGGTGTCGCGCCGATCGTGAACGGCCCGTGGTTCTGCATGAGTACGGCCCGCGAGCGGTGACCCGTGAGGGTCTCGACAATGCCGCGGCCGATCGAGTCGTCACCGATGATGGCGAACGGCCCGACCGGGACGGGTCCGCCGAACTCGTCGGCCATCGCGGTGATCACGCAGGGGATCTCCTCGCCGCGCGCCGCCCACGCCACGGCGTAGGTGGAGTGCGTGTGCACGACGCCGCCCACCTCGGGCATGTGGCGGTACACGTAGGCGTGCGCCGCCGTGTCGCTCGACGGTGCCCGTTCGCTGCCGGGAGTGCCCGGGACGACCTCACCGGCGAGATCGCAAAGGATCATGTTCTCGGGAGTCAGCGCGGCATACGAGACGCCGGAGGGCTTGATGACGAACAGGTCGGCACCGGGAACCCGGCCCGACACGTTACCGCCGGTCCAGACGACAAGCCCGTTCCGCGTCAGCTCCCCGTGCAGCTGCGCCACGGCCACCCGGGTGGCATCGATCGCCGACTGCACGTCCTGGCTGAAAGGCCCGCTCACTGGTGCACCATCCTCGTGTCATCGATTCTTTCCACGGGCCCGGCGACGTTCTCGGGCCGGTCGGCGGTCTCCGACGCTGCTCGTCGACGGGCGCGCAGCCGCTTCATGGCCCCGTTCGCGCCCCGGCCGAAGTAGTCGTGCAGGGTGAGGTACTCGGCATAGAGCTCGTCGTACGCTGCCGCGTCCGCCTCGTTCGGAAGATAGACCGCGCGGTCGACCGCGCCCATCGCGGCGGCGGCGGCACGGATGTCGGGGTACGCCCCCGCGGCGACCGCCGCGTGGATCGCCGAACCGAGCGCGGGACCCTGCTCACTCGCGATCGTCGAGATCGGCAGGCGCAGCACGTCCGCGTACGTCTGCATGAGCTGCGGATTCCGCAGCAGCCCGCCGGCGACGATGAACTCCGTCACGGGCACACCCGCGGCGGCGAACGTCTCGACGATCGTTCGAGTCCCGAACGCGGTCGCCTCCAGCAGCGCCCGGTAACCCTGTTCGGCTCGGGTCGCGAGGGTCTGTCCCACGATCACACCCGACAACTCGTGGTCGACGAGCACCGAACGGTTGCCCGAATGCCAGTCGAGCGCCACCAGACCGTGGCTGCCGACGGGCTCCGCGTAGGCCAGCTCCGTCAGATGCTGGTGGATGCTGCGCCCGGCGGCGGCGGCCTCGTCGTGGAGGCGTCCGGGCACCTGGTTGTGCACGTACCACGCGAAGATGTCGCCGACCCCGGACTGGCCGGCCTCGTAGCCGTACAGGCCCGGAACGATTCCACCATCGACGACGCCACACATCCCCGGAACCTCGACGAGGCGGTCATGGCTCATCACGTGGCAGGTCGAGGTCCCCATGATCGCGACCAGTTGGCCGGGCTCGACGGCCTGCGCGGCCGGCGCGGTGACGTGCGCGTCGACGTTGCCGACCGCCACCGCGATGCCCTCGGGCAGCCCGGTCCAGGCCGCCGCCCGGGCGCTCAGGCTGCCGGCGACGTCCCCCAGTTGCCCGATCTCGTGGGCGACCTTGTCGTCGGCGAAACCCGCGAACTCGGGGTGGAGCGCCGCCAGGAACTCCCGGCCCGGGTAGCTGCCGTTCTGGTAGATCCCCTTGTAGCCGGCGGTGCAGGCGTTGCGCACGTACCTGTCGGTGAGCTGCCAGACGATCCAGTCGGCCGCCTCGACCCAATGCTCCATCCGCGAGTAGACCTCGGGGTCCTCCTCCAGCAGCTGCAGTCCCTTCGCGAACTCCCACTCGCTGGAGATGAGACCGCCGTAACGCGCCATCCACGGCTCGTCCCGGTCCCGCGCGAGGGCGTTTATCCGATCGGCGTGGGGCTGCGCGGCATGGTGTTTCCACAGCTTGACGTAGGCGTGCGGGCGCGCGGCGAACTCGGGCAGCTCGCTCAGCGGCGTCCCGTCGGCGAGCGTCGGCACCATCGTGCAGGCCGTGAAGTCCGTGCCGATACCGATCACGTCGGCGGGATCGACTCCGGCGGCCGCGACCGCGGCCGGCACCGCGGTCCTGAGTACCTCGACGTAGTCCTGCGGGGCCTGCAACGCCCAGTCCGGCCCGAGCCGCACCCGCCCCGCGGCGGGCGGTGCTGCGGTGAGGACCTCGTCCATGACGCCGTGCTCGTACTCGTGCACGGCCGTGCCCAGTTCCGCGCCGTCCGAGACGCGGACGACGATCGCCCGGCCGGACAGGGTGCCGTAGTCGACACCGACCACGTATCGCTCCGGACCACCACTTCGTGTTTTCACCTTGCACACCTTCGTCGACGATTCCCGATCCGGTCCCAACGTTCCTGTCGTCACTCGCGTTTACGCGCCGTGAGTGCTCGCTGCAACAGCACGAAGACAAGCAGGATGCCACCGGTGATGATGGTCGTAGCCTCGGGTCTGATCCCGCCGTCCCGGGTGATCAGGACGTTCATCAGGCCGAGCACGAGCGCGCCGACCACTGCGCCGAGCACGTACCCCGCGCCGCCGGTCAGCAGCGTGCCGCCGATCACGACGGCCGCGATCGCGTCCAGTTCCCAGCCGATGCCGGTGATGTTCTGGGCGATACCCAACCGCGCCGTGTACACGACGGCGGCCAGGCCGGCGAGTGTGCCGCTGATCGCGTACACCCAGAGCTTGGTGCGTACCACCGGTAGGCCCATCAGCGCGGCGGAGGGCTCGGAGCCACCGATCGCGTACACCGTGCGGCCGGTCCGGGTCCGGTGGAGCACGAAGAACCCGACGGCGATGACGAGGACCGCGATCAGCACGCCCGGCGTGAGCACCAGGTCGTTTACCCGCTCACCGTCGATGACCTTGAACTTGGTGGCCAGCGACCTGACGGGCGATTCGTCCGAGAGCCGCTCGGGCTTGGTGCTCAGCGTCGAGGCGAGACCGCGGGCGAGGAACATCATCGCGAGCGTCGCGATGAACGGCTGCACGTTGAAGAACTGGATCAGCACTCCGGACGCGACGCCGAAGGCGGTGCCGAATCCGATCATCAGCGCGATCACGACCCACGCGGGCCATCCGGCGTTGGCCAGCATCAGGCCGGCGACGCTGGAGAACGCGATCACCGCGCCCACGGACAGGTCGATTCCGCCGGTCAGGATGACGAACGTCATGCCCACCGCGATGATCACCAGATGGGCGTTGTTGATGAGCAGGTTCGATATCGTGTTGTACTGCAGGATGCGGCCATAGGCGGCCTCGCCATAGACGATCATGGCAATGAAGATCACCACCGCCGCGAGGGTCGGCAGGGCGGCAAGATTCGTCCGCCAGGTCCGCGCCGCGGTATCGACCAGCCGAGCGGCCCGCGACTTCGTGCCTGCCCCGGAGGGGCCGGTGACGAGCGTGCTGGTCATGCGGTCACACTCTCCTTCGGCGCACGGGCTCTCGCCGCGCGGCGCTGCGTGAACAGGTTTCGTACGCGTTCGGACTGGAGCAGGCACAGCACGATGATGACCGCCGCCTTGAAGGCCGGCGTCGCCGACGAGGAGACTCCGAGGAACACGATCGTCTTGTCCAGCGTCGCGATCAGCAGGGCACCGACGACCGCGCCGCCCATGGAGAACTTGCCACCCGCCAGGGACGCACCGCCGATCACCACGGCGAGAATCGCATCCAACTCGAGCTGGTAGCCGGTCCGGGAGACGTCGACGGTCATGACGCTCGCCGTCGCGAAGACACCGGCGATGCCGGCCAGGAGCGCGCTGAGGGCGTACACCGTGATCAGCAGGCCACGCGGTTTGATCCCCGCCATTCGGCTGGCCTTCGGATTCACGCCGATCGCCTCGATCATCAGACCGAGCGCGCTGCGGCGGACGACGAGGGCGACGAGCAGCACCACCACGACGGCAAGCAGCACCACGACCGGCAGCCCGATCACGTACCCGTTGGCGATCCATCGGAACGGCCCGTTCGAGGCGGCGGTGTTCTGCCCCGAGGTGATCACCTTCGCCAGCCCGCGACCGGCGAGCATCATGACGAGGGTGGAGATGAACGGCTGAAGCCCCACCACCGAGACCAGGATGCCGTTGACGACACCCAGCAGCGCGCTCACCGCCAGGGCCGCGCCCAGCGCGCCGAGCGCGACGCCGCCGGATTGCCCGTTCGCCTTGAGGAACTCCATGGAGACCGCACCGGCGACGACCATGATCGAGCCGACCGACAGGTCGATCCCACCCGTCGCGACGACCAGCGACATGCCAACCGCGATCATCAGGATCGGGGCCGACGCCCGCAGGATGTCGACGAGGTTGCCGACGAGATTGCCGTTGGTCGAGTTGACCGACACCGAAAGGAAGGACGGATCCTTGAGGACGTTCACCAGGAGCAGCAGCAGGATAGCGATGATCCCCCAGAAGAACTGTCGCCGCATCAGGACCCGCAGACCTCCGACGGTCCGCCTCTCTGTCGTACTCACGCGGTTCAGTCCTTCCCCTCCGGGTCGATGATGTCGCTTTCGAGCGCGGCTTCCGTACCGTGCGCGGCGATGATGTCGACGACCTCCTGGGCGGTGACATCGGGCCCGTTGACGATCTCGCCGATCTTGCGATGGTCCTTCAGCACGACGATGCGCTCGCTCAGCCGAACCACCTCCTCCAGTTCGGAGGAGATGAACACGACGGCCACCCCGCCCTCGGCGAGTTCCGCGACGCTCTGCTGAATCTCCGCCTTGGCGCCCACGTCGATCCCGCGCGTCGGCTCGTCCAGGATCAGCAGTTCCGGGTTCGTCGCGAGCCAGCGACCGAGCAGCACCTTCTGCTGATTGCCGCCGGAGAGGTTCTTCACCGGCCGGTCGGGATCGGCGGGACGCACGTTCAGCGCGGTCATGTACTTGCCGACGATCGCGTCCTGATCGCGGCGCGACAGCGGCCGCGCCCACCCGCGCTTGGCCTGGACGGCCAGGATGAGGTTCTCCCGGACCGAGAGATCGCCGACGATGCCTTCATCCCGGCGGTTCTCGGTGGAGAACGCGATGTGGTGGTCGAGACCGTCGACCGGAGTGTGGATCTCGGTCTTCTTTCCTTCGATCTCCACCTCGCCGCTGTCCGGCCGGTCCGCACCGTAGAGCAGCCGGGCGAGCTCGGTCCGACCCGACCCGAGCAGCCCCGCAAACCCGACGATCTCCCCGCGGTGCAGGTCCAGATCCGTGGGCTCGACCGAACCCGCCCGACCGATCCCGGTCGCCTTCACCAGGGGAGTTACGGTCCGGTCGCGCTCCTCGGCCTGGCGGTTGGAGCCGAGGGACTTCAGCACCTCGAGGTCCTTGCCGATCATCTTCGAGATCAGCGCGGTGCGGTCCAGCTCGCGCGTCAGGTACTCGCCTTCGTACTTGCCGTTCCGCAGCACCGTCAGGCGATCACTGATCGCGTACACCTGGTCGAGGAAATGTGACACGAAGAGGATCGCGACACCCTGGTCACGCAACCCCCGCATCACCTGGAACAGCCCGTCGACCTCGTTCGCGTCGAGGCTCGACGTCGGCTCGTCGAGAATGAGCACCTTGGAGTCGGTGACCATCGCGCGGCTGATCGCCACGAGCTGTTGGAGGGCCAGGGAAATGCTGGAGAGAGGTCGCCGGGTGTCGAGATGCCCGAGCCCCAGTTTGGCCAGCGCTTCCGTCGCCGCCCTGTGGGTGGCCCGCCAGTTCACGCCGCTCCAGCCGCGCACCTCGTGCCCGAGCATGACGTTTTCACCGATCGTCAGGTTCGTGCAGAGGTTCACCTCCTGGTACACGGTTGAAATACCCGCCGACTGGGCTTCGGCGGTGCCGTGGATGTGCTGTTCCTGTCCCCCGATGAGAACGGAACCGGAATCGATCTGATAGACACCCGTCAGCGCCTTGATGAGAGTGGACTTACCCGCCCCGTTCTCACCCATCAGGGTGTGGACCTCGCCCGGGAAGAGGCGGAAGTCAACGTTGTCGAGTGCCTTCACGCCGGGGAACGCGATGGAGATTCCCTGCATTTCGACAATGGGTGATGGTTCTGTCATTTCCCCTACCTCGCGCCTGCCGCCTGCGACCACCACGATGGACTCGCAGTGGTGGTGTCACCCGGTGCGGGGCCCTTCCTTTCGGAGGGGCCCCGCACCGCCTGGCCAGATCGATCCGATCGACTCTGCGGACTAGAACTTCCGCTGCGGAAGCGCCGTCTTGGCCGCCTCCGGCGAGTTGAACGTCTGGCTCGGAACGACGATGTACGACTCGACCTTCTCGCCTGCGAGAACCTTCTTCACGACGTCCAGCGCAGTCTCACCGAACAGCGGGTTGTACTCCGCGACGAAGCTGAGCTTGTTGGCGGCCAGCGCCTCAAGGGCGTTCTTCGTGCCGTCGATCGTGGCGATCTTCACGTCCTTCCCGGGCACCAGGCCGGCCTCCTCGACCGCGAGGACAGCGCCGAGGCCCATCTCGTCGTTCTGCGCGAAGACGAGCTGAACCTTGTTGTTGTTCGACTTGAGCACCGTCTCGAAGACGCTCTTCGCCTCCTCCGTCGACCAGTTGGCCGTCTGCGCGCCGAGCTTCTTGAACTCGGGCTTCGCGCCGATCGTCTCGTTCCAGCCACGGTTGCGCTCGTTGACGACCGAGACGCCGGCCGGCCCCTCGAGCACGAAGTAGTTCGCCCCCTGCGGGAAGGTCTCCGTGGCCCAACCGGCGACCGACTTGCTGACCTGCAGGTTGTCCGGTGCGATGCGGGTGACGTAGAGGCTGGTGGTGTCGGGCTCGATGCCGCGGTCGATCAGGATGACCGGAATCTCGGCCTCCTGGGCACGCTTGAGCGAGTCCTCCCAGCCCGAGCCCTCCGTCGCCGACAACAGGATGACGTCCACGCCCTCGTCGACGAACGACGTGAAGGCGTCGATCTGCGACTTCTGGTCCAGGTTGGTGGCTGGGGCGTACTTCAGCTCGAAGCCGGCCTCCTTGGTGAAGGTTTCCTGCATGTTGGCCTCGTTGGCCTGCCGCCACGCACCCTCCGGACCGACCGCCACGAAACCGATCTTGGTCGGTCCGCCGTCGTCACCCGTCTCGCCTCCACCATCGCCGGAACAGCCCGACAGGCCGAGTACCAAAACCCCTGCGCTGGCGAGACTCAGTAGCCAATGGAATCGCTTGTTCCTCACCATCTGGTCTCCTCCTCAAGATCCACCCGGCGCAGTCCCGCGCCGGGTGGCGTTTTTACGTCCCGTAGTCACGCTCGGTGTGCTGACAAGCGAGCAGATGTTATCGCTAACACTGTGGGGCTCACAAGAGATTGTTTCCGCTTTGTTACCCACCACCGTCCCAGCAGATGGAAACCGGCCGGGGCCGACGCGAGTAGCGGGATTGAATGGTGTAAGTCGCGATGGGAACTACCGGCGGCCGCCGCTCCGAAATTCCTCGGAGGTTACTCGGGGCACCGGTCCTACGGCGCTCGCCCGGAGCACAGAATCCCGCTCTCCGCCAGGTGGCCACCCGCATCGGGTGCTGGGGGTGGGTTTCGTTCGAACAACCACCGGCCGTGCCCATGAGTTCCAGAACCCAATCAAGTTGGAAAGAACCAATCCCGAAAGGTAATGGTTAGCGATCACAATTGCTCTGTCAACCCCTGAGCCGAAACGGCCGCAGGCATTCAGGCACTCCGTTAACGGACGTGGAACGAGGAGATTCGCGCACGACCAGTCAGCGCCGCCGACGGGCGTTGAGCCGGGCCGCCTGGCACGTCAGGTGGGCGCGCTCGGCGAGGTTGGGTGCCTTCTGGGCCGCCTCGGCGTACAGCCGTGCCGCCGTCGCCAGGTCGCCGTCGCGCTCGTGCAGGTACGCCGCCACCGCGGCGTGGCGGGGCAGCAGGTCGTCCAGCGGCGCGAGCGCCGCCAGGCCGGCGCGCGGCCCGTCGGCCTCGGCGACGGCCACCGCGCGGTTGAGGCGGACGACCGGGCTGTCGGTCAGGCGCAGGAGTTCGTCGTACCACTCGACGATCTGCACCCAGTCAGTCTCCTCGGCGGCGGGCGCATCGGCGTGGAGCGCCGCGATGGCGGCCTGGGCCTGGAACTCGCCCAGCCGGTCGCGGGCGAGGGCCGCCTGCAGAATCCCGACGCCCTCGGCGATCGCCTCGGTGTCCCACCGGCCCCGGTCCTGCTCGGCGAGCGGCACGAGGCTGCCGTCGGGCGCGGTCCGGGCGGTCCGCCGGGCGTGGTGGAGCAACATGAGGGCGAGCAGCCCCGCCACCTCGGGGTGGTCGATCGCGGCGGCGAGCTGCCGGGTGAGCCGGATGGCCTCGGCGGCGAGGTCGACGTCGCCGGAGTAACCCTCGTTGAAGACCAGGTAGAGGACGCGCAGCACGGTGGCGACGTCGCCGGGCTGGTCGAACCGCACGCCGGCGACCGTGCGCTTGGCCCGACTGATGCGCTGCGCCATCGTCGCCTCCGGTACCAGGTAGGCCCGGGCGATCTGGCGGGTGGTCAGCCCACCGACGGCGCGCAGCGTGAGCGCGACCGCGGACGACGCCGACAGCAACGGATGCGCGCACAGGAAATAGAGCCGGAGCGTGTCGTCCACCGCAGACGTCGGCCCGGGCACCGGCTCCCCGTCGACGAGGTCCTCGCGCCGGCGGCGGGCGGCGTCCGCCCGGGTCCCGTCGAGGAACCGACGCCAGGCGACGGTGACCAGCCAGCCCCTCAGATCCCGAGGCGGGTCGGCCGGCCAGACCCGGACCGCCTCGACGAGCGCGTCCTGCACGGCGTCCTCGGCCGCCGCGAAGTCGGCACCGCGGCGGACGAGGATCCCGAGCACGCTCGGCGTGAGGCTCCGGAGCAGAACCTCGTTCAATTCGAGCGTCACTCCGTGATGGTAGGCGGCTCGGCCAGGAACGGACGCACCTCGAGCCACTCGTGGAT
>NZ_JADPUN010000338.1 GCF_015690345.1 Plantactinospora alkalitolerans | reverse complement strand
GCACTGTGAGTACCGCCGCCGCCGTGCCGGCCCCTGCCAGCCGGTCGTGGCCGCCGAGGAGCCGCGCCTTGCCGGGGTCGCTGACCAGGTATTCGACGGACACCAGGGAGTGTGCCGGCAGAGGTGCGTCGGCCATCACCGTGGTGTCCACCCGGCCGTCCGGGCCCGGAAAGGAGATGGGCACGCCGACCGGGAACAGTGGCGTCCGGGTCGAGTCGGTACGGGGCTCGACGGTCGCGGTGACCTTCCGGACCGGGCCGGCGGCCTGTGCCGCCATGTTCTGCCAGAGCGGTACGCCGAGGGTCAGCCCGAGGGCCAGGCCGACGAAGGCGATGATGCCGAGGGTCGTCGGGGCCAGCACTCTCCGGCGGAGGAACCGGATGCGCCACCATGGCTGCGGGGAGTCGGAACGTACGGTGTGCCGGGCCCGCCACCGGCCGACCCGGTAGTGCCAGCCTTCGAGTTCGGCCCGGACGGTCACCGCCTCGCCGACGCTCTCCGGGTCGAGCTCACCGAAATCCAACCGTGGCGACGTGCGCCAGGCGGAGGTCTCCGGCTGTGCACCCCGCTGCTGGCGTAACACGGACCGGCCGCGTAGCTGCAGCGCGGTCCGGCGCACCACCTGCGGAAACGCCAGGAAGGCGACGACACCGGCGAAGATCATTGCCAGGTACGGGTCCCCGGTCGTGGCCAACTCCTGGCCAGGTCGGGCGACGGCCTCGATCCGCTCGCCGTTCTCCGGGCGGGGGGCGGGACACTCGATCGTGGAGTATCGCGTCTGCGAGGTCCACGGGTCGCGCCACTCGACCGCGCAGAGGTATCCCTGGCCACCTGCCGGCAGTGTCGAGGACACGGTGGCGCTGACCCGTTCGGCGTCCCGCCAGGTCCAGACGCCCGAGCCGACGATCACGGCGCTGACCAGCAGGACCGCCGCGGTCCACCGGCCGACGTACCGGCGGATCGGGCCGACCGGTCGGGGCACGGTGGCCGACGCGGGGCCGGTCGCGGTGGCCGTGCCGAGGAGGAACGTCTCGGCGGCCGAGGCGGCGGCGACCGGGACCGCCACGTCGACCCGCACACCGGTGGTGTCCCGGCAGATGAGCAGGGTGAACTGGTTGGGCTGGGACGGGACCAGCGTCATCAGACGGTCCGCGTCGGTCACCTCCCGGGCCTGCATGACGCGGAGGCCGCCGGCCGGAAGCAGGAGCTGGCGTACGGTCCCGGTGCGGCACTCGAACCGGACGGGTTCCCCGTCGACGGCGACGAGCCGTCCGGGGTGCAACGCCCCGGGATACGGTTCCGACCATCCGCGCAGCCAGCACCGCAGGGCCCGGGCGGTGCCGGAGTTGAGCTTCCGGGTCAGTACCCGGCCCTGTCGGACCTGCCAGAACGCGGCGAGGACCGACACGAGCCCCAGGATCAGCGAGGCGACAAGGACGGGCACGACGGCTCCCGGGAAGGGTGGGCGGGGCCACATCATGCCAGGTGACGGCCGGTTCTGATGTCCCTGCCGGCATCCTCGGACGACGTCGGAGGATCAGCGCCGGGTGGAACCGGCCGGCCGGACCCGACGGCGGTGCTCGGCTATCCGGGGGGCCGGGTACGACCGGCCCAGGTCCAGGCGTAGCCGGAGTCCTCACAGGACAGTGCGGGCGCACAGAGGTCGAGTGGCCGGAAGGTGTCGACCATCACCGCCAGTTCGTCGAAGCTCTCCGCCCCGATGGCCCGCTCCGGTGCGCCGGGCTGCGGACCGTGGGTGAAGCCGGCCGGATGCAGGGAGATCGACCCCTGCTCGATCCCGGAGCCGCGCCGCGCCTCGTAGTTGCCCCCTGTGTAGAAGAGCATCTCGTCGGAGTCGACGTTGTGGTGGTTGTACGGCACCGGAACGGCCAGCGGGTGGTAGTCGACCTTGCGGGGCACGAACGAGCAGATGACGAAGTTCGGGCCCTGGAAGGTCTGGTGCACGGGCGGCGGCTGGTGGACCCGGCCGGTGATCGGTTCGAAGTCGTGGATCGAGAACGCCCACGGGTAGAGGTGGCCGTCCCAGCCGACCACGTCGAAGGGGTGGTTGGCGTACACGTGGCGGGTCCAGCCCCGGCGGTGCTGGACGTACACCTCGACGTCGGTCTCCTCGACCAGCAGCGGCGCCTCCGGGCCGCGTACGTCGCGTTCGCAGTACGGCGAGTGTTCGAGGAACTGGCCGCGTACCGAGAGGTAGCGCTTGGGCGGTCCGATGTGCCCGGACGCCTCGATGGCGAGCAGCCGGAGCGGGTCCGGGGCGACCGGCACGATCCGGTACACGACCGAGGTCGGGATGACCACGTAGTCGCCGGCGGTCACCCCGAGCACGCCGAAGGCGGACTCGATCCGGGCCGCGCCGGACTCGACGTAGAGGCACTCGTCCCCGACCGCGTTGCGGTAGAGCGGGCTGGGCCGGTCGGCGACGACGTACGAGATCCGGACGTCGTCGTTGGCGAGCAGGTGCTGCCGGCCGAGAATCGGGTCGGCACCGGCACCGTCCAGCTTGTGGGTGCGCAGGTGGCGGGGCTTGAGCGGCAGGTTCGGGCTCCGCGACCAGGCCGGCGGGGTGTACTCGTCGGCGGCGACGATCGCGGTCGGCAGGTAGCGGTGGTAGAGCAGCGACGAGTCGGACGAGAAACCCTCCTGCCCCATCAGCTCCTCGGCGTACAGGCTGCCGTCGGGTTGCCGGAACTGGGTGTGGCGCTTGCGGGGTACCTCGCCGACGCTGCGGTAGTACGGCATGATCGCCTCCGTTTTGTCCCAGTCACCGGCCGGAAACGTCCGATAATCGGACGGTGTTGTCCGCTAGTCGTAGCGTCCCGTAAGTTCTCTGTTCGTGTCAACGCAGGTGCCCCGGCTCTTCGGCGGGCTGGTCGACGATGCTGCCGTCTTCCCGCCCGGCAGTGCCGCGCTGCCCGACGCGGTCGCCGCGCACCGTGGGCACCGGACCGCCTGGTACGCCGACCTGGTCGGCCCGCTGCTGTTGCCCGCCTCCGCCCTGGCCGACCTGCCGGCGCTGCTCGATGCCGAGGAGCAGATCGAGGTCGGAGTGATCGGAGACGTACCGATCCCCAGCCTGTACTCGCTGCGGGACCGGGTCGACCCACGGATCCGGATCCGGCAGGTCGAGGCGGCGGTGGCCAAACGGGGCGAGGATCCCCTGCCCGGTCTGGCCGCGCTCGCCGGCCTGCCGGCCCACCTCGACGACGCCGACGTCTACGCCGAGATTCCACTGACCTGGGGACTGCTCGGCGCACTCGATCGACTGGCCGGGGAACGGGCGGCCGGCAAGCGGATCGCGGCGAAGTTCCGGACCGGTGGACTGGCCGCCGAACTGTTTCCCACCCCGGTCGAACTGGCCGCGGTGATCGGCGCCTGCCGGGACCGCGACCTGCCGTTCAAGCTCACCGCCGGCCTGCACCACGCGATCCGGCACATCGACCCGGAGACCGGCTTCACCCACCACGGCTTCGTCAACATCCTGGCCGGCGCGGCCGTCGCGCAGGACGGTGCCGAGGTGGCCGAGGTGGCCGAGGTGCTGGCCGCGACCGACCCGTTGCCGCTGGTCGAGACGGCCCGGTCCCGGCGGGAGCAGGGTCGCCCACTCTGGACCGGGTTCGGCTCGTGCAGCGTGCTGGAACCGCTGACCGACCTGGTCCGGCTGGGCCTGGTGAACGGCGGCTACCAACCGTGAACCGGACGAGCGGAAACCGGACGAGCGGAAACCGGACAAACGAGAACCGGACGAGCGAGAACAGCGAGGAGACGGCGTGAGCTGGGTCGAGGGTGCGGCGGGCTCGCCGTACGGGGTGCACAACCTGCCGTACGGAGTGTTCGTACAGGCCGACCGGGCGCCCCGGATCGGCGTACGGATCGGGGATCTCGTCCTCGACCTCGACGGGGCGGAGGCGGCCGGGCTGATCCTGGCCGGCGATGCCCTGCGCCAGCCGACGCTGAACGCGTTCCTGGCGCTCGGCCAGCCCCAGTGGACGACGGTACGGCGACGGATCGTCGAACTGCTGACCGCGCAGGAGCACCGGCCGGCGGTGGCGCCGCTGCTGATTCCGCTCGACCGGGTCGACCTCGTTCTGCCGTTCGAGGTGGCCGACTACGTCGACTTCTACTCCTCCGAGCAGCACGCCGGCAACGTGGGGAAGATCTTCCGGCCCGGAGCGGCGCCGCTGCTGCCGAACTGGCGGCATCTGCCGGTCGGCTACCACGGCCGGGCCGGCACCGTCGTCGTCTCCGGTACCCCGATCGTCCGACCCCAGGGCCAGCGCTCCACCCCGGACGGACCGGTGTACGGGCCGTCGACCCGGCTGGACATCGAGGCGGAGGTCGGCTTCGTGGTCGGCGTACCGTCCGCGCTCGGCCAGCGGGTCCCGGTAGCGGACTTCGCGGCGCACGTCTTCGGAGTGGTGCTGGTCAACGACTGGTCGGCCCGGGACATCCAGGCGTGGGAGTACCAGCCGCTCGGGCCGTTCCTCGGCAAGTCGTTCGCCACGTCGGTCTCGCCCTGGGTGGTGCCGCTGGAGGCACTGGCGGAGGCCTGGGTGCCCGCTCCGACCCAGGAGCCCGCCGTGCTCGACTACCTGCGCGACGTACCGCACCTCGGGCTGGACCTGCGGCTGACGGTGGACTGGAACGGCGAGCGGGTCAGCGAGCCGCCGTTCGAGGGGATGTACTGGACGCCGGCCCAGCAGCTCGCCCACCTGACCGTGAACGGAGCCGCGCTGCGTACCGGTGACCTGTACGCCTCCGGCACCGTCTCCGGGCCCCGACGCGACCAGGTCGGCTCGTTCCTCGAACTGACCTGGGGTGGAGCCGAGGCGGTCAAGCTGTCCGACGGCTCCACCCGGACCTTCCTCCTCGACGGCGACACCGTACGCATCGGTGCCACGGCACCGGGACCGGACGGCACCACTGTCGGGCTCGGGGAGGTCGCCGGCACGATCGCCCCGGCCGGACCGGCCTGAGTGCGGCGATCTTCGGGCCGTAGGCCGTCGGACCTGCTGTGCGATCGGTCGGGCAGAAGGAGTAACAGGATCGGTTCATGACGCGTTGAGTTACCCGGACGGAGCAAACCCGTCATCAAGGATGTTTCATCTTGAAAGGGTATAAAATGTTCAACGCGGATGCTGCCGTGTGGCGCAAGAGCAGTCGCTCCAACGACCAGGGCCTGTGCGTCGAAGTCGCCGACAACCTGCCCGGAATCGTCGGCGTGCGCGACTCGAAGGATCCAGATCCGATCCTGGCGTTCCCGCCGGCCAGCTGGGCGGCATTCGTTGCCGCGACCAGGACCGGGCGCTTCGAAGGCTGATCGAGGCGCCTGTGGACGAGCAGAGCCGCGCGGTTCCGGGCAACAGCCGGGGCCGCGCCGGTTCTCGCCGCACCCCTCAGCCGGACCCCAGCCGGACCCGTCACGAACTGGTCACTCTGCGGCGGCACGGGCGTGACCAAGCCTGCTCCACGTCGTACCGTGGTCCTCGGGGAGGCGCGCATGTCGACGGTGGCGTTCAACCGGCTGATCGAGGCACCCGCGGACGAGGTGTGGCGGGTCTTCACGGACCTGCCCGCCCGCCCCCGGTGGCTCTGCCCGGTGGACGAGGTCGAGGTGCTGGCCTCGCGCCTACCGCCGAGCCCGGCCGGGGTCGATGCGGTGCCCGGGTTCGGGGTCGGGACCGTCTGGCAGGAGAGCCGCACCGGACCGGGCGGCAACCCGGTGGTCGAGGAGTTCTCGGTGGCGGAGGCGGCGCCACCACGGCACCTCGTCGTCGTCTCGTCCGGGGATGGCGTGGACTACCGGACGACGTACACGTTCAGTTCGATCAAGGCGGGACGGCCGGGTCGTGACCGGACGGTGGTGACCGTCAGCCACGAGGGCGTGCCGACCGCCCGGTACGGCCGGCTGCTGGCGGTGCTCTTCGGCGGGCTGGCCGCGAGGGCGGGCGAGGGCGCGTTGCGCCGGGATCTGGACGACCTCGCCGCCGCCACCGAACCCGGCCGCCGGATCGGTCCGGCCGCCGCCGCCTGACCGGTACGCAAGCTCCCGCCTGACCGGTACGCCAGCTTCCGCACCACGACCAGCGGCATCGCGACGTCCGGCCCCGCAACCTGCCAGCCGTCGGCCGGGCGCTGGTCGATAGGGTGCCCGACGGAGGTGTGCGGGCATGCAACGCCGAACGGGTGTGTCTGAGCGCAGCGAGGGCACCGGCTGGCGCGGTCGTGGAGGTCACGACGGGGAGCGCGGCGAGGCGACGGCGCCGCGCTGGCTTCGGAGGGCGCTCGCCGTCACCGTGGCGGTGCTGGTCGTCGCCGCGTCGGCCGTGATCGTGCACCGGGTGCTGGCGCCCGCCGAGGTGGTCACCCCGGCGCGGAGCGATTACCCGGCTCCGACGACCGTCCCGCCCGGCGTGATCGGCACCCTGAACGCGGCACCACTGATCGTCGACGGCCGGCTCCGGGTCTACGCCACCAACCGCCAGATCCGCGCCGACCAGCCGCTCGACGCCCCGACCAGGCGGACGCCGTACTGGTCGTTCCGGCGCTGGCCGGCCGAGGTGTCCGGGCTGGTGGCGGACGGCGCCACGGTGGTCACCCGGTGGTCGGACGGTGAACTGGTCGCACTGGAGGCCCGAACCGGCCTGGTGCGGTGGCGGGCCCGTGGACCCCGACCGGACCACGGATATCTCGGCCGGCGGACGGGCGGCGCCACCGTCTACACGCCCGGCGGCCTCTACCCCGCGGCGACCCGGGACGGTGCCTCCGTGCTGGTGGTGACCGGCTCGACCGAACGCCGGGGCCTCGACCTGGCCTCGGGTCGGGAACTGTGGCGGGCCGATGTCGACCCGGCCTGTCGGGCCGTCGACCGGGCCGAAGGGCTCAGCACCACCGCCGGCCAGTTCGTCGTGGTGGAGAACTGCCCCGGTGCACCGGCGGTCGGCTTCTACGACGTGGCGACCGGCGCTCCGACCGCCCGATGGCAGCCCGATGCCGCGAACTCGGCGGTCGAGGTCATCCCGGTCGGCTGCGCGACGGGCCGGTCCCGGTGCCCGGCGATCCGGACGAGCAGCGGGGGCGTGACCCGGGGCTGGCTGGTCGACGGCCCGAGCCCGGTGCCGGCCCCGGCCCTGGACGCCCCGGAATCGGTGCTCGTCGGCGAGGTCGCGGTGGCGCCGCGGGGGACCGGGCTGGTGGCCCGGTCGGTGCGTACCGGAGCGGAGCCGTGGCAGTGGGCCGGCACCGGATCGGTCAGCGTTCTCGCCGCCCAGTCGGGGCGGGTGCACCTGCGCACCGAGGCGGGGGAACTGCTCACCCTGGACTCGGAAACCGGCCGGGAGCGGTCCAGGTTCCCGTTCACGTACGGACGGGACTCGACCGCATGGTCGCCCGGCCTCGTCTACGCGGCCAGCGGGTTCGTGGCGGTGGAGCGGCTCACCGAGCCGGTGGACCCTGCGGCCGCCGACAGCCGCTACTACCTCGCCGCCCAGCCGGTGATCCTGGCCGCCACCTGACCCGTGTCACCGTGGCGTGTCGGCGCCGACTCGGCGGCGATGCGACCGGCGGGCCACGACGGCCAGTCCCACGACGAGGAGCAGTCCCACCGCCAGGGACGCGCCGAGCAGGCCCCATCGGGTGCCGAGTGGGCCGAACAGGTTGCTGGATTCGCCCACCTCGCCCGGGTTCGGGAAGGTGATCTTGCTGGAGCCGCTGCGCTTCACCATGCCGCTGGCAAGGGCGACATCGATCTTCCACGGGCCGTTCGCAAGGTCCCGGGGAAACCGTACGAGGACCGTGCCGGAGACGCCCGGAGCCAGGGTGGTGCCCTTGACCACCTCGAACGGGCCGGCGCGGGTGCCTGCGGGTCCTTCGGAGAGGGTCACCTCGCCGGTCATGTCGAGGGCCCGCTCGCCGGTGTTCGCCACCTCGATGGCGACCGAGGGCTGGCCCTGCTTGTCCCGGGCCGGCGTCACTTTCCCGATCGCGAAATCCGACGGCGGCTCGCCGCCCAGCCCGACATCGAGGTAGAGCCGGATGCCGGTGCGGTGGATCTGCCGGACGTTTCCCGAGGGTCGGGGCTTCGAGGTGACCGAGGCCCAGACGACGGCGTACCGCTCGCCGCGCGACGCCTCGGGCGGAACCCCGATGCTGACCTTGACCCGGGCCTCGTCACCCGGCCCGAGATCCAGGCTGGTGCGGTCGAGCGAGATCCATGAACTCAACTCGTTGACCGTCCGCCCCTCGCCGAACTGGAACCGTTCGTTCTCCAGGATCGCGGCGGCGGGGTACAACTCCAGGCGCTGCCGCGCGTCGGTCTGGTTCGTGACTCGTACCTGCCGCCGGATGATCGTGCCCGGCGGCAGATGGTCGACGATGTATCGCTGTGCCCGCGGGTCCTCGCGACGTTCGACCGGCGCCTCCACCAAGCGGATTCCGATGCTCTCGTCGGGATCCGGTTCCACCGCGCTGGCCTGGACCGGTAGGCCCAGGCCAGCGAGGCAGAGCAGGGCGAGTGACGCCCGTCCAACAGTCCGGCCGCGGTGATTACGCCACCGAATGGGTCACCGTGCCGGTGTAGACGCCCGCCTGGCTGTCCAGCGGCACGTTGACGACCAGGGTCGGGTTCCAGGTGGCGGTGTTGTTACCCGTTCCACCGGTGTGGGTGAACGCGACGACCGGGGTGACGCTGTCCAGCGGCTCCGCCTCGGCCGAAGTCAACTGGCCGGGCGTGAAGGTGCCGGTACCGGTGGTCGCCGTCGCCGGCCCCGACCAGTATTCGATCTCGGAGGGGAGGATCGTCTCCGGCGGCGTGCCGCCGCCGGTCTGGAAGACCGTCGCGGTCACGGTCGCTTCCCAGGAGGCGTCGTCCGAGGCCCGCCCGTCGGTCACCGTGACGGCGCCGAGCGGCCCGTCGAGTGGGGCGCCCGGGGATCCGGTGCCGAGGTCGGCGGTTGCCGGAACGGTGATGTCCAGGGTGCCGGCGAGAATCTCGAAGGTCACGTCGGTTTCCCCCGAGGGGGCGGCCACCGCAGGCGAGGCGAGCAGCCCCAGCGCAACCGTGGCGGCGGCGCCGAGAAGCAGAGTCCTGGTGGTACGCACGTGTTATCCAACCTTTCGCGTGGCGGGCTTGTGGCTCGTACCCGTCAGGGCCGTGAACCAGCTACCTGGAAAGGTTATGTGCTTATGTCCATATTCGTAGCCAAATAGGGGGAAGTGCGCTTTGGTCGACGCGCTACGTCCTCAGGTGGTGAGCGCGGAGTCGGCGACTGCCAGGAAGGCGTCGTTCTCCGCCGGAGTGCCGATGGTGACCCGTACGCCCTCGCCGGCGAACGGCCGGACGATGATCCCGCGCGTCTCGCAGGCCCGCCCGAACGTCACCGACCGGTCGCCCAGCGGCAGCCAGACGAAGTTGGCCTGGCTCTCCGGCACGGTCCCGCCGACCTGCCCGGCCGGCAGCCGCTTGCGCAGCGCCTCGGTCACCCGGTCCCGCTCGGCGACCACCAGCGCGCAGCGTCGACGTACCTCGTCGGCCTGGCGCAGCGCGGCCAACGCCCCGGCCTGAGCGGCCAGGCTGGTGGAGAACGGGGTGACCACCTTGCGGACCGTGGCGGCCACCTCCGGGTGCCCGACCAGGAAGCCGATCCGCAGCCCGGCCAGCCCCCACGCCTTGGACAGGGTGCGCAGCACCACCACGTTCGGCCGGTCGCCATAGGCCGTCAGGCCGTCCGGCACCTCGGCGTCGGTGACGAACTCCCGGTACGCCTCGTCGAGCACCACCAGGACGTCGTCCGGCACGGCGTCGAGGAACCGGTCGAGTTCGGCACGCCGCAGGCTGGTTCCGGTCGGATTGTTGGGATTGCAGACCAGGATCAGCCGGGTCCGGTCGGTGACCGCCGCCGCCATCGCGGCCAGATCGTGCCCGTGCCCGGCGTCGTTGGGCACCCGAACGCTGGTCGCGCCGCTGGTCGCCACGATGATCGGGTACGCCTCGAAGGACCGCCACGAGTACACCACCTCGTCGCCGGGCAGGCAGGTCGCCCGGACCAGGTGCTCGGCCAGCGCCACCGAGCCGCAACCGGTGGCGATCCGGTCCGCATCGACCCCGTACCGCTCGGCGAGGGCGTCCCGCAGTGCCAGCACCCCCATGTCCGGGTACCGGTGTGCGCCCGCGACCGCCTCGGCGACCGCCTCGACCACCCCGGGCAGCGGGCCGTACGGCACCTCGTTGCTCGCCAGCTTGATCGCCTCGGGCAGGCCCAGTTCCCGGGCCAGATCGGCCGGACTGCGACCGGGCACGTAGTTGGGCAGCGCATCGAGGTCGGCGCGGGTCAACCGGGGCCCCGGCGGGCGCCGGCCGGGGCCGGAAGTGGAGTTGGTGGAGCCGGTCATGACGTGCTGCCTCCGGTGCGGTCGGTCGGGGTGTCGGACGGGCCGGACGTACCGGTCGACGGGGTGTCGGACGGGCCGGACGTGCCGGTCGGGATGTCGGACTGCCGGGGCAGTCGTACGACGACGGTCTGGCCCCGCTTGTCGTGCAACGCCTGCCGCAGCGGTCGGTCGAAGAACGGCAGCGCGCAGTCGACCAGTTGGATCAGGAAGCCGATGCCGCAGCAACTCCAGAGGAACACCGGCAACCCGAGCATGTTCCAACGCCGGAAGGATCGGCCGAAGCCCAACTGCTCGGTCTCGGCCAGCGGTACGACCTTGATCCCCATCACCCGCTTGCCGAAGGTCTGCCCGCTGTTCGCCACCGCCGGCACCTCGTAGGCGAACCACAACGCGACCGCGATCAGCAGGATGACCACCTGGAGCCCGTCGGCCTGCGCGCTCGCCTGGGGCAGCCCCTCGGTGCTGGACTCGCCGTTCAGCAGTCGCCGGGTGAGTTCCCGGGAGACCGGCTCGATCTCCGTGACGAAACGCCAGACGAACCAGCCGTTGACCAGCACGTTCAGCAGGAACACCAGGCCGATGTCGATCAGTCGGGCGACCACCCGGGCGCCGAGCGGCGCCAGTTCCAGTCCGTGCGGCCGGGGCGGTGGCGGCGGTGCCCAGTACGGCCCCGGCCAACCCGGTGGCGGCGGTCCGTACGGCGGCATCCCGTACTGCGGCATCCCGGGTGGCGGCGTCGGGTGCCCGGCGCCCGGCCAGCCCGGCCCGGTCTGGCCGGGCTGCCCGTAGGAAGCCGGTGGTGCGCTCGACGGTGCTCCGCCCGCCGGCGGACCGCTCGGGACGGGGCCGCCGGCCGGCGG
>NZ_JADPUN010000313.1 GCF_015690345.1 Plantactinospora alkalitolerans | reverse complement strand
GCGCGAGGGGGACCGGTGAGGGGCTCTGTCGGGGGGCTGTTCCACTCGCGCCACGGCCCCAGGTGCGAGGTCAGTCCTTCCCGAGGCCTTCCCGGTCCAGCGTGACCGGGCCGATCAACGCCCGCTCCCGGGGCAGCAGGACGATCCCGCCTTCCCGGCACACCTGATCAAGGCTCTTGACCGCCACCGCGCGGGCCGCCGGATCATCGGTGCTGGCCACCAACCCGACCAACGCCTCGGCGACATCCCGCAGGTCCCGGGATCCGGCGCTGGACTGGGCCGCAGCCGCGAACCACTCGGCCGCCCACTCCCGGTCACCCCGTTGCATCGCCAGACTCGCCTCGATGAGCGCGCAGATCCCGTCCTCCGGGGGCCCGGCCTCGTCGACCGTCGGGCGACGGAAATCCGGCTCGACCGCCCCCCCGCCCGATCCCACCGTCTTGCGCGCGCGAAGCTCGGCGAGCACCGCCGCCGCCTCGTCGAGCCGTCCGTCCTGGGCGAGCGCGAGCCCGACCGTGCCGAGAACCCGTCGACGGTGGCCGGGATCGCCGAGATCGGCCAGCGCCCCCATCACCCGGCGCCCCTGCCGGACCGCGTCCGCGTACCGGCCCTCCAGCCGGGTCACCTCGGCCAGGTTCGCCCGGGCCAGTACCCGGAGCCGCTCCTCGCCGCACTCACCGGCCAACCGGTCCACCGCCGCCAACCGTCGCCGGGCCGCACGCAGGTCACCGATCCGGATCTCGTGCCAGGTCAGGTTGTTCTGCGACACGGCCATGTCCCGGATCCGACCGGTACGGGTGGCCAGTTCCAGTGCCGCCTCGCCGTGCCGCCGTGCCTCGTCGTGACCGCCGACGGCCATCCACAGTCCACAGAGCACACTGCGGGCGGCCAGTTCGCCGGAGACGTCGTGCAACCGCTGGAACGCCGCCAACGCCGCCTCCGCAGCCGGCAGTTCCTGCGGTCCGGCGCCGTGTTCCTGGGCGAGTTGTGCGACCCCCACCTGGGCCCAGGCCCGCGTCCCGAGGTCGACATCGGCGGTACGGGGATCGTCCAGCAGCCGGCGCAGCCACTGTCGACCGGCGACGTCCCGCCCCCGGTAGCGCCACCAGCGGACGAGATTCCCGGCCAGCCGCAGCGCCGTGTGCGGATCGTCGTTGGCAGAGTGCGCCAGCGCGGTCCACAGATCGCCCGCCACCTCGTCCAGCAGGCCGACCGCCTCGACGAGCTTCGCGCCGGCCAGATCCGGGGCGACCCGCGCGGCCAACCGGGCGAACACCGTGGCGTGCCGACCCCGGATCGCCGCCAACTCACCGTCGGCCGCCGCCCGCTCCGCGGCGAAGTCACGCACGACGTCGAGCAGCCGGAAGCGGAGCGGTCCGGCGCCCCGGGAACTGATCAGTCCCAGCGCCAGCAGACGGTCGAGCACCCGAACCGGATCTCCGTCGCGATCCCGCCCGCCCGCCGACGACTGCGCGTCCGGGAACAGATGGCCCTCGCGGAACGCGTGCCTGCCCGGGGACGAGCCTGCCGGGAAGGACGGATCGTCGGCGAGCATGGCCTCCGCCAGCTCCACCGACCACCGGTTGCGGAGCACCGACAGCCGGCGCAGCGCCGACCGCTCCCCGGCCTCGAGCAACCGGTAACTCGCCGCCACCGCGTCCCGCAGGGTCACCACCGCCTCGCGGGCGACGGGTGGGCTGCCCAGGTCGAGCACCCGGTGTCCGTACCGGTCGAGAACCTCGTTGAGGTCGAGCACCCGACCGTGCGCCGACGCCAACTCGATCGCCAGCGGCAGCCCGCCGAGCCGGCGTACCAGCTCGACGAGTGCGAGCACCTCGTCGGGGCGGGGCGGCTCCGGACGGATCTGGCGCAGCCGGGCGAGCAGGAGTGCGACCGCCGGGTACTCGGTCAGCACCGCCAGCTCGGCCGGAGCGTCGACCGGCGGCACCTCCAGCGGGGTCACCGGCCGGACCCGCTCGCCGGGCAGCCCGATCGGGTGCCTGCCGGTGGCCAGGACCCGGAGCATCGGCGCGGTCTCGGCGAGCCGGTTCAGCGCCTCGGCCGCGGCTCCCGGAGCCCGTTCGACGGCATCGACGAACAACAGCGAGGGTACGTCGGAGAACCGGCTGACCAGGTCGCTCGCCCGACCGACCCCGAACACCATGGCGACGGCAGACAACACGTCGCCCTCGGTCGAGCCCTCGATCATCACGATCCCGCTGACGCCACCGGGAAACTCGTCGGCCACCCGCTGGGCGACCTTGAGCGCCAGGCCGGTCTTGCCGACCCCGGCGAGGCCGACCAGGCTCACCACCCCACGCGCCAGCTGCGGCCGCTCGGTCAGCATCGCGGCCAACTCGGCGACGTCGCGATCCCGTCCGATCAGCTCACCCGGATCGGGCAGCCCCAGGCCACGGGCGGGAAGTCGACGGATCGGCAGACCGGCGACAGGCTCGGGCACCGGGCCTGCCTGACCACGGGCCGAGGCCATGAAGTCGGCCCGGTCCTGGCCGGCGAGTGCCAGCGCCGTCGCCAGCAGTTCGACGGTCGTACGTTGTGGCCGGGACGAGCGGCCCCGTTCGAGGTCACGGACCGTACGGATCCCGACCCCGGCCCGCTGCGCGAGTTCGGCCTGGGTCAGGCCGGACGCCAACCGGCACCGCCGCAGCAACTCGTCGAAGCCGATCGGGATCCGGTCGGAGCCATGATCCGGAGTCATGGGCAGGAAGACTACGCACCCCCCATCGACCCCGGCAGCGATGCGTCGCGCTACCGACCGAGGAAGACATAGATATCCGACAGCTTCCGGACGGGGCTTCCGGCGATGCAGCGGAGTGAGCCGGCGCCACCACCGAGCGTCGACAGGACCGGATCACGGTCCGGCGGACACCGGCTCCGCCGGAGCCGGTGCGGAGTCGGACGTCGACGGCCGACCGCCGCCGGCGAACCGCCGGTGCAACCGGCGCAGCGGCGCGGGCGACCACCAGTTCCACTCACCGAGCAGGCTCATCACCGCCGGCAGCAGCAGACCCCGGACCACCGTCACGTCGAGCAGCACCGCCACCGCCATCCCGAAACCGATCTCCTTGACGGCGGTCAGCTCACCGAGCAGGAATCCTCCGAAGACGACGGTGATGCAGACCGCCGCCGCCGTGACCACCGGTCCGGTCCGGGTGATCCCCGCCAGCACCGCCCGCTGGCTGGCCCGGATCCGGGCGGCCGGGGTACGCAGGTCCGACCAGCGATCCCACTCCTGGCGGATCCGGGCGAGCAGGAACACCTCGTAGTCCATCGACAGGCCGAAGACGAATACGAACAGCAGCACCGGGGTGGTGAGATCGATCGCTCCCCACGACCGGACCCCGAGCAGGGCCGAGCCGACGCCCCACTGGAACACCACGACCAGCACTCCGAGCGTGGCGAGCAGGGTCAGGGCGTTCAGCACCAGGGCCTTCACCGGGATGACCAGCGAGCCGGTGAGGACGAACAGCAGCACGGTGGTGACCAGCAGCAGCACCAGTACGGCCAGGGGCAGCCGCGCCGACACCGACGACCGGTAGTCCACCAGTTCGGCGGCCGGACCGCCGACCAGCAGCGGAAGTGGCTGTTCCAGGGCGCGTACCGCCCGGACCAGTTCCCGCGACTCCGACCCGCCGGTCGCGCCCTCGGGAGTCAGATCGATCACCACGGCGGCGCCCGGCACGTCGGGCCGGGGCTGCATCCTGATCACCTGCGGCAGGACGTTGAGCTGGTTCATCAGGTCCCGGACCTCGGCGGCGGTCGGATCCGCCTCGACCACCACGGTCACCGGCGCCGCCCGCCCCGCCTCGAAGTCCCGCAGCAGCACGTCGTACGCCTGCCGGGCCTCGCTCGACCGGGGCAGTGCCCGGGCATCGGAGTTGGCCAGGTTCGCGTCGAACAGGAACGGCAGGGAGAGCAGCAGCAGACCGGCCGAGACGGTGAACACCACCGGTCCCGGCTTCCGCTGGGCGTACCCGGCGAGCCGTCCGAGCAGCCCGGGGGCGTCGGCGGAGGTCCTCCGCCAGCGGGTCGTGAACAGCGCTCGGCGTACCCAGGTTTCGGATCCGGCGGCCGGGATGTGCCGGTGGGCGACCGCGATCAGCGCCGGTAGCAGGGTCATGCCGGCCAGCGTGGACAGCAGCACCGCGACCGCGCCGCCCAGCGCCATCGCGGAGAGCAGCGGCTCGGCGAACACGTACAGGCCGATCATCGCCCCCGCCACCGCGAGGCCGGAGACGAGTACGGCCCGCCCGGCGGTCGCCATCGTCCGGGCCAGCAGGATGCCCGGATCCACCACACCGTCGCCGCCCTCCGCCCCGTCCTCGGCTGCGGCCCGTTCCTCGCGGAACCTGAACAGCAGCAGCAGCGCGTAGTCCACGGTGAGGCCGATGCCGAGCAGCGTGACCACGTTGAGGGTGAACTCGCTGATCCCGGTCACGGTGCTCAGCCCGTACAGGCCGAGCAGGGTCCCCGCGACGGCGGCGAGCGCGGCCAGCATCGGCAGCACGCCGGCCCGCAGGCCGCCGAGGATCACCACGAGGGCGATCAGGAGTACGCCGAGCGCGATCGACTCCCCGAAGGCGGCGTCCTCGATCGCCTGCTCGGCGAAGGCACGCTCGGCGACTTTCTCCCCGCCGACCAGCACCTGCGGCGCGTCGATGGTCCGGAGCAGGGTGCCGACCCGGTCCTCGGCCCGGTCCCGCTGCTCCGGGGTCAGCCCCTCGGCCAGCTCGACCTGGACCAGGGTGCTCCGGTTGTCGGCGCCGATCCGTCCGCCCGCGGCGTTGTAGAGGTCCTCGACAGCCTTCACCCCGGGTACGGCCAGCAGTTCGGTGCGGACCTTTCCGACGCTGGCCACCAGCGCGGGGTCGTACGGGTCCCGGTCGCGGAGCACCGCGACCACGATCGGTCCCTCGGGCAGGAGTTCGTCCACCCGCCGCTGTGCCTGCTGCGACTCGGCGTCGGGGCGCAGGTTGTCGGTGCTGGCCAGCCGGTCGAAGACCTGGCCGCCGAGGGTGACGCCGGCGAGCACCAGCCCCAGCCAGCCGATCAGCACCGGCCAGCGCCACCGCCACATCGCGCGCCCGAGTACCGGGAACATCGTCGACCTCCCCCGGGCGACGCCCGCTCGTCGCCCTCGGCGCACATGCAAACACTCTGGGGAGTCGGACGTCAGCCCCCTTTCCGGCAGTCCGGGATGCCAACCGGACCAAAAGCAGGGTCGTCCGGGGTGGGTGACGTTCCCGTCAGCGGGCCGCGCGGAGGATGTCGCGCAGTTGGCGGGCGTACCCGCGCGGGTGGCTGGTGTTGCCGTTGTGTCCGCCCGGAAACTCCACCGGGTCGGTGCCCAGCAGGCGCGCGAGTTCTTCGGCGCAGCGGCGGTCGAAGACGCGCTCCCCGGTGGTGCGCCCGACGGCCGGCACGATGCGTGGCCCGGTCAGCGTGGTCAGCCCGGTCAGCGCGGCGACGTCCAGGACGTCCCGGACGGCCGCCGTGAAGTCGCGTTCGATGAAGACGTCGAAGTTGGCGATCCGCTGCGGTGTCATCGGCTGCGGGGTGAGGTCGGGCTCGACGTCCTTGTCGGCCGGGTCGATGCCGAGAACGCCGGCGATCTTCCGGATGGCGGCCGGCAGGCCCTCGGCGCGGTAGAGCCGCTGGATGTCGAAGAGTTCGCGCTCGTGTCGGGCGCGTTCGGTGGCCGGCAGCAACCACGGCGCGACGGGCTCGTGGGCGACCAGGAGCCGCAACTGCCGGGGGTGGCGGGCGGCCAGGTGCAGCCCGATGAGGGCGCCGAAGCTGCAGCCGAGCATGTCGACCGGCTCGGTGGTGAGGCTGGCCAGCAGCCGGTGTACGTCGTCGGCGTGCTCGGGCAGGCTGATCTGCCCTCCGGGTTCGTCGAGCGTGCTGCGCGAGAGCCCCCTGCGGTCGTAGGTGAGCACGGTGTGGTCTACGGCGAGGTCGTCGACCAGATCGTCGCTGCGGTCGGCGTCGCCCTCACCGCTCTGCGAAATCAGCAGCAGCGGACCGGTGCCGCGCATCTCGTAGTGGATGGTGGCGCCCGGAACCGGAAGCAGGCCGGTGGTGGTCTGGGTGGTGGTCATCGCTGGCTCGTCTCCCGTGCTGTCGTCTCGGCTCTGTCGGTCTCGGCCGTTCGAGATCACGATAACCCATCCGATCAGATGTATCTGATCCGATGCATCTTGGAAGATGTATCGTGCGTCACGTGAACGGAATCGAGCTGTTCCTGCTGGGCCGGACGCTGATGAAGATCGGCGAGGAGACCATCCCGACCGGCGCCGTCGGCCAGCACTCCACCAGTCACCGCTCGGTGCTCATCGTGGCCAGCGACATCCGCAGTCATCCCGACACCTCCGTCGGCGAGATCGCCGACCGGACCGGATTTCCGCAGAGCAAGGTCTCCGCGTGCGTCGCCCGGCTCCGCGAAGCAGGTGCCGTCGTGACCGCCGCCGACCCGGACGACCGGCGTCGGCTGCTCGTGAGACCTGCTGCCGAGGTCTCCGAACGCGTCGCCGAGATCCGCGCCGTTCCCATCGACGACGCCCTCGCCACGGCACTGGGCCCCGAGGATCCCCAACGGATCGCCGAGGTGACAGCCGCACTCGACACCCTCGCCAGACACCTCACCCCACAGGCGCTCGTCCGGCTCCGTACGACATCCGGCACCGGCTCGGCGGACTGAGTCGGGACGCGCCGCGCATCCGTGCCGCGCGGGCGGGCGGCGAACGATCGACGGGTTCGTCAGCCCCGTTCGGCGGCGAACGATCGACGGGTTCGTCAGCCCCGTTCGGCGGCGCGGCGGGTCCGCAGCCGTTCGGCGAGCGCACCGAGCGCGGGGGCGGCGCTGGCGACCGCCGTACGCTGCTCGTCGGTGAGGTCGTCCAGGGCGGCGGCGAAGATCCGGGCCCAGGAGTCCTCGATCCGGGCCGAGCCGTGCGCGGCGTCGACGGTCGGGTGGAGCCGCACGGCGCGTCGGTCGCTCGGGTCGGGCTCCCGGCGGATCAGGCCCCGGGCCATCAGGGCGCGGACGGTCGCGCTCACGTTGCTGGCGTGCAGGCCGAGGTCACGGGCCAGAGTGCTCACGGAGACGCCGGGAGTTTCGAGGACGTACCGGAGCACCTCGAGTTCCGAGGGCGGCAACTGGCCCAGCCCGGCCTCGTCGACGCCCTGGAGCCGCATCACCCGGCCCAGTTGGTACAGGACTGGTACGAGTGCTCTCGCCTCCCGGAGAACCGTCCCGTCCACGTCCATCACTCGTTTCACTTCACGAGAGTACCGGTAGACATACTTATATAGTTATAGTAATTTCCTGCCGTGACTTCCACCCCCTCACGAAGCGAGCAGTCGAGTCCGCCGATTCCCCCGCAGCCACGCCCATCGGAGTCATCTCCGGTGGCGGCGCCGCCACCGGAGCCGGGCCCGGCGCGACCCGCCGGACTGCCGGTACTGCTCACCACCGCGCTCGTGCTGCTGGCCTTCGTGCCCCCGATGGGCATCGACATGTACCTGCCGGCGTTCCCGCTGATGGCCGAGGAGTTCCGGACCGATCCGTCCGGTGTCCAGCTCACCCTCACCGCGTTCCTGATCGGCCTGGCCCTCGGGCAGCTCGTGCTCGGTCCGCTCTCCGACCGGTACGGCCGGCGGATCCTCATCCTCACCGGTACCGCCCTGTGCGCGGCCTCCGCCGCCGCCTGCGCGCTCGCACCCTCGCTGGAGACGCTGACCGTACTGCGCTTCCTGATGGGAGTCAGCGGTGCGGCCGGGGTGGTCGTCGGCCGCGCCGTCGTCTCCGACACCGCCAAGGGCCCGGCCGCCGCCCGGACGTTCGGCATCCTGATGGCGCTCGGCGGGATCGCCCCGATCGCCGCGCCACTGCTCGGTGGTGTCGTGATCAACGCCTCCGGTTGGCGGGCGGTGTTCGGGGTTCTCGCCGCCGGTTCCCTGCTGACGTTCCTGATCACACTGGTCGCCGTACCGGAGAGCCTGCCGCCGGACCGGCGGCACGCCGGCGGCCTGCGGTCCACCCTGGCCACCGCGCGGTCGCTGCTGACCGACCGGATCTACCTCGGCTACACGTTCGCGTTCGTCTTCGGTTTCGCGGCCCTGTTCTGCTACATCGCCGCCTCGCCCTTCTTCCTCCAGTACGCCCTCGGCCTCACCGTCGGACAGGCCTCCGTGGCATTCGCCGCCGGAGCGCTCACCGCCACCCTGAGCAGCGCGGTGAACGCCAGGATGGTCGGCCGGATCTCCCCGGTGATCCTGCTCCGGACCGGCCTGGCCACGATGCTCGCCAGCAGCGCGACCCTGCTGGCCCTCACGCTGGCCGGGCAACTCCACCGCGTCGTCGTAATCGGACCGCTGCTGCTCTTCTTCGTCGGTCTGGGCATGATCATGGGAAACGCGACCGCGCTGGCGATCCAACGGGTTCCGCACGCCGCCGGAACCGGATCGGCGGTGCTCGGCACGTTGCAGGCCGTCTCCGCCGCGACGGTCGCGCCGCTGATGGGCGTCGGTGGACGGGACGTCGCCGTACCGCTCTTCCTGGGCATGACCATCTGCGTCGGGCTCGCCTGCCTCGCTCTCCGGCTCACCCGACGCCCGGCGGCAGCCGGCTAGACCCGGCGGCCGGAACCGGTCGCGTAGCTCGCCGAAGAAGGTCTCCTTCGGCACCGGGCCGTCTCCGTCCGCCTCCGCCATCCACTCGACGTCGGCCTGGCCGAGACCACGCCGTACACAGAACTCCTGCGCCCAGATCCGGAGACCGGCCGCCCGGTCCACCAGCGTGTTGTCCAGGTCGAAGAGCACCAACCGCTGCACGGCGTAGGCCGTGTTTCGCTAGTGGCGGACCAGGCAGAACGGATGCCCCGCGGGGTCGGCATAGATACGCCAGGCGCGTCTTTCTGCTCCTTCGTCCAACACCGTTGCTCCCAGGGCCAGCACCTGCTCCTGGGCGCGGTCCAGGTCCGTAACACCGAAGTCCAGGTGGAATTGCTGTGGCCGGGCCGGGTCGGGCCACTGCGGTGGCTGGTAATTCACTGCGCGTTGGAAGGCCAGGACGAGGCCAGACGACGTGTGTAACGTCGCCCAGTCGTTGCTGAGCGCCCATCGCTGATCCCGTTGGTTGACGGCACCTCCGAGGAGCGCCTGGTAGAACCCGGCAAGTTCCATCGGGTGGCCGCAGTCCAGCACGACGCACTGCAGGTCCGCGATCATGAGCCGATCCTAGGCGCCAGCCAGGTTGCGGCCCCTCGGCCTAGCCGAGGAAGGCCAGGACCTTCCGGCGCCTGTCTCCCCGACGATCTCGGCCGTCGGGTCGCGCAGTTCCGGGTCGACCCGCTCGAACAGCACCATCACGAGCAGACCACCGAAGACCATCAGCGCGGCTCCGACGCGCAACGCCAGCGCGTACCCCTCGGTCATCGCGACCTGCGGGTCCACGCCACGCTGGATCTCGTCGCCGCTGTACCGCAGCGCGAGGGTGACCAGGACGGCGAGGCCGAGCGCCCCACCGACCTGTTGCATGGTGTTCTGCACCCCGGACGCCAGGCTGGAGTCCTGGACGGTGACCCCGTGCAACGCGGCGGTGGTCGCGGCCGGCATGGTCGCCCCGGCGAACAGCCCGAACACGATCATCCCCGGCAGGATCCCGCCCGGGTAGCTGGTGTCGGTATCGATCATGCTGGTCAGCAGGAGTCCGAAGCCGGCGCCGACGAAGCCGGCGGACGTCACCACCTTGACCCCGAGCCGGGGCGTCAACGTGGCGCCGAGGCCGATGCCGGCACCGATCGCCACCGAGAGCGGCAGCCAGGCCAGCCCGCTCACCAGCGGCGTGTAGCCCAACACATGCTGCTCGAACAGGGTCAGCATGAAGGTGTACGAGATGAACGCCGCCATGAAGAACAGCGAGGTGGCGTTGACGACCGTCCTGGTCCGGTTGGCGAAGAAGCCGAGCGGGATGAGCGGGTCCTTCGCCCGACGCTCGATCACGAGCATCCCGGCGAGCAGACAGACTCCGGCCACCAGCGGGATCAGCACCGGTGCGGACCGCCACGGATGCTCGGCGGCCTGGAGCAGCCCGTAGACGATGGCGACGAGGCCGACCGTCAGGGTGATCGCCCCGGGGAGGTCGAGTCCGGCGTTCTTCGCCCGTACCATCCGGCTCTCGCGGACCAGCCGAGGCATGATCAGGAGCACCACCACCGCGACCGGCAGGTTGATGAAGAAGATCCAGCGCCACGACGTCAGGTCGGTCAGCAGACCGGAGATGACGTAGCCCGAGGTCCCGCCGAGCGCCACCAGCCCGCTCCAGATCCCCAGCGCCTTCGTCCGTTCCTTCGGATCCGTGAACAGCAACGCGATCAGGCCGAGCGACGCGGGGGCGGCGATCGCCTCGGCGACGCCCTGGCCGAACCGGCCCGCCACCATCATCGCCGGGGAGGTCGCCGCACCGCAGACGGCCGAGGAGACCGCGAAGATGACCACCCCGGTCAGCAGCAGCCGCCGCCGGCCGAAGACGTCGGCCAGGCGCCCGCCGAGGATCAGCAGCCCGCCGGCCGCCAGCACGTACGCGTTGACCACCCAGGTCAGGCCGGAGTCGGAGAAGCGCAGGCCGTCCTGGATCCGGGGCAGCGCCACGTTCACCACGGTCATGTCCAGCAGGATCATGAACGACAGGCCGGAGAGCAGGGCGAGCACCCACCAGCGCCGGGGATCCTGGGCCGGGACCTCGACGTCCATCGAAGACCCGGCCGGATCTACGGTGGTCACGCCTCGAAGTCCGCGGGGCTGAACTCCCGCGACTCGACCAGCACCATCCAGTTGCCCGAGTTGTCGCGGGCGACCGCCTCGACGCCGTACGGGCGGTCCTCCGGAGGCTGGATGAACTCGACGCCCTTGGCCCGCAACTCGTCGTACGTCTTCCGGCAGTCGTCGACCGCCAGGCCGAGCCCGAACATGCCGCCCTCGTCCATCGTGCGGTTGATCGCGGCGACCATCTCCGGCGAGTACGGCGGACCGGGCGGGGTCAGGTGCACCTCCAACTCGGGCTGGCTCGGGTGTTTCACCGTGCACCACCGGAAGGACCCGTCGCCGAGGGTGATGTCGGTGTGCTCGACGAACCCGAGCACGTCGAGGTAGAACGCCTTGGATGCGTCGATGTCCTTCACGAAAACAGCGGTGATCGAAATGTTTGTGATCATTGGACCAGGCTAGACGAGTAGTTCCGAAGTCTGGGGTCGATGTCCGGGCATGAGGAGAGGGCATCCAAGATCATGTTGTGACGCAAGACCTGGACACCCTCTTGACCGCACTGTACGTGAAGATCGACGACATGAT
>NZ_JADPUN010000224.1 GCF_015690345.1 Plantactinospora alkalitolerans | reverse complement strand
CGGCGACCCTCGCGATCAACGACGCCACGCAGACGTTCCCACCCCAGATCGACCCCGAACGGCAGGCCATCATCGACGCCCTCACCCCGAGCGGACCTCAGGCACTAACGAAATGACCGAACTCGGGCGAAGACCTGGCCCCATTCGCCGAAACTCTTGTTCGAGGTGAGCAGGGTGGAGCCCTTCTCGTATCGCTTCGAGATGACCTGGAAGACGAGGTTGGCCTGGGCCCGTTCGAGGGGCTGGTAGCCGACCTCGTCGATCTATGAGGATGTCCTCATAGATCGACGAGGTGGGCTATATGGAACTCGACCGGCGCGGCGCTGAGCTGCTGTTCCAGGTCCTAACCGAGCGGGAGGAGAAAGCCTCCGTGGCGATCGCGTCGAACGAGTCGTTCTCCGGCTGGACCAAGACCTTCATCGACCCGCGGCTCTGCGCCGCGATCGTCGACCGCCTCACCTTCGGCGGCAACATCATCGAGACCGGCACCGACTCCTACCGCCTCGCCCACGCCAGACAGAAGCAACACCACCCGATCCCCGCCTAACACAAACGGCTGGCACGGCTCGTTGGGCTGCTGTGACCGGGGCGGGGTGCGTCGCCGCCACCCGCCCCGGATCAGATCAGAGTTCCCGGTAGTAGACGGCGACCGGCAGCGGCGTGAAGCCCAGTGCTTCGTACAGGGCTCGGGCGGGCGCATGGAATCCGTCCCCGCCCGTGCCGATCGTTACGACCTCGGCGCCGAAGTCCCGCATCGCGGCGAACGCATGCTCGCACAGCACGGTGCCCGCGCCGAGCCGCCGGTGCTCCGCGGACACGGCGAGGATCGTGACGCTGGCATTTCGGCGTTCGGGCTCTACTGCCCAGGCCACGTAGCCGGCGATGGCACCGTCGATCTCGGCGACCGCGACGTACCGGTGCTGGGCGGGGTCGTGGAGCTCGGCAACCTGCTTGACGTAGTCGTCGCGCCACTTACCGTGCTGGTTGGCGAAGACGACCTCGCCCACGAGAGGGCGGAAGGAGTCTTCATAGAACGGCCCGAACGTCTCGATGGTCAGTTCGGTGAGCCGGGTCAGGTCATGCTGAAGAAACGAGCGGATACGCATGTGAGTGTGCCTCTCGAGCTGAGGTTCTGAAAGCCAACAAACCAGGCATCAGACGGCCAGCCAGCGGCCGGAACGGCGGCGAGCCGACCCTCAGTGGCGGGTACGCCAAGCGGCGAAGCAACTCATGGTCGGAATCCTACGGGGCGCTGCAACCGCATTCGCGGCACAGAGCATCCGCCAAGGCCGCGGGGACGAGATCTCAGAGGGCAGCCGCCATCACATTGCGTGACCCGGCAGGGAACCCACTGCGCCCGCGGTGGGGCCACTTCAAGCCGTCACAACGGCTGCCGTCCAGCCCGGTGGGGCCACTATGGGCCGGGCGGATTCTGGCGGTCGTCGCAACACTCCAGGTGAGCAACTACGAGGCTGAGCTTAGCGATGCCGCCACAGCGCCTTCAGCGACGGACCACCGCCGGCCCGCCAGACGCACGGATTGCGGCAGACCAGTACGCCTGATCTTGGTCGAGGTTGGCCTCGTGGGTCAGATTGCGAATGCGGTGACAGCGCTGGTTTTGTAGTAGACCGGGCGGGGTCGGCGTCAGGTCTACTGTGCGGTGAATCGATGCGCTACGTCTGTGTTGCCGGAGTTGGAGCCCGGCCTATTATGTCGGCGAGCTGGCCGAAGGTGGACTATTGCGATGGTCCGAGGACGGTTGTGGGGGAGCGGCGTCGGGACAGTCCGATGGCAGCTACGTTTTGTCATGTCTTCGCCGTGCCTGCTGAGCCGGGGTCGGTGGCGGGTGCAGGCCGGGGCGGGCAGAGCGCAGCCACGGCGATGGCTGCTGTTATCGCCGCCCCGGCGGGGTACGCCATGCCGCCAAAATCGTCGGTGGGCACCAGGCCATGCCAGAACGGCGAGTCAGGCACGGCCGTGCCTGACAGTATGCCCAGGTATTGCAGACTACCGAGCAGCCAGGCGGGGATCAGCAAGACGAGACCGCCGATGGCGGTGGTGGCAGCGAGAAAGGCTGCCAACGGACGGTGCTCGAGACGGCGGCTGGCCCAGCCGGCTAGCAGCCATCCAGCCAGCATGCCGAGCAGGCCGACGGCGAGCGTCGAACCGGTGAGCCAGCGCGGTTCCGCCCGGTAGATCGAGACCCTGAGCCCGCCTTCGGCGTACGCTGCGTCGAAGTAGTCCTCGAACCGCAGCACGAGTGCGCCGTTGCGTGCGATCAACGCCTGCGAGTTGTTTTGCCGGGCGCCGGTTTCGATGTCGGTCGGGCTGGTCGAGTAGGTGTCGGTGACGGTCCAACCGGCCGCCTCCAGGCGTTGCTGCAGGCCGGCTAGATAGGCATCGACGTCCTCGGTCGCAGGCGTTCGATCGGTGAGGTAGCTGACCGACGCCGCATCGGTCTCACCACCGTTGTTGCGGAAGGGGTCGTCCGACCTTCCGTACGATTGTGCCGATAAGCCTGGGGTGAGCATCTGGGCGAGCTGAGTCCACGCTGCGCCGGTTGGAAGCGCCGGCGCCGCCTCCCAACCAATACGGTTCGCCAGCGACGCGCTCAGAAAGCCGGAGAAAATTGAGGCGAAGATAGCCAGCACGACCACACCTCTGCTAAGTGGGCGACCGAGTCGGGCCCGCATGCCTTGCCGAAGTAGGTTGAGCGTCTCAATAGGGCCAGGCCGGACGTGTCCGGCCTCGGCGGCCATGAGCAGCGTGTCTGCCAGTTCTCCGCGACGTGAGCCCTTCGGGTAGACGCGCAGCAGCAGGCGATATGGGGTGGCGAGGCGGCGGCTCATGCGAACGCCGGGCCAGGCCGCGAGGCGTTCAGCAGCCGCGATGCGGTGCGAACGTTGCGGGCCAATCGCGCTGTCTCCTCAGCGAGTGCCGCCGCGCCGTCGTCAGTGAGGCGGTAGTAGCGCCGAGGACGCCCTTCAACGGTCTCCTCTCTGTCAATCGCGACCAGTCCTTGGGCGGCTAACCGGTCCAGCGCCGCGTAGAGGGTGCCGGCCTGCAACCTGACCTGGCCTTCGGAGAGCGCCTCGGCCGTCTGGATCACGCCGTACCCGTGCCGTGGTTGATCAACCAGCGCGGTCAGGATCCAGAACGTCGGTTCTCGCATGGCCCTCGACATGACCGTCAATATAAAGATTATCTGACTATGGTGCAACGGCGCTGGTGCCGCGCCGGCCGGGGCGCTTACATCGCCCGCTTGCAGTCCCGGGCCGCGCCCCGCGAACCGGCAGACCCGAACAAGCCACACGAGCACTCTCCGGTGGCCGGAGGGAGCACCAACGGCCACTGCATCGCCGGGCAACCCCCCTATCGCAACGTCCCGAACAGCGCACTCATCTCGGCAGATCGGCGCACGCGATCAAGGATCCGGGCCATACGGGTCGTGTTGACGGTCTGCCAGTCGACGCGCGTGTTCGACGGCACGTCTGACCCGGCTTCGCGGGCGTTCGGATTAGCGTCACCGTGACGGTGACAGTTTCGGCGCCGCGAGCTGTCGGCCTGGCGACAGCGGCAAACAAAAACGGATCCGCGGTGGACCAACAAGTTGACAGTCCATCGAGGAGCGGAGCCCGTCATGTATCAGCCGTCACCGCCACCGCCGTCCCGTCAGAGCCAGCAGAGCCGCTGGAGCCCGGTCGGGCGCGGCACCACCGCCGCTGCGCTCGCCGGGGTCCTGGCCGTCTCCGGCGCCGTGCCGGCCACTGCTGCCCCGGCCGCGGCCGGCAGCGCCACCGCCCTGTCGGCGTACGCCGCCGGCGGGAGCCACACCATCGACCTGTCCCGGCGCCCGCCGACGGCCATCCCCGACGCCGCGCTGCTGCAGCCCGAGGACCTGGGCGGGGGCGAGCTGACCCCGACCGAAGGCGGCTACTGGACGTCGCTGCAGCCGCCGCAGCCGTGCGCGGACGGCCCCTACCGCAGCACCGCGCTGCGCAGCGCCGAGCGCGGCGTCCAAGCCCTCATCGGCGTGGACGGCGGGCCGGAGGTCATCATGGAGCACGTCTCGTACTACCGCGGCAACGGCGCCCACCGGTACCTGCGGGAGCTGCGCCGAGCCGTCGCGGCCTGCCCGGCCGGCGACCCGCACGCCGAGCGGTGGACCGTACTCGCGACTGGGGTGGCCGGGGACGAGTCCGTGTTGCTCACTCAGCGCACCTGGGTCGACTACGCCGAGGTGTACCACTTCACGTACGTACTGGTCGCGCGGGTTGGTCAGGCCCTGGTGGTGCTGGTCGACGTCGGCTGGGAGGAGTCCAGCGGCGCCGAGGCGGTCGTGCGGGAGTTCATCCCGGCGGCGGTGCAGCGCGCGGCGGTGCTCAACCGCAGATAACACCGGGCTGGAGGGGCGGGCCGGGGGGACGGGGTCTCCACCCGGCCCACAGGCCCGCTTCAGCCGGCCCGGACCTCGAACTCCCAGAGCGAGACTCCGTACTGGGTGCCGCGCAGCGGTGCGTGCATCTTCACGTAGCGGGCACTGGTCGCGGGGAACGCGACGATGTCGGTACCACCGTGGCCGTCGTAAGCAGTGTGGACGGTGCACAGGTCGTGCCGTCTGTGGACGCCTGGATCTGGTACTGCCCGGGCGTACGGCCTCCCAGGCGCCGAGATGATGGGTCATCGACTCCGCCAGCGTCGTCTCGCTCTTCAACGCGAAGTACGCGTACTGACTGATCCTGAGCGAGCCGTCGTCGTGAACCAGGCCCGACGGTAGGCGCACGACGGCGGAAGTCGGGGCCTTCCGGCCACCGCCGTTCTTGCTGGAGTACCCGCAATTCGGCAGAAGCGGATACCTGATCATGCGGCTTCGGCGAGCAATCGGGTGAACCGCTGGGCGGGGGTGTCCCAGCCGAGGATCTTGCGGGGTCGGTTGTTGAGTTCGGCGGCCACGGCGGTCAGGTCCTCGGCGGTATGCACGCTGAGGTCGCTGCTCTTGGGGAAGTACTGGCGGAGCAGGCCGTTGGTGTTCTCATTGGAGCCGCGCTGCCACGGGCTAGCCGGGTCGCAAAAGTAGACCGGAGTGCTCGTGGCGACAGTGAACTCGGCATGCCGGCCCATTTCGACGCCCTGATCCCAGGCCAGCGACTGTCGCAGCCCTGCCGGGAGGGTGGAGAACACGGTGATGAGCCGGTCGCGAAAGTGTGCGGCGTTGCGGCCTTGCGGGACGTGGACGAGGACGACGTAGCGGCTACTGCGCTCGACCAGGGTCCCGATGGCCGTCCGGTTGTGGGCGCCCATGATCAGGTCGCCTTCCCAGTGCCCTGGCATGCCGCGGTCGTCGGCGGTGGCGGGCCGGTCGTGAATGCTCTTCGAGCGGTCGGTGAACCGTGGGATCCGCTGCTCGCGGCTACGACGGCGCTTGCGGTAAGCGCGGCCGGTGCGCAGCAATGGCGAGCGACTCCGCGTCAGGCCGCCTCGATCGGGCCGGTACACCGCCTGGTAGATCGTTTCGTGAGTCAGCCGCAGCTCTGGCCGGTCGGGATGCTTCAACGACAGGGTCCGGCAGATCTGCTCCGGGCTCCACCGCTGATCCAGCAACTCTTGGACCAGGCCGCGCAGCTCGGTGTTGGTATGTAACTTCGCCGGTTTGGGTCGTGGGCGACGGGCCGCCGCACGCTGGTGGGCGGCGAAGGGGTGGTAGTCGCCGGCTACCGGGTCGCTGTTGCGGCTGATCTCCCGGCTGATCGTGGACGGCGCCCGCTCCAGCAGTGCGGCGATTGCCCGGATCGATCTGCCGGCCCGGTGCTCATCGGCGATGGTGATGCGCTCGTTCTCGGACAGGTAGCGGGCCGAGACGGCCTGCTTCGGTGCAGCGAGCGGCGGGTAGATCCTGGACTCGCCGTCCACGCTGGTGACGGTTCGGCCGTAGCGCCAGCGGGTGCCAGTGCGACGGTTGATCCCGACTTCCCGGCAGGCCGCCGAGTTGTTCATGCCCTGCGCCATGAGGCGAAGGTAGTGATCACGCTTCCCTTGCTCCGGACCGGCACCTGCTGGCTTACGCGGACGACGTGGTTTGGGCACGGCAACTCCTGAACAGGTCAGGTGTTGCGACGACCGTTAGAACCTAAGCCGTCGGGGTGGGGCCACCAAAAGCCGTCAGAATCACCTCGACAGAAGCGGATACCTGTTCATGCGGCTTCGGCGAGCAACCGGGTGAACCGCTGGGCGGGGGTGTCTCAGCCGAGGATCTTGCGGGGTCGGTTGTTGAGTTCGGCGGCCACGGCGGCCAGGTCCTCGGCGGTATGCACGCTGAGGGGCTGTCGCGTTCTCAAGTCGGTAGACATGTCGAACCCCGGATGCCGGTCGGGATTGAGATCGTTCGGGCGAGTTCGGTGAACGCTGCGGCGACGCAGAGCGTCGGTGGCGCTTCGTGTCCGAGCTCGTAGTGTCCGCGTCGCAGGTTCTGCATGAAGGCGTGCCCGGCGATGATCACTTGCGCGGTCCGGTCTGTCCGTAACCCGCGCATCGGTCGTAATCGGTGCTTGAGCTGGCCGTGGTCGGCCTCGATCGGGTTGTTGGCGTACTGTTCGACGTGGTGCCGGGCCGACGGGACGAGGTCGTCGAGGACCGCCGGGTAGACCGGGGCGGCATCGGTGACCACCTCGACGGGTGTCACCTTCAGCATCCGCAGTGCCCGCTGGAAGAACCGCCGAGCCGCGGCGGCGTCCCGACGAGCCAAGACAAGGACGTCGATGACCTGCCCGTACTAATCGACGGCACGGTACACGTACCGCCACACGCCACTGATCTTGACGTAGGTCTCGTCAACGAACCACCGGTCACCAGGCGAGTGCCGGCGGAACCCGGCGGCGTCGGCCAGCAGCGGGGTGAACCGTTGCACCTACCGGTATACGGTGACGTGGTCGACCTCGACACCCCGCTCGACCAGCAGTTCCTCCACATCCCGGTAGGACAGGTTGAACCGCAGGTACCAGCGGACCGCGACCACGATCACCCCAGCCGGAAACCGGAACCCGGCGAACGCCGACCCTGGCGGCGACCACGCAGGACGCAGGCACGATCGCTTCACACGTCAACACTGCCCCAGGCCCGCAACCGGCAACGCAACAGAGCCGCCGGCAGCGCATCGATGCCACCCATGTGCTGGCCGCGGTACGCGATGTCAACCGACTGGAAATGGTCGGCGAAACGCTGCGGGCCGGGTTGGAGGCCCTGGCCGCGGCGGCACCGAGCTGGCTGGCCGGTCAGGTCGACGCGGACGTGGTGAAACCGTACGCGGCCCGGATCGATGAATGGCGACTACCCAGCGAGCAGACCAAACGCCGCGACCTCGCGGTCCAGGTCGGCAACGACGGGTGGTGGCTGCTACGAGCCCTCGCCGGCAAACGTACTCCGGACTGGTTGTGGCAGATCCGGGCGGTCGAGGTCCTGCGCCGGGTGTGGGTGCAGCAGTACATCCGCGACGAGAGCGGGCCGGGGGTGATCTGGCGGGACGCCACCACACACGCCCTCCCGCCGGGCAGAACCATGCTCGTCTCTCCGTACGACACCGATGCCCGCCACGCAGAGAACGCGGCCACGGCTGGTCGGGCTACAAAATCCATATCAGCGAGACCTGCGACAACACCCCCACCGTCAGCGGTGACGACGATGGCCAACCACCGAACCTGATCACCATCGTGGTCACCACCCACGCCGCTATCGCGGACTCCGCCATGACCCTGCCGATCCACCGCGACCTGGCTGACCGGGATCTACCTCCCGCCGAACATCTGATGGACGCCGGCTACCCCTCCGCCCCACACATCCTCACCTGCCGCACCGGGTACGGGGTGCGGCTGGTGACCCCGGTACGCGCCGACCGTCCCACCAAGCCCGCGCCAAGACCGGCTTCCACCGCGACGCGTTCACCATCGACTTCGACCGCAGACACGCCGTCTGCCCGCGCAACGCCACCTCGACGATGTGGAACGAAACCCGCCAGCGTGGTGAGGACGTCATGGTGGTCACCTTCCCCGCCAGCACCTGCATACCCTGCCCGGTCCGGACCCGATGCACCACCTCGAAACAACGCCGCCGGCAACTCACCCTCCGCCCCCGACACCTACACGAGGCTCTGAGGTACGCCCGCGCCGAGCAAACCACCGACGACTGGAAGCCAGCTACCGCGCGGGCCGGTATCGAAGGAACCATCAACCAAACCCTCACGTTGACCGGGATCCGCAAGGCCCGCTACACCGGCCTCGACAAGGTCCACCTCGAACACGCCTTCGCCGCCACCGCCATCAACCTCACACGACTCAGCGCCTGGTGGACCGGCAAACCCTCGACCGAACCCGCACGACCCACCTCCCACAACTCGCCCTCGCCGCCTAACCAGAATTAGGCAACAGGGTGCCTATACCCTGTTGATCTCGACGGCAGCCACCAACCCCACGGCCCGCAATCTCCGTGCCAGCGGCCGGGTCCGGCTCACGATCGGGCTGACCCGCGACGTGGTCCTGATCGAAGGATCCGGGGTTGTCGTCGATGAGATCACCGACGAGGTGGCGGACGCGTTCGTGGCCGAGACCGGGTTCGACCCCGCGGGCAGCGCAACTACCCGTACTTCCGCATCCGGCCGGAACTGATCCAGGCCTGGCGCGAGGTCAACGAGATCGCAGGACGGGATCTGATGGTCGACGGCGAGTGGCTGACGTAGCGCTCCCGGACAGGCGAGCGCGGCCGTCAGAGCACCCCCAGCCTCCTGGTCAAAGTCCGTCGTCGACGCATCGCGCTCGACAACATGGCTAGTCATGACTATGACGGATCCGTTGCCTCGGGCCGCGACACACGTCGTTGACCTGGCAGCACGCCGTAGTTAGCGTTAACAAACCTCATCCACTTTAGAGGAGACCTGATACCGGTCAAGGAGGATCAATTTGAAACTGCGACAGCGGAGGCCACGTCTCGGGTTGAGTCGGAGGAGTAGAGGTGTCGCGGTCCTGGCACTGGGTGCACTTCTCTCCTCGTTCGCGGCGACGCCCTCGTACGCTGCGGATGAGCAGCTCAACGAGGGTCTGGTGCACCACTTCGCCCTCGACGAGACCAGTGGGACGACGCTGGTCAACTCGGGTAGCGCGGGCTCGGCGGCGAACGCCACGCTCGTGAATCCCGAGAAGGCGACCTTGACCGGCGAAGGAGTCAGGTTCAACCCCGCTTCCTACGAGAGCGCCCTCGACGGCGCGTACGTGGCGCTGCCGAACGACATCACCGCCGGCATGTCCAACCTCACCGTCGACTATGACGTGTGGGTTGACCCGGCGAACGTCGGCGAGCACCAGATGTGGGGTTTTGGCCGTAAATCCGGCTCGTGCGACGTCGACACCGGCGCCGAGGGCTCCATCTTCGCGTCGAACACCCAGCGGTTCCGCGTCGCGGTGGGTCCGACAAACCTTCAACAGAACCGGGTCCGCATGCTCGAGGGAGCGTGGACGCATGTCACCTACACCCAGTCACTGAACTCGAACGGAACGAGCTGGACGGGCAGTATCTACCTCGACGGCGTGCTGCACGCGACGTCGCCGAACCTGACCACCGCACCGTCGGTGAACGCCGCGGGCACCAACTGCAACTTCCTCGGTCGCTCGCAGACGTCGGGCCACTACTCCTTCCGCGGAACCCTCCGGGACTTCCGCGTGTACGACCGGGCAGTGAGTCTCGACGAGAGACTCGCCCTGGCGGAGAGGACCGTCTCCGACGGCAATCGCGCCGACGCCGCCGCCATCGACCTCGGCCTGACCAGTGCGGTCGTACACGACATCGTTCTGCCCAAGGTGGGCTCCGTGGCGGGCTCGGCCATCACCTGGATGAGTTCGGACCCGTCGGTCGTCGAGGTCTACACCCCGCCAGCCCTCGCCAGCGCACGCAAGGTTGCGGTGACCGGCAGGATCACCCGGCCCGCGCAGGGGCAGCCCGACGCGACAGTCACGCTCACGGCGACTGTCCGCAAGGGTGCCCAAGAGGTCACCACCCGGGAGATCCCGGTCGTGGTGAAGGCCGAGTTCGACAACGCGCAGGCGGTCGACCGTGACACCTTCGACCTGGCCCTGGACGCCACCGACGACGTACGCGGAAACCTCGACCTCGCTGCCAAGGGCGAGTTCGGATCCACGATTACCTGGAAGTCGACCACCGGCCTCGTCACCCCGACGGGTGAGGTCAGCCGCCCCGCCTTCGGCCATAAGGATGTTGCCGCCACCCTGACGGCGACCATCACCAAGGGTAGGGCCAAGCAGAAGAAGTCGTTCCCGGTGACCATCACCGCCATGCCGCGTTCCGAGGAGTACGAGCGGTACTTCATGGGGTACTTCAAGGGTGAGGGAATTGCCGACGGCGAGCAGATCATGTTCGCCACATCCAACGGAAACACCGCTCTGGACTGGACTGGTCTGACCGGAGGTCGACCCTCACTCATCTCCCAGCTGGGCGACCAGGGGCTTCGTGACCCGCACATCGTCCGCTCACCCGACGGCGACACATTTTACATGATCGCCACCGACCTGAACTGGTACGACCAGGGTGGATACGCCATCAACGACACCCAGTACATCGAGGTGTTCGAGTCGCACGATCTGGTGAACTGGACCCCTCAGCGGCACGTGAAGATTGCGCCCAGCGACGCGGGCAACGCCTTCGCACCAGAGTCGCTGTGGGACGAGGAGATCGGCGCCTACGTCGTGTTCTGGGCCCAGTCACTGTGGAACGACCCCGTGAACCGCACCGGTCAGGGGAACGCGCAGATGTGGTACGCCGCGACGCGAGACTTCCAGACGTTCTCCGCTCCCCAGGTCTGGCAGAACCCGGCTCCGCTGTCGCGGATCGACACGACCGCGATCCGGGTCGGTGACAACTACTACCGGGTGACCAAGAACGAGGCCGGCAACCAGGGCTCGGACATCTTCTCGGAGAAGCACACCGACTTCCTGGACAGCAACATCGACAGCTGGACGTTGGTCGCGCCGGCTCTGGGGCGCTCGACGTGGGCCGCCAACCAGGGGTACGAGGGACCGGTCGTCTTCAAGGCCAACCCCGGTGACACCGCCTGCCCCGACCAGTTCTACCTCTGGGGTGACCGGTACACGAACGGTGGGGGTTACCAGGCCGCGTGCCACGAGAACATCGAGGCTCCGACCTGGAACGCCAAGGCGATCACGATGACCAACGCGGGTGTCGTCCGTCCGCGTCACGGCACCGTGATCCCGCTGACCGTCCGCGAGTGGAACGACATCCGCGGGATCCCGAACAGCGACGTCACGACCACCACCGAGGTGGCTGTCGAGCCGTACGCGCGCGGGGCCCAGACGACTACGGCCACCGCGACGGTCACGGCAGCTGACAGGTTCGAGACCGGCGGTCAGGTGCGGTTCAGCATCGGCTCGTGGTCGAAACTCGCCCAACTGAACGACGGCGCGGCCACGGTCACGCTGCCGACGGGTTTGCCTGCGGGTGCCCGGACGGTCAAGGCCGAGTACCTCGGCTTCGACTACCTGAAGGCGTCGGAAGGTACGGCGTCGTTCGAGGTGCCCTCCGGCCCGGCCGCCGTCAAGGTCCATGCGACAGCCGCGCCGCCGTCGGTTGTCCGCGGGCGAGCGTTCCGGTTGAACGTGACTGTTGAGCCGGCAGGCGGCCCGAAGCATCACCCGGTTGGGCCGGCGGGCGGGCCGAAGCACCACGCTCCGACCCCGACCGGCGAGGTCACCGTCACCTTCGGCGGCACGGTGCACGTCGTGCCACTGACGGACGGTAAAGTCGTCGTCGAACTGCAGACCGGCGATCTGCAGCCCGGGTCCTACCAGGTCCACGTTGCCTACTCCGGCAACCCGACCTACCAGCCCTACGCCGCCAACTATCAGAAGTTGAAGGTGCGGTAGCCAGCATAGGCACTCTCGAGACGTGCTGAATGCGCCACAAGAAGGAGCGGGCGAGATCTATTGATTTCGCCCGCTCCTTACTGCACGCCCAGCAACCAGACTATGGAGTGATCATGCCCTTATCGACGGCCAGGATGTAGTTTTCCCGAACACGTTGAGCTCGTGGACTCCGACCTTGACGGTCTCGGTCGTACCCAGGCCCGCATCTGCTGGACCTGCCGCCCAGTCTCCACCAACAGTTGCGCCCGGCGTGCGCCGAGATGCTGTAGCCGGCCCCACGGGCGCCGTTGCGTTGCGGCATCGGAAACGCGTCAGGCTCGTGCCGGAGGGGCGGTCAGATCGCCTGGGCGAGTTCGGCGAACGCTGCTGCGACCCGCAGAGCGGGTGGGGTGTCGATGGCGAGTTCGTAGTGGCCACGGCGGAGGTTCTGCATGAAGGCGTGTCCGGCGATGATCACCTGTGTTGTCTGGTCCGTTCGTAGCCCGCGCATCGGTCTCAACCGGTGTTTCAACTGGCTGTGATCAGCTTCGACCGGATTGTTCGCGTACCGCTCGACGTGGTGCCACGCGGACGGAATCAGCTCGTCGAGCACGGCAGGGTAGACCGAGGCGGCGTCGGTGACGATTTCGTTGGGTGTCACCTTCAACGTCGACAGCGCCCGCTGAAAGAACCGCCGGGCGGCGCCAGCGTCACGGCGAGCCGATACCAGCACGTCGATGACCTGCCCGTACTGGTCTACCGCCCGATACACGTACCGCCAGACGCCGTTCACCCTCACGTACGTCTCGTCGACGAACCACCTGTCACCCGGTGAGCGCCGCGAGAACCGGGCCGCGGCAAGCGCGGCCCACGTCGGCGAAGCAGCCCCGACGGCGCCTTCACCGGACCGGGCCTGAGGCAGGCCTTCCCGTACGACATCATCCATCGCTCGGCCTGGCCGCCGTAGATGATCATGTGCTCCCAATTTGCTCCCACCGTAAGGAGCAACTATGAAATGGTTCGTTACCGAAGATCCGGTAACGAACCATTTGACCTGCTTATATAACTGGTGGGCGATACTGGGTTTGAACCAGTGACCTCTTCCGTGCCAACGAACGGTCCGCAACGCTCTGACCAGCAGTGACGCGAGGGCCGCAGGTCGGGCAGGGGATGATACGTGCAGGTCAAGGCTGTTGGACGCCGTTCAGCGCCATTGGGAGCACGGCCCTGCTCCCAGTCTGCTCCCCCAGCGCATCCCCGCGAAGGCCGGCTCGAGGCGCACTGACATGCCGATGACAGTGCGTTCGTGGAGACGCATCTCGACGGGCTGGCCGACAGCTCTTCGGCTGTCGGCCAGCGATGTCCCGGCGGATTCAGCTACGCGTCGATACTGACGGCGGCGCGGTCAACGAGGTTGAAGACGGTGTACGGATCACGTCCGCCGAACAGCAACGAAATCACGACCGCAGCCATCGCCTCAAGGTGGTGAGCATGCCGGAGGCCGCCGATCGGCACCGGTTCACCGCCGAGGTCGGCGATGAGATGTCGCGTCATGTCCAGCGCGGCGGAGTGGTCACCACAGTAGGGCACCACCAGACGACGGTTGTCGAACATCGGCGGATCCATCTGCCACACGCGCGCCTCACAGAGGTTGAACGCCTTGACGACGTGTCCGCCGGTCGCCAGCTCGATGTCCTGTGCCATCGACCGACCGGGTTCGGTGACCAGAGTGAAGTGCTCGATCTCGACCGGGTTGTTGCAGTCGACGATCGGTTTGCCGCGCAGCGCTTCGCCAATCTCGGCCAGGGTGGCCGGCATGCCTTGGTAAAGGACTGCGATCAGAGCGACATCGCCGAACTCGGCCACTTCCCTGAAGCCTCCGGCGCGGCAGCCCCACTTCCGGGCCAATGCCTCGGCCTTGCCCGCCGTCCGACCCGCGACCATCAACTCGTGGCCGGCGGCGGCCCACCGAGCGCCGAGCGCGTCGGCCATCACCCCGGCACCAAGAACACCAATTCTCATGACGGCAACGCTAGGCGGACGTAGGGCACCATCCGGTTCCCTGCCTGGTCAGAAGCTGTCGTCGTCAACAAGCTCGTCGGCGTGCTCCTCAGCCCACCGGGCGAGCACCGACACCGGCCCGAGCAGGCTCTGCCCGAGCTGGGTCAGTCGGTACTCCACGCCCGCAGGCGCGGTAGCCAAGACTCGTCGCTCCACAAGGTTGTTGTGCTCCAGCTTGCGCAGTGTCTGGGTGAGCATCTTCTTGCTGATCCCGCCGATTCGGTCGTGGAGATCGCTGTAGCGTTGCGGACCGCGTCCCAGGCCGAACACCACGACGACCGACCAGGTGTCAGCCACCAGATCCAGCGTCGTGCGGGCGGGGCAGTCAGCGAGAAACACGTCGTAGTCACTCATGCAACGCCGACCTCCGCTTCTCGCGAGGCGCTACAGCGGTCAACAGATCGTGGTCCACGTCAACCAGGATCCACCATGCTGGCAGGCACCGAGTACCCGGGCGCATGTCTACGGTGAAACCAAGCCGCTCGGCGACCCGCTGGCCGACGGCGTGGGCGCACGGCGGGAGTTGCGGCATGCGCCGGGCAGGGGCCACTCGCCGCTCACCCACCTTGGTACTCGCTCGCACCTCCAACGCAGGTTCCTGCCCGCCAGTCGAGACACTCGCTCATGCCGCATTCCGAGCGCCTACACAGCATGACCAGCCTCGGGTAGCGCCACCGTCAACATCTCCTACCTTGCGGCGGTCTGGCGCGGTTTCGTGCAGCCCGTCTGTTGCCTGCGACGGCGTCCTGCCGTTCAGATGCGCTCGTCAGTGCTCCTGGCGTGTAGCCGGTGCTGCAGCGCCGCTTCGATGACCTCGGGTAGGCCGAACCATCCTGCTACCGTGAGTAGTCGGTGTCGCGGTTGTGGCGATACGAGCCTGCCACGGGCCGTCCGTAACGGACCTCGACCTCACCGATGATGTCATCGGGCGGCACCCGTCCGCTCGGATCGCCTATCCGTGTATCGAGCAGGTAGACGTGGCCGTTGCCCTGCACCGCCGCTTGGCGCCGAACGCCGTCGCACCGGCCGATGTTCTCGAAGATGACCCTCGACAGCAGGCGAAGGAACGCGCCGTTCTCCCGAACATCGGCCACCGCCAGCCTGTGCGAGTCGGCGCCCTCACGGACGATTGCCATCACCGCCTCCGGATTCAATCCATGCCGGACCACCCAGTCCGCCTCCAACAACGACAGGACCTCGCGCTCACCGCCACCGAAGTCCAGCCGGTAGCGGAACACCTGACGACCAAAGCCGGCCACGCCCACAACCTACTTCCGGAACACGAACCAACCCTGCGGACACGAGACGCGCCCTGGCTATCTCTGGCCGCTGCCGACCACGCGACGCCACCGCCAGCCGGAGCCGTCACATTCCGTGGCCGGCCTTCATGTCGATCGACGTCCGGATCTGCCGCCCGATCGTGCGCCTCGCGTACCGGCGCCTCATCACTTCCCGTACGCCGCTTGACGTGTCGGGCTCGGGCTCATGCCGATGAGCATGCGTGTGACTGGTCGCGGGTTGGCCCGACGCGGTGGAGAGTACAAGGTCGGCCTTGATCGAGGCGATCATGCCTTCAGAATCGCCGCCCGTCCTCGAACCACCTATCTGCTTGGGCTTCAGGAACATGGAGGCGTTTGGCCAGGTCGCAGAAGACGTCCCACGCGTGCTCGCGGTTCAGCGTGTCGATCAGGCCGTACTTGTCGTTGATCGCGTTGAGATCAGCCACGAATCCGCGTAGCACGCGTTCCGCGGCGTCCAGCCGATCAGATGCCTCGGGAGCGATGGCTCCGACGGCGTGCCAGGCACGGGTATATGCCACGCAGGCGGCCTGCCCGAATGCCTTGGAGTCCTCCACCCAGTCGCGGAACGGATTGTCCAGGTGGGCCGCGAGCCAGGCCTGCGACGGGGTCGGGTCGAGGCTGACCACGGCCAGGTAGAGGACCTTGAGGGCGGCCTGTTTGGTAGGAACCATGCGGTTGCGACAAGTCCGAGATTTCCGGGCACTGCTGTGCTGTTGAGAAGTGATGGCATATTGGTTTGATGTTGCCGCGCCCGCCTCGGATCTTCGAGGCTGATGATGTTCTCTCCGGTCGGGTGTCGCTCGACAGCTACCCGTTTTCGCTGATCTACCTGGTTATCGCGCTGTCGTCGTTCTACGCCGACACGAACATCCATCCCAGCGATCTGGCCAGGGTGGATGTGCTGCTGTCCGCCGCAGAGCTCTTGGAGAGTCGTGGTTGGGAGATCGTCGGCGTGGACGCGGGCGGAAAACTCCTCTGTCTGCGCCGTCGGGTGGGGTGACCACGGGGTCTGGCACCCCGGCGGCGACCACCGGCTACGGATGATCGTCGGGCGCTGCCATCGGGACGGCGGTGTGGATGCCGACAATCTCATCCGTCCTGGCCACAGCCATCTTCATGATCGATGTGAAAGCCGCCGGTGGAGACGCGGAACCTCTCGGCTGGATCGCGATGTTCCGTCTGCGTCGAGCACCGCGCGACGATGAGGTGTACTGCTTCGACTGGCGTACCTCGGCGTGACCAATGCGCTCGCCCTACTACGGCTGCTGCCGACGAGTGACCGCGACAAGGACACAGAGATCCTCGCACTGCGGCACCAGATCATGGTCCTGCAACGACAACTGCACAGTGACCGGGTCCGGTTCACCCCAGCCGACCGGGCGTGGCTGGCAGTCCTACTACACCCGCTACCGCGCGGCGTACTGAACCACCTGCGGCTACTGGTAAGCCCGGACACGGTCCTGCGCTGGCACCGGGATCTGACCGCTCGCCGGCACGCCCGGCGTTCCCGGCCCGACCAGGCCGGACGGCCACGAACCGCCCGGTCGGTCCGCCGGCTGGTCCTGCGCCTGGCCCGGGAGAACAGCACCTGGGGATACCGCAGGACCCACGGCGAACTGCTCGTGCTGGGCGTCAAGGCCGCCGCGTCCACCGTCTGGGAAATCCTCCACCAGGCGGGTGTCGATCCGGCACCCGAGCGCACCACCAGCACGTGGGCCACGTTCCTGCGCACCCAGGCACAGGCCGTCATCGCCGCCGACTTCTTCGAGACGACCACGCTGACCGGGGCCCGCCTCTACATCCTCGCGGTCATCGACCATGCCACCCGCCGGGTCCGGATCCTCGGTGCGACTGCGCACCCGACCGCGGCGTGGGTGGCCCAGATCGCCCGCAACCTGGTCATGGACCTCGAAGACGCGGGCTGCCCGGTGAAGTACCTGATCCGCGACAGGGACGGCAAGTATCCGGCCGCGTTCGACACGATTCTCGCCGACACCGGCATCACCGTGGTACGCACCGGCGTCCGGATACCCCGGATGAACGCGATCATGGAACGCTGGGTACGGACCCGCCGCCGCGAACTCCTCGACCGGACACTGATCCTTAACCAGCGGCACCTACCGCATGCGCTGCGCGAGTACGAGATCTTCTACAACGAGCACCGCCCGCATCAGGGAATCGCCAACGTCCGACCACTCACACCGCTACCCGAACCAATCACCGACCCGCACAGGCTCGACCGCCTGAACATCCGTCGTCGTGACCGCCTCGGCGGCATCCTGCACGAGTACGAACATGCGGCCTGACCTGCCCGGATGACATTTTCGGCAGGTACAGCGTTGGGCCACGATTCGCGCCCCCGTTCCGTTCATGCACCACCGGGCAACCGGAAGGCTGGCGTACGCAAAGCGAGGCGAAGGCGTGACGATAGCGCCATCGCGTTCCCTTGATGCGACGGCGACAGCTAGGGATGAGGATATGAGCCTTCACGACGGGCGAGGTGCTGCCACGGTTGGCGGCCGTACTGCCGGATCCCCGGGCGCGATACCGTCGCTGGCTCCCGAGGGCGTCCGGCAGACCGCCGAATCCGTTCCGGCACCGCCGGTGGCCCGGCGGGCGCCGCCGGCATGGCAGCCGGGATCCGGAGCGCTGCTGATGCGGCACGGCGAGACGGCGTGGCCGACGACGCCGGCCGGTTCCCGAGCCGATGCCACCGACCTGGCACCACTGACCTCCCACGGTATCGACGAGGTGGAGCGGCAGGCCAGGGCCATATCCGGACTCGGCATCCGGCGGGTGGTCAGCTCGCCACTGACCCGGGCCATGCAGTCCGCCCATCTGGTGGCGGTCGAACTGGGACTCACGCTCGAGGTCGAGATCGATCTGCGCGAGTGGTGTGTCGATGTCAGCGGACGATCTCATCCGATGGAGGTCGTCGACCGCGCGTTGTATGCGATGTGGACCGGTGTCCGACCGGACGAGCACGACGGACCTAACTTCGAGGACGTCGTCGACCTGCGCACCCGGGTCGACGCGGCGCTGCGCCGACAGGTCGGTCGAGGACCGGTCCTCGTGGTCAGCCACTCGGTGGCGATCTGGAGCGTCACCGGTCTACGCATCCTGACCGCCGACACCGTCCCCTGGTCGATCCCGTAGCGCGCCCGTCAGTCCGACAGCCGGCGGGAATAGATCAGCAGGAAGTACCTGTAGTTCCGGTCCAGGCGCAGCGGCGGCACACACGACCGGTTCGTGGCGTTGAAGTGGCTGACGATGTACGTGTGCCCGTTCTGATCCAGCCGCGCGAGAATTTCGTGCAGGCTCTGTGGCAGTTCGGCGAACCCGTGGTACTCGATCAGCACCTGGTCGACCGACGCGAGCCGGCTGCCCAGCTCCGCGATGACATCGGCCTCCGCGCCCTCGATGTTCAGCTTGAGCAGAGATACGGAAGGGTCGACATAGCCGCTGACCGGAATTGTGGGTACTTGGATCGACGTACTTGACCACGGCGCGGCCACGAGACTGCCGTTGTCGCTTCCGGACGCCATGAACGCGCGTTGCTCGGCGCGGCCCGCCAGCGCCGCCTGGACCGGCTGCACGTTGGTGAGCCCGTTCCGCTCGATGTTGCGGCACAGGATGGCAAAAAGCTCCGGATCGGGCTCGAACACGGTGATGTGGGCATCCGGGTAGAGCGAACGGAACCGCAAGGTGCTCAGTCCGATCCACCCTCCACCGTCAATGATGCGCTCGGGGCCGCGCAACGGGCCGACGTCGTAGATCCGCTGATCGAAGAGAAGCTCGATGGTAGACGCGCACGCCTGCGGCGAGACGTATTCGATGGTAAATCCACCGAACGTCAACGTCCCGGTGGCTGGGCACCGCGGATCACGAAGCCGGGCGACCACCTCGGACAGCTCGTCGTGGTCGATGGCCGGCTGTCCCGTGGTGACTGCCTGATCGGTCATGGCCTGTCGTCCTTCCCCCGTGGTGAACGCGTGGATGTGTGGAGCAGCGCTCTTGGGCGACCGCCTGACATCGATCAGCCCCACTTGGTGCGAGAGCTTAGCCATTCGAGGCTCACCCGCGCCTCCTCCCGCTGAAATGCCCGCAGGCCGCAGGGGGCCGGCGCATCCGACGCCGCGGCCAACAGAAAGCGGCCAGCCAGGGCGGCAAGGACGGAGTCCACCGCGGCGGCGTCGGCCCGGCGACCCCACCGACTGGCGAGGAACATCGAATCCGGTGCATCGGCTCCCTGCACCGCAGCACAGAGACAGAAGATCAACTGATCGATCCAGGGCTGCCCGCGGGCGGCCCACGCCCAGTCGACCATACGGATCCCGTCCGCGGTGAGCATGATGTTGTCGGAGCGCAGATCCGAATGCAACAGGGTGTCACCATCGACCGCCTCCGCCAGCCGGTCCTCCAGCGACACGAGATCGTTCAGCCGGCCCCGGCACCACGTCGGCAGCGTGACCGCCCCGGGGTCCACCGCGATCGACCGCCAGGACTCCCAACCGTCCGGCGCGCCGCCCCAGGGCTCGGCCGCCGCCACGGGGCATGGCGTGCCCAACCCGGACAACTCATCCACCGCGGCGCTCACCAGTCGGAGCTCCGCGTCCCGCCACGGCAGGGCGACGCAATGCCCGTCGATTTCCTCGAACGCCAGTCCCAGCCAACCGTCCGCCTCGACACAACCGAGCAGGCGGGGTGCGGGCAGGTGGGACGGTAAGGCGGCGGCCATCACGGCTTCCCTCCGATAGAGAGCGACGGCGCCGGCATCGTCCTCGATCGGGACGGCCTTCACGAAGGCCCGCCTGCCATCGGTGCAGCCGACCCGCGCCGCCACGCCGCCGGAGAAGCCACCGGACTCAGTGCTCGACATCGCCACGGTCGCGCCCAACAGGTCGGCCACGGCAGTCTGGAACCCGGCCGGCAGCGCCTGCCACGGCCGCCGGCTGGCCTCGGCGCGGAGCAGCCGACGCCCCTCTGCTGGTGGGGAAACACCGACCTCCACGAGGTCCCTCCCGTCGCCGTCGGACGGGTAGCGCCCGGATGATCAGTCGAGCTATCTTACATTGATGCAGTTCTCTAACGGGGGAATCAGGCCGGGGACACCGGCGTCGAGTAGCAGTCCGCAACCGCCGCGCCACCCCCACCGGGTCCCATCGGAGCTGGCGATCACGTGAGTGGGGTGTCGCTCTCCGCCCACCTGTTTCGCGACATCGCCGACGACCCACCGGGAACCTTCGCCCTACTACGGGCTGCAGGCCCGGTACACCACGATCCGGAGACCGGAATCTGGTTCGTGCCACGCTACGCCGAGGTGTCACGGCTGCTGCTGGACAACCGGTTGGGGCCGCGCTCGTCGGAAGCGGCGACGAGCGACCTCGACCCGGCCGAACTCGCCACCGTGACCGCCCTGGAGGAGCTGTTCCGCCGCTGGTTGGTCTTTGACGACGGTCCCACCGTGGCCACTCTGCGATCCGCCTTCACCCACAGTTTGAACGCCGCCGCGCTGCGCGAGTGGCAGGCGCAGTTGACCGGACTGGCGGCGCAGCACGCCACGGCGATCCACGAGCCCGGTGCCGAACTCGTCACGAGCTTCGTCGAACCCTATGTGACCGCAGCGGTCTCCCGGCTGCTCGGTATCGCCGCCGAGCACCAGGACCCGGTGGCCGCCTGGGGACGTGAACTGGTCGGTTACCTCGCTCTGGACCGGTACCGTGCCGACGTCGTGGCAACCGCCGACCGCGCCCTGCGCGACCTGCGGAGTTATTTCGTGACGACGTACCTCCGGGACGGTTCCGGTCCGCTGGCGCGCCGCTTCGTCGATCTGCTGAAGAGCGGGACCGCGGACCCGGAGGATCTGCTGGCGGTCTTCACCCAAATGCTCACCGGGGGCCTGGAACCGACCTGCACGGCCCTGGCCCACGGCATGACGCTGGGTACGGACGACCCCCAGTTCCTCACGGCCTTCCGGCACGACCCACCGGCGGTGGTCGACGAGGTGTTGAGACTGGCCTGCCCGTTCCACTTCGCGCCCCGGACTGCGCTGGCGGACATCAAGGTCGGCGAAGACGTCATTCCGCGGGGCGCTCGGGTCATCCTGGTGTTGGCCTCGGCGAACCGGGACACCGAAGCGTACGACGATCCGGACCTGGTGTCCCAGGTACGGCCCCGTCGTAGCCACCTCACCTTTGGCAGGGGCCTGCACTACTGCCTGGGCGCGCGGGCGGCGCGGGAGATCCTGCGCGCCGGCCTCGACAGTGTCGACGAGGCGTTCGGCAGAAACTGGCCCGGCGTGGCTGCCGTGTGGGTCCGTTCACCGAGCATGTCTCGAGTGACGTCGCTCCGAATCGCCACCTGAGCCGCCTGCCGACCACGGGGGCGGCATGCCTGGCCGCCCGTCGTTCGGCAGCGCGCTGGTCGTGCACCGCGAAGGCGGCTGGCCAGGGTGGGCCGGCCAGTGCGCAGCCACGGAAAGTCAAACGGGGAGATGAGCAAGATGCAGTTGGCCATTCTGGGGCCCCTGGAGATCCGGGGGTCGGTGGGCGGGTCGCCGGCGATCGCGGCGCGGCAACAGATCGTGCTCGCGATGTTGCTGCTGGAGGCCGAGCGGGTCGTCGCCGTCGACCGGCTCATCGACGCGGTGTGGCACGACAGGCCGCCGGCGACCGCGCGAGGACAGATCCAGATATGCATCTCGAGTCTGCGACGGATTCTCGCTGCGACGGGCGTGACCACTTCGATCGTCACCCGGCCACCCGGTTATGCCCTGTACCTGGGCAATGCCCAGTTCGACCTGCACGAATTCAACCGCTGCGAGGAACGGGCCCGCAGAGCCGTGGCGGAGCAGCGACTCGACGAGGCGGCCGCCGCCTACAACACCGCGCTGTCCCTGTGGCGCGGTTCCCCGCTCGCCGGCATCAACAGCCCGGTGATCCAGACGTCCGCCGCCCGGCTCGACGAGTGCCGCATGGCGACCCTGGAGGACAGCATCGACCTCAAGCTCGCCCTCGGTCAGTACCGCAGTCTGATCGGCGAACTGATGGGGCTGGTGGCCGAACACCCGCTGCGGGAGCGGCTACGCGGGCACCTCATGCTGTCGCTCTACCATGGCGGTCGCAAGGCGGAGGCGCTCGAGACATACCGGGCGACCCGCCGGATGTTCATTGAGGAGCTGGGCATCGAGCCCGGCGAGGAGCTGCGCCGGCTGGAGTCCGTCATCCTCTCCGGCGACCCGCCCGGCGAGGTGGTCAACGTCGTCCCGACCGCCCCGGAGATCCTCCAGACCACGGCCGGATCCGACTCCGAACGCATGAACGTCTCGAACCGTCGGGTGGACCTGCCACACCTGTTGCCCACGGACATCGCCGACTTCACCGGCCATGGGCGGCTCGTCAGCACGCTCACCGAAACGATGCGGGGCGGCCCGGGGACCGTCATCGCACTATCCGGACGGGCGGGCACCGGGAAGAGCAGCCTCGCAATCCACGTCGCCCACCGAATCTGCGACGCCTACACCGACGGCCAGCTCTACGTCAACCTGGACGGCGCGGGGATGAACCCCGTGACCCCGGCTGACCTGTTGGAGCGCTTTCTACGAGCGCTCGGCGTGGTGGGCTCGGCCATTCCGGACGGGCAGGACGAGCGCGCCGAGGTCTACCGCAACCGCATCGCCGGCCGCCGCATCCTTATCCTGCTCGACGGTGCCACCAGCGAGCAGCAGGTCATTCCACTGCTGCCGGGCAGCGCGAGTTGTGCGGTCCTGGTGACCAGCCGGCTGCGGCTGACCGGCCTCACCGGCGCACGACACTACGAGCTGGGGTCGCTCTCACAGCAGGACGCCACCGACCTGCTCGCCGCCATAGTGGGTTACCACCGGGTGGCGGCCGAACCGTCGCAGGTGCGGCGACTGGCGGCGCTATGTGAGGAGCTACCGCTCGCCATCCGGATCGCCGGAGCCAAACTAGCCGCCCGGCCGCACTGGCGAATCGAGCAGCTCAACCACCGACTGGCTCTTGAGGAGCACCGGCTCGACGAACTCCAGCACGGCGGCCTGCGGCTGCGTACCAGCATCGCGGTCACGTACGACGCGCTGACCGACCGCGCGAAGCGGCTGTTCCAGCTGCTCAGCACGCTGCGTACCGCCGATTTCCCCAGCTGGGTCGCCGCTCCGTTGCTGGACGTGCCGATCGAGGAGGCCGAGGAGTTGTTGGAGAACCTCGCCGACAGCCGGCTGCTGGAGGCGGAGCCCGTCACGTACGGCCAGACGGTGCAGACCCGGTTCCGGATGCACGACATCATCAGGACCTTCGCCCGTGAGAAACATGCCGCCGAACCGCAGGACGCCCAACTCGACGCCCTCCATCGGGTCTTCGCCGCCCGCCTCTGGCTCGCGGAGAACGCCTACCACCGCGAGTACGGGGGTTACGGAACCATGATCCAGGGGCCGGCGCCGAGATGGGCGATGCCGGCGGCGGTCACCGACAGGTTCGTGGTCAACCCACTCAGCTGGTTCGAACTGGAGCGGCAATCCATCCTCGCCGAGGTCCGCCATGCTGCCGAGGTCGGCAGCGACGACCACTGTTGGAACCTTGCCCTGCTGGCGGTGACCCTGTACGAAGCGCACGGTTACCTGGGCGACTGGCGGACGACGCACGAGACGGCACTGGCCGCAGTGCGCCGCACCGGCAACCAGCTCGGTCAGGCCGCGATGCTCTACTCGCTCGGCGCGCTGAGCATCGTCGAGTGCGACCTCGAGGAGGCTGTCGAGCACCTCGGCACCGCCGTGTCGCTGTTCCACGGTCTCGGCCACGCACACGGCGAGGCGCTGGCCATCCGCAACCTGGCCTTCGTCAACCGGGTCCGCGGCGACCTGAACACCGCGCAGGACCAGTACGAGCACTCGCTGGTCGTACTGCGAGCGGTCGGCGACCAGATCGGTGAGGCGCACGTCCTCAGCGGCATGGCCCAGATTCACCTCGACCGGGACGAGTCGGCGCAGGCGCAACACTGCCTCGGCGTCGCCCGGAGCCTGGCTGAGGAGGCCGGTCACCGCCGGGTGTTGGCACAGGTGAGCCACCGGCTGGGCGATCTGTGCCGGGAGCAGGGTGACCTCGACTCCGCGGACATCCACTACCAACGCGTGCTGAACCTGACCCGCCCGGTGGGCGACCGGATCGGTGAGGTGCACGCGCTGGTGGGCCGCAGCGCGGTGTTGGCACGGCGGGGCCGGTATGCCGAGGCGATGTCGCTGATGAGCCGTGCGTACGCTCTGATCGAGGTGACCGGGGACCGCCTCACCACCGCCCGGGTCTGCTACCTCCTCGGGACGTTGCACCAGGAGAACGCCGATCCGCCCCGGGCGGCGGACTGGTTCAAGCGAGCGCTGCGTCTCTTCCGTGAGGTCGACGTTCCCCTCTGGGTCGCTCGGACCCTCCTCGTCTACGGCGACATGCAGACGGAGCAGGGGGCGGGGGACTCGGCACGGGCGAGTTGGCAGCGCGGCATCTCGGCCCTCCACGGCTGCAACGCGCACGGCGTCCAGGAGGTTCTCGCATCGCTCAGAGCCCGTCTGGAGGCAGCCGGCAGCATTCCAGCGATGTCCTGAGCCGTACCGGACGGTCAGCACCTCCGCGCCGGTTCCGGGTGATGTCCGGCCCCGCGCTCTCTCAACCGCTTGCCAGCAGATCCGCACGTCAGGAGGGTTCACTAGTGCCGGATGCACCCGAGTCGTCATCCCGTACCGATCGGATCGACCTCACCACCACTTCCGTGGGCCGGGACACCCTGGTTCGCACCTATACAAGTTTCTTCCGTAACGTCTCCTTCACGGGCTCGTTCCACGTGTTTCTCACGGTGGACCCGGCCTACGGGGTGGACGAGGGCGAGATCGCCGCGACGTGCGAATTCGTACGGACGCTGCCGGAGCGCTATCCGCAGGTGGCGGCGAGCCGTGTCGAGCGCTTTGCCCGACCCGTCGGGTTGTCCGGCGCGTTGTCGGTGCTGCTCGCCTCGGCCACCGCGCCAATCGGCGTGCACCTGGAGGACGACTGGGAGTTTCGGGCACCACTGGACCTCGACGGTCTCGTCGCCGACCTGTACGAACAGGACAGCACCCAGATCGTCTTCGGCAACTCGCACACCGCGCGGGGTGGGACCTTCGACTCTCCCGAGGAAGCCACACCGGTGCGGGGCGCCCGCTGCGAGTTGCTGCGGTTGCAGCCGGCCAGTTGGGCGGCGTACTTCATGCCGCTCGCCCCTCACGTACACCGACGATCACGGTGGTCCGCCACGGTGGCTCGGGCGCTCGCGGGCACCGACCCGGCCCGATGTCCGGACGAACGGGTCCGCGACCAAATCGTGGCGGAGGGCTCGTACGAGCGGCACAATGTGCTGTGGACGCGGGACATCGTAGCCCACGACATCGGGCGGGAATGGATGCGCGCCCGCCGGCTCCACCGCGCGATATCGCCCGAGCAACGTACCGCCCACGCTGTGCCGGCGGTGCGACCCCAGCCCGGCGGCCCGCTGCGCCTGGCCCGGTCGCAGCAGCTCGCCGACCGCGCCATGGCCGTCACGCCGGGCATGACGCACACATATCACAAACGGCCGGAGAACTTCGCGCCCGGCGCCTATCCGACGTACCTCGAACGGGGTGACGGCGCGGTCGTCTGGGACGTGGACGGCCAGGCGTACGTCGATTTCGTCTGCGCGCTGGGGGCTGCGACGCTCGGACACAACCATCCCGCGGTCTCGAACACGCTGCGTGAACGCGCCGGCCGTGGCGTCCTGCTGTCGTTGCCGACTCCGGCGGAGGTCAGTGCGGCCGAGTCGTTCACGGCCCAGGTGCCCGGCGTCGACATGGTGCGTTTCCTGAAGACCGGAGCGGAGGCGTGCTCCGCAGCGATCCGGCTGGCCCGGTCACTGACCGGCCGTGATGCGGTGCTGCTCGTCGGTTATCACGGTTGGCACGATCAGCTGATGGGATCGGCACCGGGGATACCGCCGTCCGTCGCCGCCCTGACCCGCCGGACCCACCTGGATTCCCCCGACGCGGAGGAACAGTTCTGCGCCGACCTCGACCGGCGAGGCGACCAGCTTGCGGCCGTCATGGTGTCCACCCCCTACCACCGGCAACTGGACGCTGCGCTACTACAACGAGTTCGGCAGCTGTGCGACCGGACCGGCACGCTACTGATCCTGGACGAGGTGGTCACCGGATTCCGACTCGCTCCGGGCGGGCTCGGTCAACTGCGCGGGGTGGCCGCGGACCTTCTCTGCTTCTCCAAGGGCCTGGCCGCCGGAATGCCCCTGGCGGCGGTCGCCGGTCCGCGTCACATCATGTCGGCCTTCGCCACGCAGCGGGTGTCCAGCACGTTCGCGGGCGAGGCTCTCTCACTCGAGGTGATGAAGGCGACGCTGCAGGAGTACACGACGGACGACTACTACGGCCGGATCGCCCGCCTGGGCCGCCGGTTGCGGACCGGCTTGAACGCGGCGGCGCGGAGGCGAGGTATGCCGAACTTCGTATTCGGCTACGATCCGATGCCCTGCCTGCGGTTCTCCGCCGATCCCACCGAGCATGCCCGGACCGCCGAGGCATTCCTCGCCGGCATGGCCCGGCGGGGGGTGCTGATGCGCCGCGACGTGAACTTCGTCTGTGCCGCACACCAGGAGGAGCAGATCGACTTCGCCCTGGCCGCCGCCGATGGGGTGCTGTCCGAGATCGCCGTCGGGACCCCCGCACCGGTCGCTCCGGCGGTGCTCCGATGAGTGGTGGTTCCCCGGCCGGTGGCGTACCGACCGTCGGCCGACGGGAGTGGAACGAGGAGTACCGCCGGGGGCGCTGGCGCTACCTCGGTGAGCCCGACGAGGCGGCTCGCTACCAGGCGATCGTGGCCCGCATCCTGACCGCCGGCGCGACGGAGGTCCTGGATCTGGGCTGCGGCGAAGGGCTCCTGGCACGCCATCTGGAAACGGCAGGGTTCACCGGACGTTACGTCGGCGTCGACTGGGCGCACAGCGCCCTACCGCCGACGGGCGGACCGAACCGGCGGTTCGTCTGCGCCAACCTGGCACAACTACCCGTGCGCGGCCAGTTCGCCGTCGTGGTGCTCAGCGAGGTGCTGTACTACCTGGATGATCCGGATCGGGCTCTCGCCGAGGCGCTCGCACTGGTCGCTCCGGCTGGCGAACTGGTGGTCTCGCTGTACCGACCAGCGGCCGAGCGGCACCCCGGGTGGCATTCACTGATCTCGGACCTCGCGACGCGGTTGGCCGGGCTCGCCGGTGATCAGGGCGCCCTGATCGGTTCTGCGGGGCACCGGCGTTGGAGCATGCACGTGGTGACCCGGCTGCCGAACCCCGGCCTGGACTGACGGCAGGCGAGGGCACCGCTCAGCAGCGCGTCGTCCGCCCATAACGGCGTCGGCGCCGGCCTTATCGCAGCAGTATCGGATCCCTTAACCGGCCGGTTGAGGATGCCCCGGGACGGGCACGTAGGCACCGTCCCGGGGCATCTCTGCAGGACTGCCCGTTTTCCCACCTGCCGAAACGCGGCTGCTGACGGTCGTGCCCGGTGAGCATTGCCACCGTGATCACCCTTTCGCAAGCCAATTGCGCGGCGAAGGAAACGGTGTGGCGCCGCCTAAGCCGCAGGACAAGGAAACGAAAGCGCCCCCTGGTTCTCTTCTCTCAGAGCGCGGCGGTCGCCGACGACCGAGCGTCGCTCATCACAGCGAGCGAATGAGTCAGGAGTGCGTTCCGATGCAGAACGAGTGTGCACCGCCCACCGGAATCCGACGCGGCGACACCAACTGGGGTTGACGTCCGTCAGTTCCAATAAACAAGTACATGGGGGACGAATGATCAGGAACCAGCCACTCGATTTGGAGAATTCGATCAGCGCGGCTCGGAGCACCGTCTGCGCACCCGGATCGTGGCGGCGCCCGGAAACGCACTTCCTGGAGGCCGTCGAGAGCCCTTGGTACCACTGTCTAGCCCAACTGCAGGATGCCTTCACGAGCGCGACGGTGGCATTCTGGTCCGCACGCCGGGCGAGATTCGGTTTCCTTCCACTCACCACCTCTTCCGTGTCGTCACCGATGGGTCTCGGCAGTGACTCGCTCCCGGTCGCCGTGGACATGTTCGGCGTGCGGACCTACCTGGCCGACTCAATGCAGTTCGGCTTGGAGTACCTGTGCCGGTTCGCTCCGGCTGGGGCCTACTACGTGATGCCGTCCTTCCGGGGCGAGAGCACCGACCGGACGCACCTCGCCCAGTTCATGCACGCGGAGGCCGAACTGCCAGGCGACCTCGACAACGTCCTCACCGTGGTCGAGGCCTACCTGCGGTATCTGGCGCAGGCGCTGGCCTCGACGTGTAGCGCGACGATCAGCCGGATCACCGGCGATCTCGACCACCTCAACCGGCTGCTCCACGACGCCCGACCCTTCCGACGTCTCACCTTCGACGAGGCCGCCGACCTGCTCGGCCACGATCCACGCTGGATCGTCAGACATGGGGGGTGGCGCTCGCTGACCCGCGAGGGCGAGCAGGAGTTGATGGCCCGCTGTGGTCAGTTCCTCTGGGTCACCCACTACGACCATCTGGCCGTTCCGTTCTACCAGGCGCAGGACGAGCACGGGCGGGCGGTGAACGCCGACCTGCTGTTCGGTCCCGGGGAGGTCGTCGGCGCCGGACAGCGCCACACCAACCGCGATCAGGTGCTGGCCGCCCTGCGCCTGCACCAGGTCGACAGCGAGGCGTACGACTGGTACGTCCGGATGAAGGAGACCGTGCCGCTGGAGACGGCGGGCTTCGGCCTGGGCGTCGAGCGCTTCTTCATGTGGTTGCTGCGTCACGACGACATCCGCGACATGCAGCTCCTGCCTCGTGAGAACGGCAAGGCGATCAATCCATGACCCGATCCAGGAGCGTTCGGGATGCGTGAGTTGCGCCGTTCCGCCGACCTGGTCGGCGATGCCGACGCCGTCCGGAAACATCTGGTAGAGGACGGATACGTCTATCTGCCGGGCTTCCTCGACGTCGACCCGATCGTCCGTACTCAGGAGCTGATCGGCAAGGCGCTGGTCGACGTCGGCTGGGTCACCGATCCGGTGACCCTGACGGCCGCCCGACCCGATCTAGCCTTCACCAGTGATTCGTTCGCCACGGTGTACCCGGCGGTGCAGCGGGTCGAGCAATTCCACCGCGTCGCTCTCCATCCGCGAATCCTGCGGCTGGTGTCGGAGGTCCTCGACGGCGAGGTGTTCTGTCACCCGGCGCGGGTGCTACGGGTGTCACCTCCCAGCGTCGCCAGCCGGATGTTCACCCGCGCCCACCAGGACTTCGTGGTGCTGCACGTCGCCACCGACGTGCTGACGGCCTGGATCCCGTTCACCCCCACCACGCCGGACTGTCAGGGTCTTCGCCTGATACCCGGCTCTCACCTGGACGGGTTCCTGCCCACCGATCCCGCAGCGGGGGGCGCCCGCCCCCTGTACCTGCCCGTTCGACCGGACGATCCACGCTGGGCCACCACGGACTACCAGCTCGGCGACGTAGTGCTCTTCCACTCGTTGATGGTGCACGCGGGAGGTCACAACACCTCCCACAGCGTGCGCCTCTCGGGCGACGTCCGCTACCAGTTGACCAGTGAGCCGATGCGGGCCGAGTTCGCGCACCCGCACGGGTGGCCGCGCACGCCGGACTGGCCGGAACTGACGGCCGACTGGGCCGACGCCGGCATCACCGAGATCCCCGAGGAGGTCGAGCTGCGGCCGATGCCGACCGACCTCCCCTACGGCGAGTACCTCCGCACGTTGACCGCACCTCCCTCAGCCCTGCTGAACCAACGACTTCGACGCACCGAGGAGGCCTGACATGGCATTGATGACCGAGCAGCAGTTCGAGCAGTTCTTCACGCCGTACGCCGAAAACGTCGAAGGATTCTACGAGGCACGTTACTGGTCGCTCTCCGATGAACTGATCAAGGAACTCATCCGTCGGCACCTAGACGTCGAGCCCGGCGACCGGGTCCTCGACGCCGGGGGCGGGACCGGTCGATTCGCGCTCTGGCTCGCCGGCGAACTGGGTGTGCGGGTCACGGTGGCCGACAAGTCCGAGACCATGCTGGCGCAGGCCGAACGCAACCTCGCCAACGCCGGCTCCACCTCCGTGGATCTCGTCCTGGCCGACCTGCACGACGCCCCAGAGCTACCCACGGACGGTTTCGACGCGATCATTTCCACGTACGGCGTGCTGAGCTTCCTGGAAGATCCTGAGCAGGTCTTCCGCACGCTCGCGCGGGTGCTCAAGCCGGGCGGCGTCGGACTGCTGATGAGCCACTCACTCTCCACCGCGCTCACGTCCAAACTCAGCGACGGCACCACCACGGCCCAGGAGATCCGCAACCTCTACCAGAAGCGGGTCGTGCAGTGGTCACCCAGCGTCCCACCGCTGCGGGTCTACACCGCTCAGGAACTGACGGACCTGGCGCACACCGCCGGCCTGGAGGTGCACCGCACGTTCGGTGTGACGTGCGTTGCCCACCCCGGACCGGAGGACTTCGGGTACCCGTACACCGGCGAGAGCAAGATTTCCCGCTCTCTGCAGGACCCCGAGTTCTTTCAGGCCGCGCTCGAGACGGAGCTCTCCGCCTCGGCGGACCCGGCCTGGTCGGAGCGCGGCATCAACCTGCTCATCAAGGTCAGCAAGCCGGCGGGTGGATGATGACAACCTTCTACCACGGCCTGGCCGACGTCTACGATCGTTGGACGGCGAACAATGACTACGCCGGTTGGGCCCGGTTCACGCTGGAGCGGCTGCCGACCGAGGGCCCTGCGCGGGTGCTTGACATCTGCTGCGGTACCGGCCGCCTGGCCCGCCTCTTCGCCACCCACGGTCACGACGTCGTCGGGTTGGACGGTTCCGAGGCGATGCTGGCCGTCGCCCGCGCGGAGGTCCCCACGGTTCGCTTCGACCGGGCGGTGTTGCCCGCGGCCACGCTCGGTGAACCGGCGGCTTTCGACGTGGCGGTGTGTTCCTTCGACAGCCTGAACTACCTGGCCGGCGCCGACGAGCTGACTCGTGCGTTCGTCCGGGTGGGCGAGACGCTACGGCCGGGCGGGCTGTTCGTGTTCGACCTGAACACCCGGCACAAGCTGGAGGACGTCTTCGGCGACAGCCACTACGGCGACGACCTCGGCGACTTCGCGTACGTCTGGCGCAACCGCACCGATCGGCAGGCCCGCACCACCGAATTCCTGATCTCGATCTTCGTGGCCGATGCCGAGGCATATCGGCGCCGGACCGAACGGCACGTGCAGCGCTGGTTCGACCATTCGGAGGTGAGGGCGGCCGCCGGGGCTGCCGGATTCACCGTCGAAGAGGTCGTCGACGACTACAGCGACAAGCCGGTCAGCGCCACAACCCAACGCGAGACATGGGTGCTGCGGTGCCGATGAGGCGCGGAAGGGACGCACGATGAAGCAGGAGTTGCGGCTACCACCGCGACTGCGGGCCGGCGACGTGGTCGCCGTCGCCACGCCGTCCGGACCGTCCCGGACCCCTGGTCGGCTGGCGCGAGGTGTGGCCGCGTTGCGGGAGCTGGGCTTCGAGGTTGTCGTGGGTCCGATGGCGCGGACGGCGGATCCGGCCGAGCGCGGCGTCGAGGCCCGGGCCGCGGAGTTGAACGGCTTCATCAACGACCCGACAGTACGGGCGGTGTTCGTCGGCATCGGCGGACACCTCAGCAACGCGACCCTGCCCCACCTGGACTTCGCCGCACTACGTGAGCGGCCCAAGGTGATCTGCGGATACAGCGACATCACCGCCATCCTGCTCGGATGTTACGCGCAGGCGCAGGTGGTGACCTTCCACGGGCCGACCCTGTTGCCGGAACTCGGGGAGTTCCCGATGGTGCTGCCCTACACCGCGGAACGCCTGTGGTCGGTGGTCGGCCGGTCCCGGCCCGCCGGCCGGCTGGTGGCACCGGACGCCTGGACCGACGAGTTCCACGCCTGGGACGTCGACGACAACCGTGCCCGGGAGATGCGGCCGAGCGGTGGCTGGTCCTGGCTGAGCGGCGGTCGCGGCAGCGGGCCACTCGTCGGCGGCAACCTCGAGACGATCAGTGCCCTGGCCGGCACGCCCTACCTGCCCGACTTCACCGACGCGGTGGTGTTCCTGGAGACGGCCGGCGCGAACATCGACGAAATCGAACGGCTGCTGACTCATCTGGAGATGATCGGCGTGTTCACGACAGCCGCCGCCGTGCTCTTCGGTCGCCCATTCCGGGCAGCGGAAGGGTGCCCCGAACGGTTGCGCGCGCTGCTCCGCCGAACGCTCGGAACGCGGCTACCGGTGGTTGCCGACGTCGACCTGGGCCACACCGATCCGATGCTGACCCTGCCGATCGGCGTCCACGCCACAGTCGACGCCGACGCCCGCACCCTGGAGTTGACCGATGCCGCCGTCGGCTGACCCGGTGACCGAGATTCTCGACGGCTACGCCTTCGAGCGACTGCTGGCCCTCCCCGCGTTGCCGGCCGACAACGCGACGGATCATCAGTATGCGACCAAAGTGACGACCGACTCTGGAGAGAGCTGGTCCCTGCGTTCGATGAGCACCTGCTTCAGCCTCGTCGCCCGGCCCTGGCTCCGCTTCGGCCTGACCCGCTGCTATTCGCTGGGCTGGGGCCTGGTCAACGGGCGGCAGACCCACCGCCTGGTCCTCGCGCAGGCGTTCGGCACGGATCAGGAGGCGCTCGACGACCTGGCGACCGGCCTGACCGAGGCCCTGCGGGGGACCGTGTCGGGGTTCGAGTGCGATGTGACGGGCCTCTGGGACCGCTGGTGTCTACGGCTCGCTGCCGAAGTGGCGGACGCGCATGGCTGAAACCGCGCACCTGCACGCACTGGCCGACGCGGCGATGATCACCGCACGTCCCATCGCCAAGGGCATCCCGGTCTGGCGTGGCTCCGGGTTGACCTCGGCCGGTCTGCTCGTCGACCACTTCACCGCCCAGGTACGGCGGTTCACCGAGGCCGACGTGGTCGAGCACCCTTTCCTGCTTCCCACGGCCGGATACCGCGCGGTGTTCGGCGACTACACCAATACCTACGCGGCCCAGGTGCCCGGACTGTCCGAGCCCACGGTATTCCGGCCGGACAACCTCCACCTCAACGTGTCACGGCTCGCCGCGGCCGGAACGCGGCGCGCGGTGGTGGCGGTCGGCGGTCTGGTCCGCACCCTGACCGGGGGCGCCACGCCGGTCTTCCGCGACTGCCACATCTGGCCGGCCGTGCAGGCCAACCAGCTCGTGGAGCCGGACGAACTGCCCGACGCCATGGACCGCTGGCGGCGGGCGACCGAGGCGGTGATCCGGAACGCCGGCCTGCCGGTGCTCAGCATCGCACCGCCGGTGTCGGCCCCGTACGGCAAGCGGACCCTGCTGGTTCTCTCCTGCCTACCGGATGGCCGGCTCACCGTCCTCGCCACCATCTACGCCCTTGCCGAGCACTACCGCAGCACGCTCGGAACCACCAGTGAGGTGGTGGACGTCGGCTTCACCGGGAAGATCCTCGCCGTGGCGGCGATGCATCACCGCGACCACCGTGGCCTGGCGCTGCCGTCGACTCTCGCCCCCCGCCAGGTGGGTGTGATCGTTCCCCGGGGTTCGGACCGGATGACGACTGCGACCTCTGGTCTACGTGCCGAGGTCGTCGTCGTGGGCGGCCACTCGGGCCGCCGGCGTGCCGAACGTCGGTTGCACCGCCGGTCCGTTCCCGTGGTGGTCAGTTACGCCGACGACGGCAGCCCTCTGCTCGTCGGTCGTCTGCCGCTGCGCCGGGATCGCGCCGGCGAGGTGCGGGAGGACGTGCTGATCGACCGTCTCCGGGACCATGACGACCGGCTCCGGTCCCGCAGCGACGCCCGGTGGCAGCGAGGGCTCGCCCGCTCCTCGGCGTCGGCTCGGTTGTGTCCGCCCTGCGCGGTAACTCACCGGCCCACGGTCCACGGGTGGGTCGTACCGGCCGACCTGGGCCCCTGTGGGGATTGTGGGCGGGCCGGCCGGCTCGCCCTGCTGTCGGACGTGGCTCGGATCTATTAGCTCGCGATGGGGACTACGGGGAGGGGAATACGATGGGGGTCTTCGCTGACCACCAGCCGATGTTCGTCGAGGTAGAGACCACGACCTACTGTAACCGCCGGTGTTCTTACTGCCCGAATAGCATCTACGAACGCGGCAGCCGAGCCAACGAGGTCCGCATGCCGACCGAACTCTTCGAGAAGGTCGTGACAGACCTCGGTGGGAACAACTTCTGTATGCAGTTCTCCCCGCACCGCTACGGCGAGCCGCTCGCTGACCCGCGGATGCCGGACCTGCTCGACCTCGCCCGGGCGGCGATGCCACTGGCCCGCATCGCGCTCTACACAAATGGCGACTTTCTCAACCCGGACCTCTTCGATCGACTGAACCGCTCGGTCGACGCCTTTGTCATCACCCAGCACGGCGATACCATGCCGGCCGGTGTACGACAGACGCTCGACCGTTTCGGTGGGCAACACCCGAAGATCAGGTACAAGACGGCTCAAGATATTCAGGCACAGGCGTCGAACCGAGCCGGAATCATTCCGATAAGTTACACGCGGCGCTCCGCCTGCGGGGTGGTCATGAACGAGCTGCACATCAACGCACACGGCGATCTCATGCTGTGCTGCGAGGACTACCTCGGCAAGAAGACCTTCGGCAACATTCGCGACGTGACGATCGAGGAAGCCTGGAACATGCCGGAGCGGATGGCCGTGCACCGCGCCAACGTGCGCGGTGAATTCGCACTGGACCAGTGCCTGTCGTGCGGATACGGGAGAATGTTCTGATGCCGGCGCGACGGCTCGTCGTCCAGGCGGACGACCTCGGCGCGTGCGCCGCCATCACCGACGGCATCCTGACCGCGTTCGAGGCGGGAGCGGTCACCCAGGCATCCGTCATCGTCCCGGCCGGCGACGCCGAGCGCGGGATACGGGTGGCCGTCGAGGCGGGACTGCCGCTCGGCGTACATCTGGCACTGATGTGTGAGTGGGAGTCGGTGCGGTGGCGGCCGCTCACGCCAGCGGCTTCGCTGTGCGATGAGGACGGTGGACTGCAGCCGGGGCTGGCCGAACTGGCCCGCACGGCACGACGGAGCGAGGTCGTCAGTGAACTGCGGGCGCAGATCGTCGCCGCGTTGGACTGGGGAGTGCCGGTCACGCACCTGGACTCGCACATCGGCGTCTTAGACACCCAGGCGCTGTCGCAGGTAGCTGCCGAGTTCGAGCTCGCCTGCCGGGATCCGATTCCTGGGCCTGGCCGGATGCTGGCATTGGACTCACTGTGGCACCTGACGCCCCGTTCGCCGGAGACCAAGACGGAGGAGCTCGTCCGTCACGTACGGAGCCTTCCCGAGGGCGATCACCTAATCGTGGCCCATCCCGCGCTGGACCGGCCTGAGCTGCGGTCGCTCTGCCACCGCGGATCCCGAAGGTACAAGTGGGCTGTCGACTACCGGTTGTCTGATCTGGCTGCTCTGACTGATCCCCGCTTTCGGGCGATCTGCGGAGAGGAAGACGTCGCCTTGGTGTCGGTCGACGGCGTCCGTGAACCGACCGTCCTGAAGGGTATCGTGGGCGTTGCGAACCGGAAGGGAAGAGTGGAGTAGATGACCGACAGCGCCTTTATTTCGACGACAATCCCGTACGTCAATGCTCACCCACACCTGGGGCATGCGTTGGAATATGTGCAGACCGACGCATTCTCCCGACACATGGCCGCGAACGGAACCGACGTCTTCTTCCTAACCGGCTCGGACGAGAACAGCCTGAAGAATGTTCTCGCGGCCGAGCGGGAGGGCATCAGCACGAGAGATCTCGTGGACCGGAACGTGATCTATTTCGAGGAGATGATAGATGCCCTCGGAATTAGCCCCTCCCATTTCATCCGGACGAGCGTCGACAAGGACCACCTTGACGGCGCCCGACTGATCTGGGAGCGCATGGCAGCTCAGGGAGACATCTACGCCAAGGAGTACGAAGGGCTGTACTGCGTAGGTTGCGAACAGTTCTACAGTCCCGGTGAACTGGTGGGCGGAAAATGCCCGGAGCATCTCGTCGCACCGGAGCTGGTCAGAGAGAACAACTACTTCTTCCGGCTCTCGCGATACCAGGAGCCACTGCTCGCGGCGCTGGAGTCCGGTGCGCTTCGAGTGGTGCCGCCCACCCGACTCAACGAGGTGGTCAGCTTCGTGCGCGGCGGCCTGGAGGACATCAGCATCTCGCGGTCGAACGCACGGGCACGCGGCTGGGGGATCCCGGTGCCGGGCGATCCGGACCAGGTGATGTACGTGTGGATCGACGCCCTGACGAACTACATCAATGCCCTCGGCTGGACTCGGGGCTCGGTGGAGTACGAGCGTTACTGGGCCGGCGCCCGGCGACGCGTGCACGTGGTGGGCAAGGGTGTCGTTCGGTTCCACGCCGTGTACTGGCCTGCCATGCTGATGTCCGCCGGCCTGCCGATCCCCAGCGACGTGATGGTGCACGGATACATCACGGCCGGCGGGCAGAAACTCAGCAAGACCCTCGGCAACGTGGTGGACCCGGCGGACCTGGTCGCCCGGTACGGCGTCGACGCCGTCCGGTACTTCCTCCTCGCCGACTTCGCGCCCTTCACCGACGGCGACTTCAGCGAGGAGCGGCTGGTCGCGAGGTACAACTCCGATCTCGCGAACGGACTCGGGAATCTGGTGAGTCGGGCGACCAGCATGACGCTGCGTTACCGGGACGGTGTGATACCGGCGCCCACCGCGCCGGCGGGACCAAGCGAGGCCGCACTGGCCGAGCAGGTCACGGCCAGTCGGGCCGGCAGCGTCGAGGCGATGGCCGGCTACGACCACCGGCAGGCACTGGCCAGGATCTGGGACCTGGTCCGGCGGACCAATGCCTATGTGGACGAACGGGCTCCGTGGCAGCTTGCCAAGCTCGCCGACCGCGACGATTCGGCCGCCGCGCAACTGGACACGACCCTGCACCACCTGGCCGGTGCCGTGCAGCAACTGGGGGCGCTGGTGACACCGTTCCTGCCGGCTCCGGGAAAGGCCATCGTCGAGGCACTCGGTGGCAGTCTGCGCGCCGTGCCGGACGCGGACGACTGGCTGGCCGACCTCACTGGGCGCGCGGTCACCAAGCCACCGGCGCTGTTCCCCCGGCTGGAGTTCCAACAATGACGTTGGTTCGGAGCAGTGGATCGAAGACCATGCTCCTCGATCCGCCCGACTGAACGCGGGCACCGCCCCCTTGGAGTCGTTCAAGGGGGCAGTGCAGGCCAATACATCGAAGATAATCGATTGATGGGAGGGTGGCGTGGCGCGACCGTACGCATGGAGTCCCTGGCACACCGCCGACGCGGATCACGCTCGAGTCGCCGTCGTCCGAGGCGACCGGAGCCAGACCTTCGGCGAACTGGTGGACCTCGCGGACCGCTACGGCCCGGCAATCAGCGACCTGGGCGTCCCGGACGGGGCGGTGGTCTCCACCAGCCTGCCGGTCGGCCCGGAGTTCTTCGCGCTGGCGTTGGCGACCCTGCGATACGGGTTCGGCTTCTTTCCGGTCGAGCCGTGGCACATCTCGAACGACGGTGGCCGAGGGCTGCTCGGCCAGGTCGACACGCGCCTGCACGTCGCCGACGGAACGGACGGCGACATCGGGATCGCCGTGCCACAGGTCGGCACATCCGAGCTGAACGGCAGGCGGGGCGACGATCCGCCGCCCAGATCCGGCGGATACCTGGTCCTCGCCACGTCCGGCACCACCGGGGCGCCGACCGCGGTGCGGCGCGCCCGTCCGTGGTACCCGTACCGGGGGGTCGCCGTCCTCGATCGCTATGCGGCCGGGATGCGCCACGGCCCGCACGTGATGACGAACCTGACCGCCCACCTGGGCACGCTGGGTCCGGCCCTGTACGCACTGCAGGCCGGCAGCGCTGTCGTGGCTCAGGACAGCTGGTCCGTCAACGGTTTCGCGGGCCTGGTGGACCGCTACGCGGCGGACAGCACCTTCCTGAGCCCGGACCGGCTGGTGGAACTTGTCGACCGGCGGGTGGCACCGGCGCGAAGCCTCAAGGTCGTACTGCACGGCGGGGCATCCTGCCCGCCCGACATCAAGCGGTCCGCCATCGACCTGTTCGGGCCGGTCCTGCACGAGTTTTACGGGACATCGGCCGGGATTGTCAGCGAGATCTCGACATCGGACTGGCTCCGCAGGCCCGGATCGGTGGGCCGGCCGCTGCCCGGGGTGAAGGTACAGATCACGGCCGGCGACCAGCAGGCGCGGGCGGGCGAGCCCGGCGAGGTGCAGGTGTGGCCGCGACGGGTGGACCGGCTCGACAGGACGCCCGGCCTCGTCCGGACCGGCGACCTCGGTTACCTGAGCGAGGACGGCTACCTATTCATCCTCGGCCGCTTGGACGACCGGTACCGCGAGCTGAACGCCAGGGTCGAAGCCGCGGTGCGGGAGCTTCCCACCGTCACCGATGTCGTCGCCACGGCGCACCGGCACCGCACCGACACGCTCGTCGTGCGGATCGAGTGCACGGCCTCGGGTACCTCCGCGCTGCGGCAGGAGGTACAGGCCGTGGTCGAAGCTCTCGGATCCCACCACGTCGAGCTGGAGATCCGGCCGTCGGGCACCTTCGTCCGCACCGCGAGCGGCAAGCTTCGGCGCACCGATGGCTGAGCGGCATCCGCGCCGCACCCGGCCGCGTCCACCCGCGGCGGGCGATCGAGCCTCGGACGCAACGGATAGAAGCGGGCACGGCCAGACAGAGGCCGGGTGCCCGGCACAACGGCGGAGCCGGCGACGGCCAGCAGACGGGGAGAAACAATGACACACCACTTGGTCACCGAGACGTTCGGTAGGGATCCGTGGCTGCGCATCGGCAGCCGGGAGTTCCAATCCCGGCTGCTCGTGGGCATCGAGCTCTACACCTCGGCGGAGGTCGTCGGCGAGGTGTTGAGGGCAGCACACGCCGACGTGTTCATCACCACCTACGACCTCGAACAGACCCGGTCCAGTCTGATGCTCTCCGACCTGGACGGCCAGCTCGACCTGGACAGCTATCTCTGGGTGGGCACCACCTCGTTCGCCCGGTCCGTCGATGCGGCCGTCGAGACCGCACAGCGCCTACGGGCGTCGATGGGACTGGACATCATCAAGCTGGACGTCCGCAACGCGCAGAACCTGCCCTGCGCCGAGTCGACGATCCAGGCCACGAAGGAGCTGTTGGCCGACGGTTTCGTTCCCCTGCCGTTAGTGCAGCCGGATCTCCGCACGGCGAGCCTGCTCGCGGACGCGGGCTGCCCCGCCATTCGGCTGTTGGCCTCGCCGGTCGGTAGCTACGCAGGTGTGGCCGACGTCGACGCGGTCCGTGAGTGCCTGGACGGGCTGCCCGTCCCCGTGGTCCTCGAAGGCGGCATGGGCTCTCCTGCCCACGTCGCCCAGGCGATGGAGCTGGGCGCATCCGCCGTGCTGGTCAACACGCTGATCGCGAGGTCCGCCAACCCTGCCGTGATGGCCACCGCCGTCTTCCACGCAATGGTTGCCGGCGGCATGGCGGCGAGAGCACGGCACGACCTGGTGGCAGGACGATGACCACGCTCCGCGCCGCCCTGTTCGACCTCGACGGCGTCCTCGTCGACACACAGGCAGAGGTGGTGCAGCTCTGGCGTGACGTCTGCGGGCAGCACGGCCGCGTCCTGTCCGCCGAGGAGATCCGGACGTCGGTGGTCGGCTGTTCGGCCGAGCACACCGTGGCGCAGTTGTTTCCCGGCCTCGATCCGCTGGAACGGGATGGACTACTCGCGGCCGTTCACAAGGCGGACAGCAGCCTGCCGGTCGTACCGATCAGCGGAGCCGCTGCCTTCGTCCGGACGCTCGCCGCCGCTGCCGTGCCGACGGTCCTGGTCACCGGGGCGTCGCGGGAGCGCGCCACCGAGGCGGTACGAGCCCTGGGGCTCGATGGATGTTTCGCTGCCCTGGTCGCCTGGGGCGACGTCACCCGGGGCAAGCCGCACCCCGACGGCTACCGACTGGCGGCGCGGCTGCTCGACCTCGGACCCAGCCAGACCGTCGTGTTCGAGGATTCGGTGGTCGGGGTGACAGCCGCGGTCGCCGCGCCGGCTTTCTGCGTCGGCATCGGAACGGCAGAACTGGCGACGCACGGAGCCCGCGTGGTCACCAGCTCACTGGCCGCCATCGAGGTCGCACATCCGGCCGGGGGTGGCTTCGTCGAGCTGCGCGTCGGCGTCGAGCGGCTCCGCCTCCGCGCCGTGCCTCAATCGAACCCGACGGGAGAGGGGTCCTGACGATGACCGCATCCGACGCACCCGTTCGCCGCTGGCGAGCGGACCCGAAGGTCGTCGCGCGAGCCGCCGTGGACAGCGCCGTGCTGGCCCACGACGAGTTCGCGCAGACCGCGGCGGACGTCTTCTGGGAGTTCGCCCGCGAGGACCACTGCGCGGTGGCCGAGTCGCTGCGCGCGGTCGGCGACCCGGAGGTCACGGCCGGCCTGGACGCCATCGCCGGAGGCGTCGCCACCCCCGCCACGCTGGACCTGCTCACCGCCACGGTGGCCAGCCGGATTGAGGGCGGTGCGCCGCCATGGCCCGAACTGGCCGCCTCGGCGGTACGCGCCGACGCGTACAGCCGGCTCGCCATGCACGTCGGCCACGAGCCCGTGGAGGCCGCTCCGATCGCCGCGGCGGACCTCGTTCCGGCGCAGGGCACCCCCGCACCGACCGGAGCCAGCGACGCGCAGGTACTCGTGGTCATTCCCTTCCGGGACTCCGATCCGGCCCTGCCCCGGCTGCGCAACCTGCTGGCCTGCCTGAGCGCCCTGGCCGACCAGTCCATGCCGCGGGAGAACTACCGGTGCGTCGTGGTGGAACTCGACAGCCACGCCCGCCACGAGGACGTCATCCGACCCTTCGTCGACCGCTACCTCCATGTGCACTCGACGCGCCGGTTCAACAAGTCCTGGGCGGTCAACGTTGGGGTGGTGGCCGAGGCGGGAGACGCCGAAATACTTTGCATCCTGGACAGCGACGTGCTTGTCGACCGGGACTTCGTTCGGCGCAACCTCGATCGGTTTCACCGCCGCGGCAGCCAGGCGCACTGGCCGTACCTGGACGCACTCTGCCTGGATCCTGCCTCGACCGACTACGCCGTCCGGCATCGCTGCCTGCTGGGCGAGGCGGTCGACCTCGATCGCGTCCGTGGCGTCTACCTGAGACGGCCACCCGGCCACTGTGTCTGGCTCCGCATGCCGTTGTTCATGCGGGTGCGGGGAATGGACGAGCGCTTCGAGGGCTGGGGCGGTGAGGATCTCGACTTCGCCTTCCGGGTCGAGTTCATGGGCTCCCTGGATCGGTATGACGATCCACTGCTGCACATGTTCCATCCCCGCCCGCAGGTACGCGAGGACGGCAAGTGGTTCTTCGCAGAGCGGCGGTTTCTGAGCTGGCGCCCGGTGGATCCGATCGGACGACCGGACCGCCCGGCGCGCAGCCAGGACGACACCGTCAGACGTCCGTCACCGGCGGACGCGAGCCCCGATTCGATCCTGTCATGAGTAGCGCGTCCGAGCCGGTCATCCGCGCGGCCGGGCTCACCAAGGTCTTCCGGAGCCCCGACAAGGCGCCGGGCCTCAGCGGCTCCCTCCGCCATCTGGTACGTCCGCGCCACACGAACCGTGCTGCCGTGAACTCGGTCGATCTCACGATCGGCCGAGGCGAGGCGGTCGCGTACGTCGGGGCGAACGGAGCCGGCAAGTCCACGACCGTGAAGCTGCTGGCCGGGATCCTGATACCCAGCTCCGGCACCGTACGGGTGGCCGGCGTGGATCCCCACCGGGACCGGCTCGTCAACGCCCGGCAGATCGGGGTGCTGTTCGGCCAACGCTCCCAACTGTGGTGGGACCTGACCGTCCGGGACTCGCTGGAGGTGCTGCGCGACCTGTACGGCGTGTCGCGGACACAGTTCACCGAACGGCTCGACGAGTTCGACGAGGTGCTCGGCCTGGGCAAGTTGTTGCCGGTGGTGGCCCGGCGGCTCTCCCTCGGCCAGCGCATGCGCGCCGACCTGGCAGCCACCTTCCTGCACGGGCCGGCCATCGTCTATCTGGACGAGCCGACGATCGGGCTCGACATCGCCGCCAAGGACAGCGTCCGGATGTTCCTGCGGCAGCGGGTGGCGGCCGGTACCACGATCCTGATGACGAGCCACGACCTGCGTGACATCGAGGACGTGTGTCGACGTTTGATCATCATCGATGACGGACGGATCATCTTCGACGGCGACCTCGGTCGGGCGAAGGACGCGTACGCCCGGCAACGGCAGCTGTCGGTGCAGGTCGACGCACCGGTCGATCTGGCCGCGCTGCGGGCCGGCCTGCCGGAGGCGCAGGTCGAGCAGGGCGCCTCGACCCGGGAACTGGTGGTGGTCTTCGACCGGTTCGCCCACCGAGCCACCGAGGTGCTCGACGCGCTGACCCGACAGGTCGACGTCGTCGACTTTCGGCTACAGGAGCCGCAGATCGAGGACGTGGTCCGGAGGGTCTACCGGGGTGAGCTGCTGGTGCTGCCCCCGCAGGGCGTGGACGCATGAGACCGTACCTCGCGCTCGCGCGCGCCTCCGCCCGGAGTGTGCTGACCTACCGGCTGACCTTCGTGTTCAGCATGTTCGGGCTGATCTTCCAGCTGCTGGCACTGCTGGCCATCTGGCACGCGGTCATCGGTGCCGGCCAGGTCAACGGTCTGACCTGGCCACAGATGAAGTCCTACCTGCTGGTGGCCTTCAGCTGCGGCGCGCTCGTCTCGCTGTACACGGACTTCGGGATGGCGGCCCGGATCCAGAGCGGAATGGTGGCGGTGGACCTGACCCGACCTATCGACTACCAGAAGGCCCGACTGGCCGAGACCGTCGGCGGCGTCTGGATCGAGCTGCTGGTGGCGGCGCTCGGGTGGTGCGGGGTGATCACGCTGCTCGGGACGATCTTCTGGCCCGACCCCGTCCACCTACTGCTGTTCGTGCTGAGCCTGGCAGCGGTCGTACCGCTGAAGTTCCTGGTCGTCTACATCACCGGCCTCGCCTGCTTCTGGACACAGAATTACCTGGGGATCAACTGGGCCCGCGTCGCGGTGGTCAACCTGCTTTCCGGTGCACTGATCCCGCTGTCGTTCCTGCCATCGTGGTTCGGGACCGTGGCCGAGTACCTGCCCTTCGCGGGTATCACCTCGACCCCGGCACTGATCCTGGCCGGGGACCTGCACGGGCTCGCCGCCGTGCGCGGCCTGCTGTTGCAGGTGGTCTGGGCCCTACTGCTCTGGCTCCTGGCCAGGGCGACGTGGGCCACCGCGGTCCGTCAGCTCACGGTGCACGGAGGTTGACATGACCGGAGAGTGGATGCGGACCGCCCGCCTGTACGTCCGACTGCTCGGTGCGCAGCTGCGCGCCGCGGCCCAGTACAAGGCCGACTTCCTCGTCATGATCTTCGCGGCAGTCCTCAGCCAGGGGGTGGGACTGATCTTCCTGGCGGCCCTCTTCGCCCGGGTGCCACACCTTGACGGTTGGTCCTTCTGGCTGGTCGCGCTGATGTACGCGATGGTGACCGTCGCCGAGGGTATTGGTTCGTTGCTGTTCGAGGGCACCTGGCGCCTGGCCGCGATGGTGAACTCCGGCGAGTTGGACTACCTGCTCGTCCGGCCCTATCCGGTGGCCCTCCAACTGATGAGTTCAGCGGTCGGTTTCAACGGACTCGGCAACCTCGTACTGGGCACGGCGATGATCGTCGTGGCGCTGTGCTACGCCCCTCTCCAGTGGTCGCCGCTGCAGGGGTTGATCCTCGTCCTGCTGGCGGGCAGCGCCGTCGTGGTGAAGCTCGCGATGAATCTGGCGACCAACGCAGCGTCCTTCTGGTTGCAGGGACGCAACCCGGTGGTCGCCTATGCGATGCATCAGGTCGGTGAGCTGGCCAGGTATCCCCTGGGCATCTATCCGGTCGGCCTTCGCGTGGTGCTGACGACGGTCGTGCCTTTCGCCTTCACCAGCTACTACCCGGTCAGTTACCTGGCCGATGGTGTCGACGCCACGATCGGCCTCCTCACGCCCGCAGTCGCGGTGGCCTGCGTGTTCATCGCCATCTGGGTGTTCCGCCGCGGGCTACGTCGCTACGAGAGCGCGGGCAGCTGAATGACGCACGCGCGAAAGGACCTGCACATGACAGGCCAGCTCCGAACGTCTCTCCTCATCCGTTTCGCAGGACTTCCGGTCCGAGACGGACCGTTGTCCCGGGGGCAACGCTGGTGCTGGGACATCATCCGGGATCTCGCCCCACACGAGAATCGCACGACCCTCACCCTGCAGGTCGACATCGGCTCGGAATACACGGTGGACCAGGTCATCGGGGTGACCACCGACGCGGTCACCCGCTTCGAGACGCTGCGGACGACGTACCGGCTCGACGGGATCGGAGAGCCCGAGCAGCAGGTGCTCGGCGAGGGGGCCTTCGACCTGCGGCTGCGCCAGACGGACGGGCAGCCGCCCAAGCAGGCCGCCGCGGCACTGGCGCAGGAACTGGCGGCGACCCAGTTTGACCTGCGTTCGGCGCCGCCGATCTGCTTCGGTCTGATCATGTCGGACGGACGCCCGACGGTGCTGGTGGTCGGGCTGTCCAACATCGCCGCCGACGTCTGGAGCCTCACCAAGCTCTGGCGGTGGCTGCACACTCGGCTCAACGACGCCGACGTTCCCCACGAGGACCTGGTGACACCGGAGTGGCAGCCCCTCGACCAGGTCGCCTACGAGTCGGGCGAGCAATCCAAGTCCGTTGCCGCGGCCAGCCTGGCGTTCTGGCGTGAGCAGCTCGACCACGTACGGGCGACGCCGCCACCGCGCTACCGCCCGGTCGTCGAGGCACCGCGGCGCTGGGCAGTTCACTTCACCTCCTCAGCCTTGGCGCAGGCGGCCCAACAGGTCGCCGTGAAGTGGGGCGTGCCGATTCAGACCGTCCTGCTCGGCGGGCTGGCCGTGATGATCGGGCTCCGGCTCGGCCAGCCCGGGATCGGTGTCTCCCTGCTCACCGACAACCGGCACCTGGCGCAGACGCGGCGATCTCTTGGCCGGTACGCCCAGATCGCCCCGGTGTACCTGGACGTGTCCCAAGAGACGTTCGGAAAGGTGGTGTCGACGACGGCCCAGCGGATGCTCCGCGCGGCCCGGTACGGCCAGCCCGACCCGGCAGCTGTGGCCGCGCTCACCCACGGAGACGACCCCTGCGTCGGTGCCTCGGGGACCCTACCGGTGGTCTTCGACTTCGCCGCGAGCCCCGGTCCGACACCCGCCACCCCAACCGTCGACGCGATCGCACTGCGAGGGCTCGCCGTCGGAACGGTGCTCCGCTGGACGCCCGCCGCGGACGACGAGAGCCCCGGGATGTTCGTGCTGGCGCAGCGCTTCCTGACCGAGGTGGACCTGCTGGTCTGGGTCGATACCGCTTACCTGTCCCGGGCCGATGTGGCCGAGGTGCTCCTCGGTGCCGAACGGCTTCTCATCGAGGTGACGGCGGGGGACGTGCCGATGTGCCACCTGAGCGCCGTCACCGGGGTCAGCGGGACGGTCGTCGAACGGGCGGAGGGCATCTGGTGAGGTCCCCCATGGGCACCGGCGGCGTGACCGGACTGGACGCCCGCACCGACCCGAACATGACTCCCGACCGGCCTCCACCACTGGACGGTTCCGGTGGTCCCGCCTTCCAGGCCGCCGCGGCCGACCTGGTCGATGCGGCTCGTCGGATTCCCGACCAGCTCCGCACCTTCTCGTTTCCCGCCGCCGGTGCGCTGCGTTACGCGCTGACCCCCGATCTGCTGGCCTTCCTCGCCGGGCTCGGCCTCCCGCACCGCCGCCACGGCACGGAGTTGCTCTTCGAGCGGCTCGACCTGATCAGCGCAACGGTGGCACTCCGCCTGCCGTCTCCGGACTACCTCGCCATGCGCCGGTGGCGCAGGTCGCTGGAACGCTGCGCCTCCGGAAGCCCGGCCACGTACGAGGTCAAGATGGTGACACGGTGCGCCTGTGCAGGTGAACGCTGCCGGGGGGACCACGAGTTCCACCCCCGGGTTCGGTCGCTGGCCGAGAATGTGGGGAGAACTCCGCACGGGCCGACGGCGCTGCTACGGCAGCGGGTCCACCACTCGCCGGTCGAGGTTCCCGACGCACTGCGCGCGGTCTTCGCCCGGATGGCCGGCGTACGCCACCACCTGCTTCCGCCGACCCTCTGGAAGGATCTCGCCTTCGTCGACCGGGCGGGGCTCGCTGACTGCGAGTTAGCCGCGCGGTACCTGTGCGCGGCGGCACAACGTGCCGGTGTCCCGGCTCGTACGTCGTTCGGCCTGCTGCTGGCAACTCCCTACTCGGTACCACACACCTGGTTGGAGCTGGAGTTGCACGACCGGTGGGTCCCGTTCGACCCGCTGCTGCTGGCCAGTCTGGTGCCGTGGGGGATCGCCCGGCCGGGTGAGTGGTCGCCGACCGGCAGCCTCACCGCCGGCACGCTCCGGATCTGTGCCCGCAACACTCCGCTGGTTGAGCGGCCGCCGGCCGGCCTGGGCCTCTCCTTTCCGACGCGACAGGTAGGTGACTGATGCCGCATCGACGGCGGACCACTGCCGAGCAACGGGGGCCGACCCCGGTCACCGGCTACGAGACACGTAGGAGTTGAACACGTGCCCGAGAAAGATCACCTGCAGACGGTTCTGACCGTCGCGGCGGCGGTCTTCCACACCGCTGTCGCACCCACGGACGACCTGTTCGACCTGGGCGCGGACTCCCTCACGGCGGTCCTGTTCGCCGAGCGGTTGGCAGACGAGACCGGCGTCCCGGTCGGATTGGACGACGTGTTCGAAGCGTCGACCCTCAGAGACCTCGCGCACCGGCTGAGTTCGGTGTCCCCGGCATGAAGGGCCCCCGGCCTCGGCCGGACCTCGCGACCACCCGTCCTCGGCGAACCCCACCCGTCACACATCTGGAGCAGAAGTGAACCAGTCTCATTGGCCTGTCAGTTTCGAGGCTCTCGTCCGGCGCCACCTCTGCCTGCCCGCCGACTCGCCGCTCTCGCCCGACGCGGAGCTGACGGAGCTTGGCCTCGACTCGCTGGGGGTCGTGGCTCTCCTCACGGAACTGGAGGACGAGTTCGAGGTCGTCGTGCCGGACGACCTGCTCAACAGCCCGGCGACCGAGACCCCGGGAGGTCTGTGGGGACTCGTGCAGGAACTGGCCCCGGCGCTGTCAGGCGGCGAATAGTCGTGTCCCCCCTCCGTGACGCGCGGCTGCTCACCTTCCAGGGCGCGTCGGCCAGGAACGGCATGGTCCCCAGCGGCCAACTCGCTGCCTGGCAGGTCCTAGCCGACCTCGAGTTCCGCTACGGGCCGCATCTGAATCTGCCGCTGGTCGTCGACATCCCTCCCACCGTCGGCGACGACGAGGTACTGGCGGCCCTGCGGGTGACGGTGGTCCGGCACGAGGCGCTACGGACCACCTACGAGCGTGACCGGGACGCGCAGCTGTGGGCGTACGCCCATCCCGCCGGTTCGATCGACGTCGAAATCGTGCTGGTCTCGGACACCCAGTTGTCGGTAATGACCAGCGAGATCACGGCGAGGCTGCGGGAGCGGCCGTTCCGATGTGACCGGGAACTTCAGGTCCGCGCCGCGGTCGTACGGACGATCTCGGGAGCCGGTCACCTCGTCCTGGTCACGTCGCTGCCCGCAGTCGACGGGTGGAGTCTGCACGTACTCCACGACGAACTTTCCCGACAACTTCGCGGTGAGCACGCCGATGACGAGGACGGGGGGTGGCAACCGTTGGACGAGGGCCGGCACGAGCGCAGCGAACGCGGTCGCGAGGCCCGACAGCGGGCCCTGTCCTTCTGGCGCCGGCAACTGGAGTCCATGCCGGCGCTGGACCGCTCCCCGCCGCGATCGACGACGGCACCGCGGTTCTGGCATGCCGCCTTCAACTCGGCCGCGACGGCGCATGCCACCCGAGCCGTCGCGGCCACGTACCGGGTCGCGCCCTCGTCGGTGCTGTTGACCGCTGCCGCCCACACACTGGCCGAGCACGACGGCGGTCGCAAGAGCGGCCTCTTCGTGGTGGTGACGAATCGGAATCACTCACGGCTGCGAACCACGGTGGGACACCTGTCGCAGCCGGTGCCCCTGTACCTGGATCTACACGGCGACCATGCCACGGTCCTGGCCCGTACGCACGCGTCCTTGCTGGCCGCAGCGCGTTACGGTCAACTCGACCCGACAGCGGCGACGGCGCTGATCGAGGAAGTGAGTTCCGGTCGGTCCTCCGCTCCCGAACTGGGCCGTACCTTCAACTACCACCGTCCGACCCTGCCCTACGAGAAGGTCACCCACGAGCCCGCCGACTATCCGGCGCTCCTGCGCCAGTCCGAGTTCGGCTGGTGCGACTCCGCCGAGGCCGAACAGATGACCTTCTATATGCACGTGTGGGAGGTCTGGCCGGTCGCGAAACTGTCGTTCTGGGTGGACACCCACTATCTGAGCCGCCAGCAGAGTGCGGCGTTCGCCTTTCGGCTCGAGGAACTGCTCGTCGCCATGGCGGGCGTCGACCCGACATGCGGTGAGTCGTTCGGCGAAGGGTGAGCGATCCGAGCCCATCAACGCAGGCCGGGCGGACGCCCGCTCCGGCGGGTACGGACAGGAGAGAGCATGCAGTTCACCACCCAGCGGGGAGGGCGGGCATCGCGAACGGCGGTGCTCGCGGGCATCGGAGGTTGGGTCCCGCCCGGCCGGCTCACCAACGCCGACCTGGAGCGCCGGCTCGGCGTCTCGGACGAATGGATCACTTCACGGACCGGCATCACCGCCCGGCACGTCAACGACGCGGACGCGGCGACCTCGGATCTGGCGGTGTCGGCCGGGAGCCGAGCGCTCGACATGGCCGGACATCCGGCTGTCGACGTGGTGGTCCTCGCCACCACCACCCCAGACTTTCCGTGCCCGGCGACCGCTCCCTCGGTTGCCGCCCGACTGGGCCTGCCCAACGTGCCGGCGTTCGATGTCAACGCGGTGTGCTCCGGGTTCGTCTACGGCCTGTCCGTGTCCACGTCCATGATCGTTTCCGGTCTGGCAGAGAGCGTCCTGCTCATAGCGGCAGACACCTTCACCACGCTCGTGAACCCGCAGGACCAGGTCGTCGCCCCGCTGTTCGGTGATGGCGCCGGCGCGGTAGTGCTGAGGGCGGGTTCGTTCGGCGACGACGGTCAGGTCCTGGCGTTCGACCTGGGCAGCAACGGAAATCAGGCCGACCTGATCATCAAGTCGGCCGGCGGATCCCGTCATCCGCTTCCCCTGGACGGCGACCGGGACTACCTGCGCATGGACGGCCGAGCGGTCTTCCGGCACGCCGTACGACGGATGACCGCCTCCTCGTCGGACATCCTGCGAACGGTCGGCTGGGACTCAGCGGAACTGGACCTGCTCGTCGGCCATCAGGCGAATCTGCGTATTCTCCGCGCCGTCGCCACCAATCTGGGCCTCCCCGAGAACCGCTGCTACGTCAACCTCGACCGGGTCGGCAACACCGCTGCCGCGTCGATCCCGCTGGCCCTGGCCGACGCGATGCAGGCCGGGCTGCTGGCACCGGGCAAGAAGGTGCTGCTGACCTCGTTCGGGGCCGGCAGCACGTGGGCGTCAGCCGCGCTGACCTGGCCGAAGCTGGACCACCTCCGGCCCTAGCCGACCGCGGTCAACCGGTCACCGGAGCGAAGGCACCGTCGCCGGCCCGCTCGAACTCCAGGCGACACCGGTCGCGACAGAGCTTGCCGCTCGTGGTGACCGGTAGCGACTTCGGGGGAAACAAGCCGACGTGTTGGACGCTCAGACCGAACTCCCGGCTGAGCACCCGGCGGATGTGCTTGGCGATCGCGCCGGCCTGCTCCGCGGGCGCCGTCGAATACTCCCGGCGCAGCTCGGCGAGAAGGACGAGACCCGCGGGCCCGGCACCGTCCGTTGACGCGACGAACGCCGCGACGCGTCCCCCTCGCACCCTCGGCTCGTGCTCCGTGACCAGCGTCTCGATCTCGCCGCTGTAGAAGTTCTCACCATGTATCTGGAACCGTTCGTGGCTACGACCGATCAGGACGAGTTCGCCGTCCACAAGGAAGCCCAGGTCACCAGTGGCGAAGTCGTCGGAGACCAGCTGCGGTCCTGAGACGACGACCTCGCCGATCGCCCCCTCCGGCAAGACCTCGCCGGAGGGGGCGACGACGGTCACCGTCGTGCCGGCCAGAGGACGCCCGCTCGACACGAATTCCAGGACGTCGTCCTCCCCCTGCGGATCGCCGACGACTCCGTCTCGGAAGGCCCGGCGGGAGATCCGCACCAGACGAGGCGGTTCGTCCCGGGGGCACGTGGTAACGGTCAACGTCGCCTCAGCCATGCCATACGAGGGCTTGAACGCGATCGGGTCGTACCCAGAGGGGCGGAACGCCTCCGTGAAGGCCGCGATGGTCCTCGCCCGAACCATCTCGCCAGCGCTACGCGCCACCCGCAGCGACGTCAGATTGAAGCGCTCGGGAGCGGCGACCCGCGTCGCGCAGAGCGCGTAACCGAAGTCGGGTGCCGATGTGTGAGTGGCCCGCCACCTGGTCATCTCGGCCAGCCAGTACCCCGGATCGCGAACGAAGTCCATCGGGTCCAGCACGACGGAGGTGTAGTCGGACCAGAGCGGGCGAAGCACGCTGGTGACCAGGCCCATGTCGTGGTACAGCGGTACCCAGTTGACGCTGACGCTGGACCGGTCCTCCGCGTAGGCCGCAGCAGCCTGGGCGAGCTGGGCGAGCGCCTGCCGTTGCCGGATCATGATCGGTTTCGGGGCCGCCACCGACCCTGACGTGTACTGCACGTACGCGGTGTCGTTGGGCCGGGGTGTCCGGTACGGGCGGGTGGCGTGGTTCAGGTCGACCGCCGGGACGACAACGACCCCGGTCCCCTCCAGGCGCTCCCGCAACTCCGTCGGGGAAGGCTCGTCGGTGACCACGATGCTCGCCCGGGAGGCTTCGACGATGCCGAGCAGGCGCCGAAGGTGGGCCTGGCTGGACAGCGGCCTGCTCGGCCCGGGCACCGGGACGTCACCGTTCTTCGCCGCGCTGAAGAAGGCGGTGACGAAGGCGAGTGGGTCGTTGCACGCGAGAACGACGTTCCGACCAGCCCGGGCTCGGTCACCTACGGCTCCGAGCGCCGATGCACCGAGGCCGGATGCTGCGTCCAGGTCGGCGAAGGTCAGGATCCTGTCCGCACGCCCTGGTGCCACGCTGACGAGGCGACCGGAGCCCGCAACCCCACGTCCGAGCAGGTCGACGATCGATGCCGGCGCCCCGGTCACGGAAGGCCACCCCGGCGGCTACGAGCTACGACGACTTCCGCCGGCCGCGCCGACATGAACATTCGCACTGACGATCGCACCCCCGTATTCGTCAGCGCCAACTGAAACGACCTGACGTGACGTACATGCTGCGATCATCCTCGATCTTCGGAAACGTCGATGTCAACAAAGTCGATGTGAAGAAAGGTCGATGTGAAGAAAGTAGGCCGCAGCGCGACGGCCTCGGCCTGCTGACCCTAGACTCGCGGTCACGCTCAGCAACCAACAGCTCATCGACGATGTCGTCGCGACGTTGGCTCACCTCTCCCACCGGCTCTATGTCAACGGTGAAGCACTGACGAACACTGCCGCGGAGCGCGGACTCGCCATCGCTGCCCGATCCTCGTGGTCATAACGCTCGCCGTGCTGCGGCTGGACCAGTGGTGGGTCATCCGCAAGCTTGCGCTACGCCCCTCGGGAGACACCATCGTCTACGTGTCCTGGCTGCGTCACGCCCCGCTCGAAGGCTGATTCTGGCGGACACGAAAAAGCTCCCAACCCTGCCGTTTCGGCTGGGTAGGGGGCTTCCCCTTGCTCTGCGCGCCCGAAGGGATTCGAACCCCTAACCTTCTGATCCGTAGTCCGATGCTCCAACCCGTCGTGCAACGCGACCGGAGACCGAACCTCACCCCGCCGCAAGTAACGATCGCTCCTCCCGGCACATGCACCACCTGCTATCGGCAAACGACGGCCGACGCCTTGGGCGTCGGCCGTCGTCGTGTCATGCCTCCCTGGCCCAGAGGCCCACCCGGTTCCATCACATCCATACCTCTTGGAGACCACTTCATGGCTACGCCATCACAACCACGACACTCCGGCTATCCCAACCAGGCCGTCAGCGTGAGCGGGGACAGTCAGCCGCTGCTCTACACCCCCGCCGAGGCGGCACAGCGTCTACAGGTACGCGAGTCCTGGCTACGAAAGAAGGCCGCCGCCCGTCAGGTGCCGTGCACCTTCCTTGGCAAACACCTGCGCTTCTCCCCCGCCGACCTCGCCGCGATCATCACCAACGCCGCCCAACCCGCCACCGGCCGACGACCCCGCCGCAAACCCACGACCACCGTTCGGGACCGCGACTTGCCACTACCGCCGCAGCGAAGCGTCCATGCACACCGCGATGACCACACATCAGGCGGGAGCAGCCCATGGCATGGATAGAACAACGAGGCACCAACTACCGGGTCCGGCTACGACTACCCGACGGCACCGTCGCCACCGACTCCGTCCACCCCACCCAGAGGGCCGCTGACATCCGGCGTAAGCAGGTCGACCTCGACCAGGCCCTCGCCACCTACCTCGACCCCACCCTCGGACGAATCACCCTCGCCGAATGGGTGCAGATCTGGGAAGCCGGCCACATCGCCGGTGACGCCAAATGGGCCGCCTACCGCAGCCACCTCCGCAACCACGTCCTCCCCCGCTTCGGCGACACACCCCTAACCAAGATCACCCGCCAAGCCGTCAAGGTCTTCGTCAAACAACTGAAAACCCACCTCGCCGACAGCAGCGCCGCCAGCGTCATGTCCCTGTTCGGCCTCCTCATGCGCGAAGCCGTCGCCGACGGCCGCATCCCCCACAACCCCTGCCAAGGAGTCAAAGTCGTGACCCGCCAATCAGCCGAGCGACCCCACGCCACAGCCACCCAGGTCAACACCATCGCCGGCCGTATCGAACGCCGCTCGGACCAGATCC
>NZ_JADPUN010000312.1 GCF_015690345.1 Plantactinospora alkalitolerans | reverse complement strand
CTGTGAGGGTGTCCAGTTCGGCCGCGAACAGTTGGGCGGGGTCGAAGCCCATCCCGGTGAAGTGGCCGGCGAGTTCCAGGGACAGGATGCCGTGCAACCGGGTCCAGAAGATCAGGGCACGGTGCAGGGCGGCCGACGGGGCGGGATGGCCGGCCGCCCACTGCCGATGACCTTCCAGGTGCGCGTCGAACGGTGTCGCGGGGCGGTCCGAGGGCAGCGTGACACAGGCGTCGAGCAGCGTCGTCATGATCTCGGACGCGATCTGGGTGACGCCGTCCGGCGCACGGTAGCCGGGGACGGGTGTGCCGTAGACGAGGAGGTACCGATGGGGATCCGCCAGGGCCCATCCGCGTAGGGCGTGCGCCAGCGTGGTCAGGTCGGCACCGGACCCGGCCGCGGCCCGGAAGGTGTCGGCAAGACTTCGGTACGCGTCGGTGACGAGTGCGGTGATCAGTTCCTCGCGGTTGGCGAAGTACCGGTAGAGCGCCGGTCCGGTCATCCCCATCTGCTTGGCGATCGCGTTGAGGGAGAGTGCGGACGCGCCTGCGGTGGCGATCTGCCCCCACGCCCGCTCTTTGATCTCCGTACGCACCTGGGCGCGGTAACGCTCGCGCGGGGTACTCGCGCCTGCTTCCGTCATCGCCTGCCGACCTCCCGTCCTGCCACGGCTACGTGCCCAAGCTTTCAGTTAGAAGCTATCACGAAACTTCTTGACTCTCGCGATGGTAGTCGTTATAACTTATAACGAAGGCGAGAGGCAGTTAACTACCGAGTCGTGGAGGTCGTCATGAACGTCGAGGGACTGGTCGAGGTCGTACTGCCGGGCAGGGTGGAGCCGGAAGGGCTGGAGATCAGGCGCGGCGCCGTTCCGGCCGTGGGCCCTGGGCAGGTACTGATCAGGATGGAGGCGACCGGGGTCTCCTTCGCCGAGCAGCAGATGCGGCGCGGGCGCTACTACGACCAGCCCGCGTTCCCGTTCGTGCCCGGCTACGACCTGGTCGGTACGGTTCTCGCGATCGGCGAGGGTGTCGAGCCCGGCCTGACCGGCACCCGGGTGGCCGCGCTGGTGAAGGTTGGCGGCTGGGCCAGCCACGTGCTCGTCGACGCGGCCGACGTGGTGCCGGTGCCCGACGGCGTCGGCCCGGCGGAAGCGGAGACCGTGGTGGTGAACGGCATCACCGCGTGGCAGATGCTGCACCGCAAGGCGCGGATCCGCGCCGGCCAGACCATCCTCGTGCACGGCGCCAACGGCGGCGTCGGCTCGGTCCTGGTCCAACTCGCCCGCGCCATCGGAGTGACGGTGATCGGCACGGCGTCCGCGCGCCACCATGAGGCACTGCGGGAGCGAGGTGTCGTCCCCGTCGACTACCGCACCGAGAACGTCGCGGCACGGGTCCGCGAACTCTTCCCCGGCGGGGTGGATGCCGTCTTCGACCACGTCGGCGGCCGAGGCATCCTCGACTCCTGGGGCCTCCTCGCACCCGGTGGCACCCTCGTCTCGTACGGCAGCGCCTCCACCCGCGACGACACGGGCTCCACGCAGTGGCCCGTACTCAAGCTGCTCGGTCGGGTGTGGTTGTGGAACATTCTGCCCAACCGTCGCCGCGCCTACTTCTTCAACATCTGGGCCGGGCGGGCCCTGGCCAGGAACCGGTTCCGCGCCCGGTTGCGCGCCGATCTCACCCAGGTGTTCGCAGCCCTGCTGCGCGGCGAGATCACTGCCCAGATCGCCGGCCAACTGCCACTGACCCGGGTCGCCGAAGCGATGCGACTGGCCGAGTCCGGCACCGTCGCTGGAAAGGTCGTCCTGAATCCGTAGCGCGCCCGAACTGTCGGCGCGGGTTTGAGAAGTTGTTGATCAGGTCCAGTGAAGGTTCGGCTGGCTTGTTGTTGGGCCGGAAGTCGGGTACCGGACGACCGGCATAGAGATGCCCACAGGCTTTGAACACACCATGGGGTGGGGCTGCGGGTGCGTGTCAGCCGAGTGCTTTGCGTAGCAGTGCCGTCAACTGGTCCTGTTCGTCGGGTGACAGTCGTCCGACCGCCGTGCGGGCGAAGGTGAAGGCTGTGGTGAACCGGTGGTTGATCTCGTCTCCTCGGGGGGTTCTGGCGACGAGTCGTGCGCGGCGGTCCTGGGGATTCGGTTCGCGGGTCACGAGGCCGAGCGTTTCGAGGCGCGCGACGATCTGGGTGATGTTGGAGGCGTCGCAGCCGAGCTCGTCGGCCAGGGCGCCCATGCCGCGTCGCTCGTCGAGTCGCCCGAGCACACATGCCTGGGCCGGGCTGAGCGACAGTTGGGCTGCGGCCGCCTCGTAGGCGCGGTCGTATACGTCGACCAGCTCGAACAGGACGGCCTCGGCCTCGGACGAGGTGGTTACGGGCCCGTTCGGCAGTGCCATGCTCCCAGCCTAGAACAGTTACTTGATTCGCTCAAATAGCTGTGATCCAATGATCCTTGATTCACTCAAGTAACAGGGAGGGTCCATGGACAGCAGAGTCGAGCGGACGGCAGGCGGCGCGATCGTGGAGCCGCAGATGAACGCGGTCGTCCTTGACCGGTTCGGCGGAGTCGACGAACTCTCGTCGCGCCGGATACCGCTCCCAGAGGTCGGCGACGACGACGTCCTCATCCGGGTGGAGTTCGCAGGGGTCGGGTCCTGGGACGCGGTCGAGCGAGAGGGGGACTACGACGGCGCTTTCGGTGTCGCGTCGACCTTCCCCTATGTCCTCGGCTGGGACGCGGCGGGCACGGTGGCCGCGGTCGGACGCAACGTCACCCGGTTCGACGTCGGCGAGCGTGTCTACGCTGCGACGATGCCGGTGCCGCATGGCGGCTTCTACGCCGAGTACGGCGTCGTCGAGGCGGAGTTCGTCGCTCGCGTGCCCGACCGGGTGCCGACCGAACAGGCCGGCGCGATGGCTTGGGATGCCCTGACCGCACTGAGCGGCCTCGATCTGCTCGGCCTGCGGCCGGACGAGACGCTCATGGTCTTCGGCGCCAGCGGGGGTATCGGGCACATGGCCGTGCAGCTGGCGCGGCACAGCGGCATCCGGGTGTTGGCCGTGGCCTCTGGCGACGACGGCGTCGCCCTGGCCCGGCGGCTCGGCGCCGAGGACGCCGTCGACGGTCGCAAAGACGATGTGGTGGCTGCCGCGTTCGAGTTCGCACCAGGCGGGCTCGATGCGGCTCTGGTCACGGTAGGAGGCGAGATTGCCGATCGGTCTCTTCGCGCGATCAAGAAGTCGGGGCGGATCGCGTGGCCGAACGGTGTCCTGCCGGTGCCTGTTACGTCGCTGGGCGCGACGGTGTCCTACTACGACGGGGATCGAGGCCGCGCCGGCACCGATCGACTGAACGCGATCATCGAGGCGAGCTCCTTCGAGGTCCACGTCGCCCGGACCTTCCCGCTGGAGCACGCCAAGGATGCGCATCGCACCCTCGACGATCACTATGTCGGGAAGCTGGCCCTCAAGGTCGGATAGAACCCACAAGCGGTCCGAGGCTCCGGCTGTCAACGGCATCAACGTCGTTCAGCTGACACCCCCTTGATGCGACGCCAACTCGAACCCAAGCGGGACCACGGGGTCGGTCTCCACGCGGCGTCGACACTTCGCCGGCCGTCTCGTCGACCGGTGCCGCGATGTTCTCCACCCCACCCTGGAGATCGTACGGAAACCCGCCGACCACAACGCCGCACCTTTGACCAGCACGACTGACACCACTCTCAGACACTCACTCGGGCATGGACCTCGAAGTTGCCACCTATCATCGCCCGATGGGAATCCTCGCTGAAAAGGACGACTGGCAGCCGCCGCAGCGGCCCGATTGCGCATGCCGTGAGCATCTGGAAGATGTGCACACGCTGGTCATCTCGAGCCGGGACTGGGATGAAGACCCCACCTTTGAGCAGCTCCTCGCCACCGGGTCGCTGAGTGTACGGCCGGTGGACCCGAAAGAGCGGTTCATGACCGTCTTCGACGAGGAACAGAACGGGTCTCAGCTCGGCCCGCTGCACTGGGGTATGTGGGCCGGCGATGAGATCTACGGCTGCTATGCCGACGACGCCACGCTGCCCCTCGATCGGTCAATCGCCGCTCAGCCGGGTGTGGAACTGGTCGATTGGTGTGACCGGGAGGAGTTCCTGATCGGAGCGCCTGGCCTGTGCGAGAGTGGCATGCTGGCCGCGATTGCCCGGGCGCTGCAAGACCCGAGGGTACGCGCCTGAGTCGCACGGTGCCGTGGCCGGAATGGAATCTCCAGCCGGCTATCCCCGCGTGCTGGTATCGACGGTCACCCCGGTGAGGCGCTCGGATTCGGTCCACAGGCGCTCGGCGGCGGCGAGATCCCGGCCGGCGGAGCTGTAGGCCACCCGATTCGGGTACCCGCGTTGCTCGAGGAAGCCGGACGGGCCGTGGTACTCGCCGCTCTGCGCGTCGGGTTCGGTCGCGGCGCGTAGGGTCGGCAGGGCGCCCATCGCGGCGGACTGCGCGAAGACCCGGTCGCCCAGTCGGCCGAAGCGGGTCAGCAGAGTGCCGCCGTCCGCTCCGGGGCCGGTCGACTGCAGGTTCGTCGCGGCGTAACCGGGGTGTGCGCCGAGGCTGCGTACCGGCTGGTTCGCCGCGCGCAGGCGACGGTCCAGTTCGGTGAAGAACAGGATGTTGGCCAGCTTGGACAGGGCGTACGCGCGCCAGGGCCGGTACCTGCGCTCGCTCTGCAGGTCGTCCAGGTCGGTGAGTCGACCGTAGCGGTGCAGGCCGCTGCTGACCGTCACCACCCGGGCGCCGGGCCGGTTCACCAGGCGCGGTAGCAGCAGGCCGGTCAACGCGAAGTGGCCGAGGTGGTTGGTGCCGACCTGCATCTCGAAGCCCTGCGCTGTGGTGCGGCGGTTGGGTAGCGCCATCACACCGGCGTTGTTGATCAGGAGGTCGAGAGATTCGACGGAATCGGCGAAGCGGCGCACCGAGTCCAGGTCGGCGAGGTCCAGGGATCCACGCTCGGCACTGGCGTCCGGGGCCGCTGTGCGCAGCTGATCGAGGGCGGCGTCACCGCGTTGCGGGTCGCGGCAGGCGAGGACGATGTGTGCGCCGGCCCGAGCGAGGGCGAGGGCGGTCTGGTAGCCGAGGCCGCTGTTGGCTCCGGTGACGACCGCGACGCGGCCGGACTGGTCGGGGATGTCGGCAGTGGTCCAGTGGGCCATGCTGCACTCCTTTGGCTCTCGGTGCCTGTATGGCACCTGGTGCCAAATTGGCATTGATAGACTGTCCCACATGGCGGCGCCGAACACCAACCCCCCGGGGCCGGACACCAAGCCTCCAGGGGCGAACACCAACCCTCCAGGGCCGAAGAGCAACCCTCCGGGACTCCGCGAGCGCACCCGGAATGCGATGCGTGCCGAGATCGCGGCCACCGCGGTGGACCTGTTCGTCTCCCGGGGGTTCGAGCGGACCACGATCGACGACGTGGTGGCGGCCACCGGGGTGGCGCGGCGGACGTTCTTCCGGTACTTCGACACCAAGGAGGACCTGGTCCTCGGCTACCTGGCCGACATGGGTGACCTGATCTGCCAGGCGTTGGCGGCCCGCCCCGCTGCCGAGTCGGTGTGGGAGGCGCTGCGGCGGGCGATGGACGACGCCAAGCGCATGTTCGTCAGCGATCCAGAGCGGTTGATGGCGATCTTCCGACTGTGCGAGCAGACGCCGTCGTTACGCGCCCGGCATGCCGAGAAGATCGGGCGGTGGCATCGCGGGATCGCCGAGGAGCTGGGCCGGCGGATGGGCGTCGACCCGGCCGTGGACCTCCGGCCCGCCACCTTCGCGGCGGCGGCGCTCGGCGCGCTGGACGCTGTCTGTGCGGCGTGGAGCGGTGGACGCCGGGGGGACGATCCGGACGTGCTGCTGGACGAGGCATTCGACGCGCTGCGCGGACCGACGCCGCGTTCGGGATGACCACCTAGACGCCTCGACGCACCCCCACGCGCACCGCCGCTTTTCGCCGACCCGATCGGTGTGCCGGGCGTTCAGTCGAATTCGGGCTTGGTGAGTCGCCAGGCGGCTCCGATGAGGCCGACGTGGGAGAGCGCCAGCGGGGTGTTGCCGAGGTGCTCGCCGGTCCTGGGGTCGATCTGTTCGGCGAACAGTCCCAGGTCGTTCGCGCGGGCGGCGGTACGTTCGAACAGCGCGGCGGCCCGCTCGGTCTCGCCCGCCATGGCGAGGCACTCGACGAGCCAGAACGTGCACGCCACGAAGCCGGCCGGATCATCCGGCCAACGTCGGACCAGACCGTCGTCGGTCATCAGGTTCGTCGCGATGGCCTCGATGGTGGCCCGCATTCGCGGATCGGTGGCCGGCACGATACCCGTACCGGGCATGACCAGGACGGACGCGTCCAACTCCGGCGATCCGATGACGCCGGTGTAGGCGCCGACACGGTCGTTCCAGCCGTCCCGCAACAGCGTGGCCCGGATCTCGTCCCGGACCGCGGCCCACCGCTCGGGGTCGGCATGGGAGCCGATTATCGGCGCGAGCTTCACCGCACTGTCCAACGCACCCCAGCACATTGCCTTCGACGCGACGTAGTGCCGTCCGGGGCCACGGTCCTCCCACATGCCGGCGTCCGGCTCCCGCCAGTGCGTGGCCTGCTCGGCAAGTCCGGCGAACAGCGCCTTCGACTCGTCCGAGAGGGGACGAAGCTCATCACGGAGAAGATATGCGCCGATCAGCACACCGGGCACGTCGTGCTGCCGCTGGCGCCAGGCGTCGTTGCCGACCCGGACCGGCCGACTGCCGGCGTACCCGTGGAGGTGGTCGAGGGAGTACTCGGAGAGGTCCCGCTCACCGGTGACCCCGTACATGATCGGCACCGGTTCGTCGCCGGTGCGTCCGGCGGAGCGGCCGGCCCAGTCGAAGAGCCGGCCGGTGTCCTCCGGACACGTCGTCACCCAGAGCGCCCGCATGGTCAGGATGAAGTCCCGCAGCCAGGCGTACCGGTAGTCGTAGTTCTCGGTACCGCCGAGCCGCGCCGGCAGCGACATGGTGACGGCGGCGACCACCGCCCCGCTGGGCCGGTAGGTCAGCCCCTGCACGACCAGCGCACTGCGCCGCACGAGCTCGGGATAGCGTCCGGCATAGGGGTGCAGTTCCCGGATCACCCGCCACGCCTCGACCGTCTCGGCGAGCGCCGGCGCCGGATCCAGACGCTGTGGAGGCGGGCCGTAGGCGGGTGCGGAGGCCAGGTGGAAGCCGAGCACCTGCCCGGCGCTGACGTCGAACTCGGCGTACGCCCGGCCGTGCGCGCAGTCCAGCGGGACGGGGCTGTACAGATGCAGGGTCAGCGGTCCGGCGTCGGCCAGGACCTGACCGTCGCGGCAGTGCAGGTACGGGACGATCAGCCCGTAGTCCGGCCGTGGGACGTACTCGCAGCGCATCCGTACCGTGCCGGTGAGTCCCTCGACGACCCGGGCCAGCACCATCGGTGAGTTCCGTCCGAGTTCATGACCGCGCGCCCCGGGCTCGGCCACCAGTCCTTCGGTGACCGCGACAGCACCGTCCCCGGAGTGGTGGACGGTCCGCAGCACCAGCGAGTCTTCGACGTACTCCCGCTCGGCCGGCCGGTCCGATGCGGCCACCGGGCAGAGCGTCCAGTGCCCGGCGTCGGCGTCCAGCAGGCGGCCGAACACCGAGGGCGCGTCGAACCGGCCCGGGCACCACCAGTCGATCGAGCCGTTCCGGCTGACCAGTGCCGCCGAGGCACAATCGGACAGCAGGCCGTAGTCGGCGATCTCGGAAGCGGACACCCCGCGCGAATACCCAGGTCAGGCACGCCTAGTACTGCCGGCCCAAGCGATCTGGGCGCAGGAGCGGACGAACCACGCACTCTCCTACGGGGCCCGTGCCCGGTGTCGGCACGGTTCAGCCGGCCAGCCCGGTTCAGCCGGCCAGCCCGGTTCAGCCGGCCAGCCCGGTTCAGCCGGCCAGCCCGAATCAGCCGGCCAGCCCGAACCGCTCGGTGTGCACCTGGCGCTGTGGCACGTGCAGTTGCCGGAGGCTGCGCAGCACAGCGGAGGTCATACCGGCGGGGCCGCAGACGAAGACGTCGCGTTCGCGGATGTCGGGTACCAGCTCCAGCAGGTGGTCCGGCCCGAGGAACGGGCCCGTCGGCGGCACCGGCCGGGACGGGCCGGTCACCAGCCGCAGTTCGGCGCCGCGGGCGTCCGCCAGCGCCCGCAACTCGTCCGCCAGCACGGCGTCGGCCGTCGAGCGCACCCGGTACAGCACGACGACGTGACCCTCGAGGTTCTCCAGGAGCGAACGGATCGGGGTCACCCCGACCCCGCCCGCGATGAGCAGCGTCGCGGGCCGGGTCCGGTGCATGGCGGTGAAGGCGCCGTACGGCCCCTCGGCGAACACCCGGGTGCCGACCCGGACCTGGCGGAGCGCGGCGCTGCCGGTGCCGACCGCCTTGGCGGTCAGCCGCAGCGTCCGACCGTCGGGCGCCATGGAGAGCGAGAAGGGGTTGGCCTGCCACCAGCGGTCACGGCTGAGAAATCGCCACAGGAAGAACTGGCCGGCCTGGGCCGGCAGCCGGTCGAGGCGGTGCCCGGTGATGTAGATCGACACAACGGTGTCGGACTCGGGTACGACCCGCGTGACGCGGAACCGGTGGCGGAGGTTGCGCCACAGCGGCAGGAGCACCCGGCCGGCCAGCACGGCGCCGAGCGCCACGCCCCAGAGCGTCCACCAGTACGCCCTGGCGAACGGGGACGCCGTGAAGGTGGTGCCCACCGCGATCTGGTGGGTGAGGGCGAGCAGCACCCCGGCGTACGTGCCGAGGTGGATCAGGTGCCAGGTCTCGTAGGACAGCCGGCGGCGGGCGAAACGAGCCGAGACGATCCCGATCGACAGGAGCAGGCCGGCGGCGAACATCGCCCACAACACGCCCTCCCAGTTCGTCGCGAGGTCGACGACCTGCCCGGCGAGAGTCTTGCCGGACATCATGGCCAGACCGACCACCATGCAGGTGGCGTGCGCGACGATGGTCCAGAGCAGGGTGAAGCCGGTCCATCGGTGCCAGGCCGTGAGCCGGTCCATCCCGATCCGGCGGTCGAACCACGGCAGCCGCGCGATCAGCAGCAGTTGCAGGGCAAGGATCATGGCGGCGTGCAGGCCGAAGAACCGGCCGAGGACGAAGGGGAGGCTCGACCCCGGGTACGGTGACACGACGAGCAGCATGTTCACCACGGCCACGTTCGCGGCGAGGCCGAGCCAGAGCGTGAGGCGACCGACCATCCCCGGACGTACCCGGGGGATGGTGACGTGCTGGGCAGCAGGGGTGTTCACTCGGGTGATCCCTCTTCCTGGAGCGCAGCCCGCCGGAGTTGCCGGTGCGGACGACCCGCCGGTGACCGATCTGGCAGGCTGCCGACGGGAGGAGAATCATGCTCGGCTATGACGACATTGTGGAGCTGCTGACCCTGCACGCAAAGGCCTACGAGCTGTTGATGTGGCTGAGCCGGGCGTCCGTGGACGACCCCGGGCTGTTGTCGGTCGACGCCGCTGCCCGCCTCGCGCGCCCGGGTACGGCCGCCGCCTGGATCGCGGAGCATCGCGCCGAACTGCCGGCCGGGCTGGCTCCGGTCGACCCGCAGGGCCCCTTCGCCAACCTGCTGTCCTCGTTCTTCTCGACCTCGTTCCGGGTCGAGCACCTGGAGTTCAAGAACCGCATCGTGTCGGCGCGCATCGTGTTGTACGCCTCGCCGGGGCCGCCGGACCGCACCGGGATCGTGCGTACCCAGGCCCTCGCCGTCAAGCATCTGGCGAGTTCGCAGAAGCTCCCGACAACCGAGGGGCAGGCCAGGAGCCTGCTCCGGGCACGCCGGGATCTTCGGGACGCGGTCCTGTTGTGGACCTATGTCTGGGAACTCGACCGGCGGGCCCGCAACCGGGGCAAGGGTCCGGTGGTCCACCAGATCTGGCGAAGTATTCCCTGGGAGAGGAAGCGCGCACTCACCGCGGACCAGGTCTGGACGGCCCGGCAACAGTTGCTCGACGCCGCCCGCGAGCATGCCGGGGGCGGCGCCTGAATCCACACTTCCGTCGCCGGCTGCTCCGGCAGCGTCACCCGGCGGGCCGGCGGTGGGCAGCCATCCAGCCGGTGGCGAAGTCGACCAGGGCACGCTGGGGCATCAGGCGCGCGGTCGCGTTTCCCACCCGGCCGACGGTCACGCCCCCGGTGGCCTCGAAATCCGCGCCGAGCCGCACGAAGTCGCTCTCGTCGGGCACCACGTCGGTCCAGACGACCCAACGGCTCGTCCCGTCGGGCTGACGCACGGACGAGCCCGCCACGGCCCGGCGCGGCGCCCGCTGGCGCCACTCGGCCAGATGCAGCGAGGTGTTGGCGTCGTGTCCGCAGCCCAGCAGCAGCACCGTTCCGTTCCGCTCGTACAGCGCCCCGAGCGGGGAGTCGTCGCCCAGCCCGTCGTCGAGCCGATGCCGACCCACGATCTCGGCGGCGCGTGAGCCCAGCGCGGCGAAGGACACCTGCGGGTGGTCGCTGCGTAACGCACCGGGCCAGGTCCGGACGGCCTCGGCGAGAACGCCCATCCACTGGCTCGGCGTGCTGGCGGGATCGAATCCGGGAGTCTGTCCACGGATCACCGGCCACCACGTCGACGGGACGGGCGGATTGCGCCACTCGGCCGGATCCGTGTTGTCCGGTGTGTGGGTCGGCACGACGAGGGTGCCGTCGGGACCCAGCGCCGCCAGCAGGGCGAGGACCACCGCGTGGACACCGCCGGCGACGAAGCCGAGGCTCCGCATCGAGGAGTGCAGCAGCACCACACCTCCCGCCGGTACTCCCAGATCGTGCAGCTCCCTGGTGAGCGAATCGACGGTGTGCGGCTGCTGCTGTTCCACGCAGCGAGGATAGTGCGCCCGCTGCGGGAAAAGACCAGCGAGCGCCGCCGATTGCCGATTCGGTACGGTGCAGCGCATGTCGATCGCGCCGTGGTTCGCGGATCGGGTACGCACCCGCGCGGTGCTGTGGCGGTCGGGGCTGTCCCTCGGCGTACTGCTGCTCGTGGCCGGTGTGCTGGGTGTCGGATACGCCGGGCGTGACCTGCGCTCGGCGTCCGTGCACGTCGCCGACGTACCGGTGGAGGTCGTCCGTCCGGTCGGCGGCGGGGTGGGGCGGCCCGCTGTGGTGGTCGCCCACGGGTACGCCGGGTCGGGACGACTGATGCGGCCGTTCGCCGACACGCTGGCGCGGCGGGGGTACGTGGTCGCCCTGCCGGACCTGGCCGGCCATGCCGCCAACGTCCGACCGCCGACCGGGCCGGACGAGATCGACCGGGAACTCGCCGCCGTCGTGCGGTACGTGCGGAACCTGCCCGAGGTCGATCCGGCGCGGGTGGCGTTGCTCGGACATTCGATGGGTGCCGGAGCGGTGGTCCGGGTCGGGGCTGCCGACCCGCTGATCGCCGCCACCGTGGCGATCTCGCTGGGCGACGGTGCGGCAGCGGCGTTACGGCCCGGCC
>NZ_JADPUN010000241.1 GCF_015690345.1 Plantactinospora alkalitolerans | reverse complement strand
GATCAGCAGGAACGGGTAGAACAGCGCGCCCAGGTTCGACATGTTCGCCGACCACTGCACCAGGTTGACCGGCACCGCCAGGTGCAGCACGATCGCGATGATCACCAGCAGCACCAGCATGAACGGGTAGTAGAAGCGCCGGGGGTCGCCCTCCAGCAGGCGCCGGAGTCGGGGACTGGTCCCGTGGGCCGCGTCGGTGCTCACCCGCACCATGCCCTCGAAGATGCCGAGCTGGGTACTGAACAGGACCAGTACGCCGATCAGCAGCATGCCGTAGAACATCAGCGGCCCGTACTCGGGTTCGAGCGCGGTGGCCACGAAGGTGGGTACGTCCGCAGCGGTCGGTACGGTGCCGGAGACCTGCACCGCGTGCGCCATCAGGATGGTGGGCAGCAGCATGCCGAGCATCGCGCCGACGAAGAAGATCCCCCACATGTCGGTGAGCAGCAGCCGGTACCACCGCTTCCACCGGGCCGCGTTGGCGGGATCGTCCGGAAAGGTGACCCCGGTGGCGAGCAGTTCCCGCCGCTCGCCGCGCAGCCCCGAGATGAAGCCGGTCCGGTGGCCCATCCCGTAGCCCTTGTCCCGGTAGTGGCCCATCACGTACCAGTTCAGGCCGGAGGCGAGGGCGGTGAATCCGGCGAGTCCACCGAGTTGGGTGGCGGTGATCCCCTTCGGCGGCGCGGCCGGGGTGACGAAGCCCCGGATCCCGTCCCACCAGATGTCCCAGGGCACCACCAGGACGGCCACCACGAGGAGGACGACGAGGATCGTGCCGACCATCACCCAGTTGGCGAGTTCGAGGGCCCGGCTGATCCGTTTCGCCCCGGCGGCGATCAGGAAGACCAGCACCAGCAGGGCGATGGCCCAGAGTCGGGGTTCCTCCGCTCCGGACGGTGCGACCTCACCGTGGATCAGCGCGTAGACGCCCTGGCCGGCCGAGGCCGCCCATCCCCCGGCGATGAACGCGAAGATCACCAGGAACACCGACACCGGTACCCAGAGCAGGTAGCCCGGCGGCACCCGACCCCAGCCGACCACCGGAGCCTCCCCGGTGGCCAGCACGTACCGGGAACTCTCGACGTTGTAGAAGGTCTGCAGCACCGCCGAGATCAGGATGACCCAGCCGACGCCGACGAATCCGAACTGGCCCACCGCCTGTGGGCCGAGCAACCACTCGCCGCTGCCGATCGAGATGCCGAGCGCGATCAGGCTGGGGCCGAGCGCGTACTGGAACAACTCCCGTGGACCGAGTCGGCGGACCTTGAAGACCTCCTCGGGTTCGGGAAGGTCGGCCACGGCGAGCGGTGGACGGCTGGTACCGAGTTGGTAGGAGTGGACATCCGGGACTGAAGTTGCTTCCGCCATGATGCCTCCTTGGGGAGATCCCCCCGGGCATCAATCGTCATCCATCGTTAACCGGTACGCAATGATCGATGACCATCGAGATTGATCGACGCCCGCTGCCGGCCCGCTGTACGGGAGCCGACCTGCTGCGCGGGTGCCGAACGCGGCCCGCCGGGCACCGGACGCCGTTCATTACCCCGGTCACCACAAAATGCCTGGTCAACGGGGTAATGTACGGCCGCCGGAGTCCTAGATCTGACTGCGTTGGCGCCGCGCGGGGAGCAGCGTTGGAGCGAGCCGACCCGATCACACTCCGGGGCCGGGCGTCCGCCGACAGGCCGGTCGACGCCCGGACACCAGCTGCCGCGGACCCCGTCACGACAGGGAAGTACGCCATGCCGCTGCAGCGCTACGACACGTCCCCGGTGCCCCGCCCGGCCGGGCTGGTTCCGCCGGTCGCCGACCTCACCGGAGTCACCGAGCTACGGCTGCACGGGGTGGGTGGCACCACCCCGGAGAACCTGCTCGGCGACGCGGCGCCGCAACACGTCTCCGGTGACCGGATCGCCGGCTTCTACCGGACGGCGGACGTACGGGGACGGCACGTCGAGGCGTACTCCTGGGGCGGGTTGACCTCACGCAGCGGCGCCCGGGTGCTGTGGCTGCTGCTCTTCCCGTTCGCGCTGGCGAACGTGGCCGGCTGGATGTGCAGCCCGCGTACCCACGACAGCCCGGCACTGTTCCGGCTGCACCGGGCCGCGATGCGCTGGGCCACGCTCGGCCTCACCCTCAACCTCCTGCTCGTCGTCGCGATGACCGGGATGGAACTGCTCGGCTACCAGTGCGGCGGGCAACCGCAGTGCGCCGAGGACGGCTGGCCGGTGCGCCTGCTGCACGACCCGCTGCTCGCCGGGCACCCCGCCCGACGGCTCCTGGCCGGAGCGCTCGCGCCGCTCGCCGTGGTGATCCTGCTGGCGATCCTGTCGCTGCGCAGCATCCACCGGTACGAGGCGACCAGGCCCCGCCCGCCGGGGTTCGGAGCGGCTGCCGGTCGCACCCGCCGGTCCGGCAGCGCCGCCCGGTCCGGAGTGGGCCTCGCCGACCCGACGTTCTGGGACGGCCAACGCAGTGCCCTGGATCTGGGTCACCTGCACATCGCCGCCGGGCTGGCCTTCGTCGCGCTCGCCCTGGCCCACACGACGGCGACGGCCGGCCGGGCGGCCGGGGTGCCGGTCGGGGCACCCACCCTGGGTCGGGCCGTCCTGGGCCTCGGCGTGCTGGTGCTGCTCACCGCCCTGGCCGCCCTCGCCGCCGAGCACCGCCCGGCGATCGTCCCGGCCGTTCTGCTCGGGCTGGGCGGCGCGGCCGTCTGCGGCGCCGGCTGGTACGCGGCGGTGCAACCGGCGTACGCGCAGTCGTTCGGCTACCTGCCCGGGATGCGTACGGTGTCCAGCCTGGCTCTCGGCGGCGTCCTCGTCAGCCTGATGCTGGTCCTCGCGGCCGCCCTGGCGGGCGGCTGGCAGCGGGGGACGTTCGTGGTCTTCGGTCCCTTCGTCGCACTGGCGCTCAGCGTGTTCGCACTGAACGCGGTACTGCTGAGCATGATGACCCGGGTGGCGGCGGTGACCGCCGAGGTGTCGACCCGGGCCCACCTGCCCGCCGGACCGACCGGTCGAGTCGAGCTGTACGTCCATCCGATCGTCGGAAAGCTGGTGCACTACCTGACGTTGCTCCCGCTGGCGCTGATCCTGCTCTTCGTCGGGTACGAGCTGTTCCACTACTGGCGGGCCGGAGCGGACCGGGGCGAGCAGGCGCGGATCCGGGCCTGGTACCGCGCACACGTGCCCCGGCCGGACGCCGAACCGCGATGGCAGCGGAGCACGCTCGCCGACGAGCGAACCGAACGGCAACGCCTCGCCCGGCTCTGGCAGACGATGCGCGGCGAGGGCTGGGAGGCGCGGATCGCCCGAGCCCGGCGACTCGCCCGGGCCCCCCGCGACCTCGACAAACTACTCACCGCGATGGCCGTGACCGGCACGATCGTGCTCGCCGTCATCGGGGTGCGGTACTGGGTCTTCGACAAACTCCCCTGGGGCACCCAGTGGACACTCACCCTGGGCAGCTACCTCGCCTCCAGCATCCCGGTCGTGATCATCCTGGTGCTGCGGCGGGGCTGGCGGGACCTGCACAGCCGGCGCCGGATCGGCGTGCTGTGGGACGTACTCACGTTCTGGCCGCGTGCGTACCACCCGCTGGCTCCGCCGTCGTACGCCGAGCGGGCGGTGCCCGAGTTGCAGCAGCGACTGTGGCGGGTGCACGACAACGGCGGGCGGGTGGTGCTCGCCGCGCACAGCCAGGGCACGGTGCTGGCCGCCGCGGCCCTGCTCCAGACGGAGAACCGGCCGGACGACGACGCGATCGCCCTGGTCACCTTCGGCTCACCGCTGACCACCCTGTACGGCTGGGCCTTTCCGGCGTACTTCGGCGAACCGGTGCTGCGCCGGCTCGTCTCCGGCGACGACGGTGTGGGGCTGCTCGGCTGGCGGAACTTCTACTACCGGACCGACTACATCGGCGGCCGGGTCTTCGGGGCCGGTGATCCGTCCGGGGTCGACCAGGAACTGCCGGACCCGGTAAGCAACTGGTACATCCACGGGCAGCCCGCTCCGGCCGCCGCTCGGCACTCCGGCTACTGGGTCGATGCGCCGGTCTGGCGCACCGTGGACGACTTCGCCACGACGCTCGCCGCGGCGCAGTCGATTCCCCGCCAGGGCCAGGGCCGGCCCACGCAGCGGGAGGACGCCTGACACCGCCCGACCAGGATTCACCGGGTACGACGACAGCGGCACCGTCACGGTGCGATCCGCAGTCTCCTGATCTGGCTGTCGTCGTACTCCTCGAACCGGAATCTCAGGCCGGCGAACGGGCTGCCGGGGAAGTCGCCGGTGATCGTGGCCGTCGCGACCGTGCCGGCGGCGGTCACCTCGACGTCGGTGATCTCGTAGCTGACCAGCGGAACATCGCCGCGCCAGGCACGGATCGCGGCGATGCCGACGTACTCCTTGCCCTCGTCGAGCACCACGGCGTCGTCGGCGAAGAGCCCGAGGTACGCCTCGGTGTCCGGTTGGGAGGCGAGTGCGAAGTAGCGGCGGATGATCTCGGGTCCGGGCGACGCGGCGCTGGTCATGTCGAGCTTCCTCCTCGCCCGGCTGGCCCGGCCCGGTGATCCGCCCCCGGCCGACCGGGACGGATGTCCGGTAGACGCTGTCGATCCTGCACCACACCTCCGACAGCCTCACCCGGTTTGCTGGATTCCCGCCGCGCCTCCGTCCGCCGCCCGGCCCGGACCCGCCGCGCCTCCGTCCGCCGCCCGGCCCGGACCGTCGAGCGACGACGGCCGGGCGAACCGTCCGGCGACTGTCGCGGTCAGCAGGGCCAGCAGGCCGGCGGCGACGGCGAGCAGATGGGCCATGATCGCGGCGTCGGTGTTCCACAGGGTCAACTGGTCGCGGTCGAGGTGGTAGCTGGCCGCCGCCAGTACCGGGCCGACCACGGCCGCCGCGACGGCCACCCACACCGATCCGGTACGGCGGACGACCCGCACCCCGAGCATCCCGCTCAGTACGACGACAGCCAGCGCGACCGGCAGCACCGACGCGTAGTGGTAGTCCAACGGCCCCAGGTCGGGCATGCCCAGCCGGCTGAGAGTGCCGCGTAGTTCACGTAGGGGCTCCAGACCCAGCGGCTCCACGATCCCGGCGTAGGCCACCGTACGCGGCACGAGCAGCCCGAACCCGACGATGGCGGTCCACAGCAGCGCGGCGTACCCGGCGAGCCCACGGCCGACGGCCGGCAGTACCGCCACGGCGCATCCGATGGCGATGCCGAGCGCGATGCCGTTGATCCCGGCCGACATGGCTGCCTCCCGGGTCGCCCCTGCGCCGAGGAACGAGACCACCGGCAGTCCGGCGAGTGCTCCCACGGCGGCGCCCGGAACGGTGCTCAGCCGGGTCCCCCGGGCCAGCCCGGGCCCGTCCGGCACCGCCGCGAGCGCCAAGGCGACCGCGAGCGGTACCGCCATCGCCAGGAACCAGCCGACCAGGGTGACCGGGACCCCGGCCACCCGCTCGTTGCCGGCCACGAACACGCCGTCCAGTTCCAGCACCCCGACGGTGTCGGCGACGACGATCTGGCCGACCGCCAGTGCCGCGCCTCCGGCCGCCGCGACGACCACGCCGATTCCGGCCCTGTCGAAGGCCATCCGAATCTCCCCGCCATCCGGCCCGCCCGGCCGGACAGACGTCCGGACCTGTCTATCGAGATTGGCCGGCCTCGGCAAGGCCGTCGCGAGCCACAGCCGGGCCTGGGGTCGGGGCCGGGGCCGGGGTCGGATCGACCCCTACCGACACCAGGCCAGGCCGTCCACACCGGACGCTCTGCCGCCGGCGCCGGCGGTGAGCCACCGGTACGCGCCGCTCGCGGCGGTGAGTCCCAGGCCCCAGGCCAGGTACGCCGGCATCGCGACCCAGAAGAACCACAGCGGGTACGTTCCGTCGCCCGGATCCCAGGACCCGGTGACCGTCTCGACGGCCAGTTGACCGGTGCCGACTCCGAAGTAGACGGTGAGCCCGACGCCGAGCCCGAACCCCGGACCGAGCAGCAGCCAGCGGGGCACCCGCCGACCGGCCAACACCGGTACCCAACCCGGGAACACCCGGCCCCAGCGGTGCACCAGGGCCAGCGGAAGCAGCACTCCGGCGAGCAGGAACCCGGCCTCGAACACGATCACGGACGGCCCCGCCGGGAACGGTACGTCCGTCATTCCGACGGCGTACTGGGCGACGAGCCGGACCAGGCAGCCGGTCACCGCCAGGTAGCCCGCGATCCGGGCCCAGCGGGGCGGATCGGTGCCGGCGCAGGACGTGACCAGCGCCCCGATCCAGCCGGGCGTCGGGCGATCGTCCCGGCACCGCCGCCAGTACGCCCGCGCGGCCGCCGCGAGCAGCAGTCCACCGGTCAGCGCACCGACCCGGCCCAGAATTCCGGCCGGATCGAACGGAAGGCCCAGCCCCGGAATGACCAGGCCGACCGCGTCCAGCAGCAGCAGCGGGCAGAGCAGCACGAGCAGGGCGCTCCCCGCCCAGCCCGCCAGGGCCAGCGACCGGTGCCAGCGGTTCGCGCGGGCGAGCGCGACCGCCAGCACCGCCGCCGCGCCGACCGGGACGACTGTGCCCCAGCCGGTGAGCGGGTAGAGATCGGATCCCAGCGGCGGAAACTCCGGAGCGCCGCCCAGCGCCCAGTGCACCCGCAGCCCCCCGTATCCGAGCGCCCAGACCAGGACCGCGTACGGCGTCCAGCCGCCACGGTTCCGGTGGGTGCCGGCACGGCGCGTCGGCCCGCCGGCCCTTCGCGGCGGTACGTCGACCCCGTGCCGTCTTCCCGTCATGCGACCAGCCTGGCCCGGGTCGGCCGGACGGAAATCCCCCACGCGACCGGTCGGCCTCCCTCTGCGGAGGGAGGCACCGATCGTGGTGACCCCAGGACCACCGGGACCTGCGGGACCGCTGGGGCCACTGGGACCGCTGGGGCCACTGGCACCGCTGGGGCCATCGGGACCGCTGGGGCCACCGGGACAGGGTTGATCCTTCGGTACGGTCGAGAACCGGCATTTCGGACCCCTACCGATATCACGATCCCTAGCCTGGAGGTGCGGGTTTCCGTTACAGGAGGACCGAGTACAGGAGGGACCGAGCCGACCCATCGGTGGCCGAGATGCCTCATCGAGCAAGAAGAACGTCGCACGGTATCCAACGATCCGAGCAGTGGGAGCAGCCGACACCCCGGCGGATCGGTAGAGAATCCCGGGCCGCGCCCGCCGCGCTGCCGGTGGCCCGGCCCGGTCGGGCGCTACTACTCAAGGCCGTCGCCACCCTCGGGCTGCTCGCCGCGCTGACCTGGGCGGGGCGGACGCACCTGCGGATGGGCCGCCCCGACTCCTGGCCGCTCGCTCCGCTGGACGGGCTCGCCGTCGCGGTCGGCGGCGACGGGACACATCCGGTCCGGCAGCGGCTCGGACTGCTTCTCCTCGCCCTGATCTGCTTCGCCGCGTGGCGGCACCACCGCCGGGTCCGGCTCGCGTACCGGCCCGGTCCGGTGGACGTGCACGAGTTCACCGACGCCACGCCGCAGCACGACGCGCCGGTGGACGACCTCAAGAGCCAGTTCTGCCAGCGGCTCTCCGAGACACACATCTACCCCCCGTACGCCGGGCCGGCGGACCCGCCACCGGAGAACTTCCTCGACGTGGCCGGCGGGGTGGACCCGAAGACCACCAACCCACTCGCGATGCTTCTCCAGATGCTGCCCCGGCTCTGGCCGAAGGTCGGCTACCGGGTGACCGGGGTGCTGCAGGTCCGCGCCCAGGAACCCTGCTACGGCGTGTCCGCCACCGTCACCTCGTTCCTGCGCGGTGGCCGGAGCGCGATGACCACGCAGTGGGGCAGCACCTGGGAGGAGGCGACCCGACGTACCGCGTACTGGGTGCTGGCGACGATCCTGCCGGTGACCCGGCTCGGCCGGGCCGCACCGTGGCGCAGCTGGTGCGGCCGGGAGCTGCCGGCGGCACTCTTCGCCGCCTACAACAAGGGAAAGGAGTTGCAGGACCGTCGGCAGTTCGACGAGGCGCTCCGGTTCTACGGCGAGGCGCTGCGGCTCGACCCGTTCAACGCGGACCTACGGATGATGGTCGCCAGCGTGCAGGAGGAGATGGGACTCTTCCTGGACGCCCTCGACACGTACCAGTCGGCGCTGGTGCTGCGGGAACAGGGCGGCTGGTACGACGACCACATCTGGACCACCCGGACCGACCGGCTCCGCGACCTGCCCCGGCACGTCCTCGGGACGCTGCGCTACCTGCGCCGCCGACCCGACTCGATCAAACTCCGCTACCAGTACGCCTGCACGCTCGCCTACACGGAGCGGACCGTGCACCAGTGGTTCAAGCAGGACGGCGTCGGCGACCGGGAGAAGGTACGGCGACAGATGCGGCAACGCCTGGAGAAGGCGTTCGTGGACCGGTACTGGCCGGTGGTGACGAGCTTCGCCGACGGGCCCGGCGAGCCGGCGGCGAAGGAGTGGCTGCGCCGGGTGCTGCGGGAGTTCCCGGAGGCCACCGCGGTGGTCTTCCAGATCGCGGCGGCACAGGAGTTGTACCGGCTTCGCGAGGACACCGTGCTCGCCTGGTTCGTCCGGCGTACCCGCTCCGAGGTGACCCACTCGGCACTGCTGCTGCTGCGGGACGTCTGGGCGCCGCTGCGGCTGGCGAAGGCGTGGCACGACTGGGCGGCCGTCGGCTGGCGACCGCTTCCGACCGGGCCGCTGGGACCTTTCGAGGTCGGGGGGACCCTGGCCGGTTGGTGGCGGCGCGGTCCCCGGAGCAGAGCCGCCGTACTGATGCGGGAGTGGCCGTCCGGCGGCGTACTGCTGGATCGGGCGATCCGGCGGGCGCAGCACCGACGGTGGCCCGCGCATCCGCCCCGGTCGTTCGACTTCTACAACGCGGCCTGCACCTACGGCTTCGCGCTCAAGGGGTATTTTCCCGATCCGGATCGGCGCCCGCCGGCCCACCTGTCCCCGGCCGCCCGCGCGCTCTGGCGGGGTCGCCGGCTGATCGCGGACGCACTGCCGCTGGCCCATCCGCCCCGCTGGTACCGCCGTCCGGCCTCGACGCCCGACGGTGGCAACCGACCGGTTCCGAACTCGGACGACGGTGGCAACCGACCGGTCCCGACCCCGACGCCTGGCGACGGCAACCGGCCGGTCCCGAACTCGACGCCCGGCGGCGGCACCCGGCCGGTCCAGAACTCGACGCCCGGCGGCGGCACCCGGCCGGTCCCGGCGGTCGGGTCGATCCGGGCGGCGGATCTGGAGCCGAGCCCGCACCCGCTGCCACCGCCGGTCGCCCCGCTGGTGGAGAAGGCGGTCGAGCAGCTCCGTGCCGCGCTGGCCTGCACCGAGAGCGGGGTCGCGGCGGACCGGTTGCGCCGGTGGATCCTGAGTAGCGAGCCGGATCTGGCGCCGCTGCGCCGGTTACAGGATTTCGGCTACTTCGAGGAGGAGGTGTATCCGAGTCTGAACCTCGTCTTCCCCCGCCCCGACAAGGTGATCAACCTACGGATGTCGGCGTACGCGCAGGAGCTGGTCTGCCAGGGTGCCGTACTGCTCGAGCAGACCTGGCACGACCGGGCGCTGCCGCCGCAGACCGCCGATCCGCATCTGCTGATCCGCTGGCTCGACCTGGACGCCGAGACCTGGGACACGCTCTGCCGGATCGCCCTGGACCATGCGCGCTACTGGCGGGACCGGGCCGAGTTCATCCGGCTGCTGCGCCGGGCCGTCGACCCGATCCGGATCGCCGAGGCCCGGTTCCCGCCGGAGATCCCGCGCTTCGACGATCTGGTGCTGTCCGGTGCCAACCGGTTGGTCAGCGACGGCACCCGACCCGAGGAGAACGTCGAACGCCTGGCCCGGCTCAACATCGCCCTGGTCGACCGGAAGCTCAACGCGATCTACCAGACCGTCGCCGAACACGCCGGGAACGGCAGCCTGCGGGCCCGCCGCCGACTGGCCGGAATGGACTACCGGGGTGAGCCGCTGCGTGGTGACGAGACCCTGGGGATCTGTACCCGGCAGGCCGGCCGGTGGCACCAGGTCGCCGAGCGGATGCGGGAGAACGGTCCGGTGGTGGACGTCAGTGGCCTCGGGGTCCTCGAACCCCGGGCCTGACTCCCCCGGGCCTGACTCCCCCGGGCCCGACTCCCCCGGGTCAGTCGCCGTCCTGGACCCGGCGGGCTGCCGCTATCCGGTCGGCCGGGAAATCCCGGGCACCGATGGCGTGTTCGATCAGCCCGTCCCGGTAGCCCGCGTGGGGAACCTCCGGCGCCAGCTCCAGCAGCAGGTCCAGGTCGGTGACCGAGCCCTCGGCGCGGGCCCGGTAGGCGGCGCCTGCCGCCCGTAGTGTGATCTCCTCCGGCTCATGCTCAAGGCCCTGGCGTACCAGGTCGGCGGCCTCGGCGAAGTCGCCGTCCTCCGCCGCCAGATCGGCGAGATCGAGGTAGAGCGACCAGTTCGTCGGGTCCAGCTCCAGCGCCCGCCGGAACGCCGCGGCCGTCTGCCGCCGGTCACCGAGACGGCGCCATGTCCCGGCGCGGACGACCTCGGTGAACATCACCCGGTCGACGGAGTCCGCACGGTCGCACAGGGCCAGCGACGCATCCGTGCGTCCGCAGATCCGCAGCAGGATCGCCATCCGGGCCATCGCCTCCGCCACCGGCTCTCGTTCACAGACCACGTCGATGGCCCGAAACCACGGCCCCATCCGGTCCCGCGCCGCGTCGTTGTCCATCTCGGGTCCGTGGTCGGTGATGTTCAGGGTTGCGTCGGCGAGTCCAGCGGCCGTCACTGCCCCGAGGAATCGTTCGTCGGCGAACCAGGGTGCGGACGCCCAGGCGACGTCCGGGTGGTAACCGATCACCGCGCCCAGCCTCAGCGCGGCCTGATCCGGGTGACCGTCGAGGAAGTTCAGGTACGCGTCGACCACGAACTGCCAGAGGCTGCTTGGCGCCGCGACCGCCTCCGCCACCTCCTCGGGCGACTTCCGGCGCAGTTCGGAGAGGAGCTTGTACGGCTCGGGATCGTCCGGCCCCTGCGCGATCGCCTGGGCCAGGTACTCCACCGCCTCGCCGGGTGCGCCACCGCAGTGGGCCAGGACCTGTGCGATTGCCAGTGAGGCGGACTTCGACACGCCCGGCACGCTACCTGGAGTGGGGCCGGATCGTGGTGCCGGGATGCGCTGCCACCGGACGTTCGTAGCTGTGGAGCCAGTGGAGCTAGCATTGTGGAGCCAGTACAACCAGAATTGCTCCATGTCGATTCCGCCAGGAGCCAAGCGTCGCGCCCGCGGTGAGATCGAACGGCTTCCGAGCGGGTCCTTGCGGGTCCGGGTGTACGACGGCCTCGATCCGTTCTCGAAGAAACGGCGCTACCTCGTAGAGACGGTCGCGGCCGGGCCGACGGCTGACCGGCAGGCGGCGGAGGTCCGCGACCGCCTGCTGGCCGACGTCGCTCGGCGCCGGAGCCGTCGGAGGTCGAGGAACGTCGACCCCGTCGGCGCGGATGCCTCGACCGGTGGAGTTGGCGAGGTGGAGTCGGTG
>NZ_JADPUN010000309.1 GCF_015690345.1 Plantactinospora alkalitolerans | reverse complement strand
GTCCTGGCCGATCGGAGCCCCGCCAGCGCCTAGCCGGCCCGCGGGGCTCCGATCGGCCAGGACTGCTCGCCGGGGGCGAGCTGCGGCACCCGAACCAGTTTCATCGGGTTGACCTGGTGGTAGAGGCGGGTGAGCCGGCCCTGCTCGGCGACGAACCACATGACGCCGCGCAGCGGCATGCCGGGCCGGTACTCCGCCTCGATCTGGAGGCCGAGGCTGCCGTTGACGAGCACCGGCACGATCCGGAGGTTCCTGGCCTCCTGCGACGCCTGCCGGAACAGCCCCAACGCGAACCGGGCGACCTTGACGGCGCCGACGATCGGGTGCCGGGAGGTCGGGAACAGGCCGCCGCCGTCGCCGACGAGGACCACGTCGGGAGCGAGCACCTCCAGCAGCCGGTCCAGTTCACCGGACTCGGCGGCGTCGAGGAAGGCGGTGAGCAGACGTTGGTGCTCCACCGGGTCGGCGGGTCGGCGGGGGCTGCCGTCGGCCACCGCGCGCCGGGCCCGGGAGGCGAGTTGCCGGGCCGCGGCTGGTGCGGTGCCGAGCACCGTCGCGATCTCGGCGAACGGCACCGCGAACACGTCGTGCAGGACGAACGCGACCCGCTGTTCGGGGGAGAGTCGTTCCAGCAGGGTCAGCAGGGCGATGCCGACCTGGTCGACGTGGGCCGCCCGTTCGGCCGGGTCCGGCGCGAAGCCGTCGGGGCCGCCGGGCAGGGCACCGGCCGGGCCGGGCAGCCGGCTCACGACCGGCTCCGGCAGCCACTGCCCGTGGTACGCCTCCCGGCGCACCCGGGCCGAGCGCAGCACGTCGAGACTGATCCGGGCGGTGGTGGTGGTCAACCAGGCCCGCAGGTCGCGTACCTCGGCGCGGGCCTGCGGGGTGGTCAGGGCGGCGGCGTAGCGCAACCAGGTCTCCTGGACCGCGTCCTCGGCCTCCGTCCGGCTGCCCAGCATCCGGTAGGCGACCGCCATCAGGTGGTCACGTTCGGCCTCGAACTCGCTCGCCATGTCCCGCCTGGCCGTCTCCCCGTCCGCTTCGCGTCTCTCCCCGCTCGCTTCGCGTCTCTCCCCGCTCGCTTCGCGTCTCTCCCCGTCCGCTTCGCGCATGTCTGCGAGGTTAGCTTCGGGCTCGCTCGTACCGGCGGGCATCGGGCCGTGACGGGTGTCTCAGCCGGGCCGGTCGGCCGGGAGCGAATCGTCCGGCGGGTGTGCCGGTGCGGTGTTCCGGGTATTGCGGCAAGTTGACCGGTTTCCCGCTACTCGGGGCAAGCGACGCGGTTTGTCCCCGCCGGGTGGTGGTCCCGGCGCAGGCACGAGAGAGTGGCATGGCACCGTCAAGATGAACGACAGGTAAATGGCAAATGAACCACCTCTGACCAGGGGTGGGCCGGGCAAAATCTCGATCCGAGGTTTCCTAGCATCTCCCAGGGGCAGCCTCCTGCGGCCCGCCACCCGTCCGCCGACGCAACGAGGTTGTGCCGTGAAGTTTTCCCTCCGCCCATCCGAGGGCGCCTTCTACGAGTTGTTCACCAGAGCCGCTCAGAATCTTGTGCGCGGCACCGAACTGCTCAACGAACTCGCGCTGCCCGGGGTCGACGTGCAGTCGGTCAGTGAGCGACTCACCGAGGTCGAGCATGACAGCGACCAGATCACCCATGATCTGTACAAGAAGATCAACTCGACGTTCGTCACGCCCTTCGACCGGGAGGACATCTACCGGCTGGGTTCGCTGCTCGACGACGTGATGGACCACCTGGAGGCCGTGGGCAACCTGCTCTACCTGTACGGGTTGACCAAGCTGCCGTCGCTGCCCCGGGAGATGCACGAGCTGGTGAACGTCCTGGACCAGCAGGCGAAGCTCACCGCCGACGCGATGCCCCGACTCAAGTCGATGAAGGATCTCGAGGACTACTGGATCGAGTGCAACCGGCTCGAGAACGACGGCGACCAGGCGTACCGGATGTTGCTGGTCCGCCTCTTCTCCGGCGAGTACGACGCGCTGACCGTGCTGAAGATGAAGGAGGTCGCCGACGAGCTGGAGGCGGCCTGTGACGCCTTCGAGCACGTGGCGAACACCGTCGAGACCATCGCGGTCAAGGAAAGCTGACCGGTGGATCCCGAACTCATCGCCGTACTGGCGGTGATCGCCGTCGCGCTCGTCTTCGACTACACCAACGGGTTCCACGACGCCGCGAACGCGATCGCCACCAGCATCTCCACCCGGGCGCTCACCCCACGGGTCGCGCTCGGCATGGCTGCCATCGGCAACTTCATCGGCGCGCACTTCGGCGCCGACGTCGCCAAGACGGTCGGCAGCGGGCTGGTCGCCCTACCTGCCGGCGTCTCCGGTCTCGGCATCGTCTTCGCCGGTGTGATCGGCGCCATCGCCTGGAACCTGATCACCTGGTACTTCGGCCTGCCCTCGTCGTCCACGCACGCGCTGATCGGTGGGCTCGTCGGGTCGACGCTCGCCGCCTCCGGCACGGTGCTCTGGGGCGGGATCGCGGAGAGCGTCGTGCTGCCGATGGTGATCTCTCCGGTGGTCGGCTTCCTGCTCGGCTACATCGTCATGATCGCGGTTCAGTGGATCTTCCGGAACGGACAGCCCGGCAGGCTGAACCGGGGCTTCCGGTGGGCCCAGACCGCCTCGGCGGCGGCGATGTCGATCGGGCACGGCATGCAGGACGCCGCGAAGACCATCGGCATCGTGGTGCTCGCCCTCTTCGTCGGCGGCCACCAGAACAGCGCCGAGACGATCCCGGAGTGGGCGTTCTGGACCTCGGCGACCGTGCTGGCCCTGGGCACGTACGCGGGTGGCTGGCGGATCATCCGTACCCTCGGTCGAAAGATCATCGACCTGCGCCCGCCGGAGGGCTTCGCGGCCGAGACGGTGGCCAGCGGAGTGCTCTACTTCAACGCGCTGGTGCTGGGCGCGCCGATCTCCACCACCCACACCATCACCTCGGCCATCATGGGCGTCGGCGCCACCAAGCGGCTCTCCGCCGTCCGGTGGGGCGTGGCCGGAAACATCGTCGGCGCCTGGGTCCTGACCTTTCCCGCCGCCGGCTCCATCGGCGCCCTGATGTTCTTCCTGGTGCGCCCACTGTTCTGAGGCGTTAGGAAGGGCCCCTTCTACAACAAAAAACGATAAGAAGGGGCCCTTCCTTACAGGTAGTGCACGCCGATCTGCTGGCGGATGTCGTCGAGCAGGCCCATCACCTCGAGGGTGACGGCGTGCGGGACCAGGGGGCTTTCGAGGAGGCCGGCACGCAGGCAGCGCTGCACCTCGGCCGCCTCGTGCTGGTAGCCGGAGCCGGTGAGGTCGATGGGGAGGAGTTCCGGGGCGACGCCCGCGCGGTGCAGGGTGACCCGGGTCGGGCGGTAGAACGGCGGGGCCAGCTCGATGCGGCCGGTGCGGCCGGTGATGCTCGCCGTTACCGGAGTCGCGCCGATCATGCCGCAGCCGAGGGTGGCGACCGCGCCCGAGTCGTAGCCGAAGACGATCCCGGTGTTCTCGTCCACGCCCTCCGGGCTGATCTTCGCCCAGGCGCGGACCTGGTCCGGCAGGCCGAGCAGCAGGTGCGCCAGACTGATCGGGTACACCCCGAGATCCAACAGGGCGCCGCCGCCGAGGGCGCGGGCCCGCATCCGGTGCTCGGGCGGGAACGGCCCGCCGACCCCGAAGTCCGCCTGCACGCCGGTCACCTCGCCGATCGCGCCGTCGGCGATCAGTTCCAGAATCCGGAGTACGACGGGATTGCACCGCATCCACATCGCCTCCATCAGGAAGACGTTGCTCGTGCGGGCGGTGTCGACGAGTTGCTGGCTGCTCGCCCGGTCCAGGGTGATCGGCTTCTCGCAGAGCACCGCCCTGCCGGCCGACAGGCAGGTCATCGTCGCGTCGAAGTGCGCGGCGTGCGGGGTGGCGACGTACACCACGTCGATGTCGTCGTCGGCGGCGAACTCCTGCCACGACCCGTACGCCCGGGGCACGCCGTGCCGGTCGGCGAAGATGCGGGCGGTCTCCGGTGTCCGTGAGCCGACCGCGACGACCTCGGCGTCCGGTAGCAGCCGGAGGTCTTCGACGAAGGTGGCGGCGATGTCACCGGTGGCCAGGATGCCCCAACGAGTCATGCCGGCACGGTAGCCGAGCGGATCCGGCGGCCCGCGACTCCCCTGCCAGGCAGGATGGCGGCCGTCCGGGCGGGCGCCACCGGTGTCGATGGCCTGGCTACCCTCGCAACATGCCGTCCTTCGCCGCCCCGGAGTCGATCATCGAGCACGCCCGCCGGTTCTACGCCGAGGGCGCGGTTCCCGTCCCGGCGCGGCCGGCGGCGACCGTGCTGCTGCTCCGTCCGGACCAGTCCGGACGGGAGGGCTTCGAGGTGTACGTTCTCCGCCGCGCCGCCACCATGACCTTCGGTGGGATGTACGCCTTCCCCGGCGGCAGTGTCGACCCCGGCGACTCGCAGATCCGACTGGACCTGTCGGGGCCGGAGCCGGCGCAGTGGGGGAAGCGGCTGGGGCTGCCGGCGGGTCAGGCGCAGGCGGTGGTGTGCGCGGCCGCCCGGGAGGTCTTCGAGGAGGCGGGCGTGCTGCTCGCCGGGCCGCATCCGGAGGCCGTGGTCGGCGACGTCAGCGGCGACGAGTGGGAGGTGGCCCGGCAGGCGCTGGTGACCCGGCGTACCGGCTTCGCCGACCTGCTCCGGGACTGTCGACTGGCCCTCCGGTCCGATCTGCTGCTGCCGTGGAGCCGTTGGGTCACGCCGGAGTTCGAGCCGCGCCGGTTCGACACGTACTTCTTCGTCGCGCTGCTGCCGGCGGGTCAGCGGCCCCGGGACGTCTCCGGAGAGGCCGATCACACGATGTGGATCCGCCCGGCGGACGCGTTGGCGCGGGCGGAGGCGGGCGGGATCGCCATGCTGCCGCCCACCGTGATCACCCTGGCCGAGGTCGGAGCCTGCCCGGACCTGGCCGCGTTGCCGGCCGCCGCCGCCGGGCGTGACCCGGCCCGGCCGATCATGCCCCGCGTCGAACTGGCTCCGGACGGCAGCGCCCGCTTCGTGCTCGACTGACTGTGAGCATGGCGGGGTCGGACCCGCCTGTCGACCGCTTCCGCGACGCGGTCCGCGGTGGTCCTCGGCGAGTCCGGGTACGCGATTCGCCCCGGCCCGCCAAGAACCGTGATGCCTCGCCGGGGCGTGGGCGGCTCAGCCGAAGCGGCCGGTGATGTAGTCCTCGGTCTTCTTCACGCTCGGGTTGCTGAAGATCTTCTGGGTGTCGTCGTACTCGATGAGCCGGCCCGGGTCGCCGGTCCGCTCGATCGAGAAGAAGGCCGTACGGTCGGAGACCCGGGCCGCCTGCTGCATGTTGTGCGTCACGATGATGATCGTGTAGCGGTCCTTGAGCTTGAACATCAGGTCTTCGATGGCGAGCGTGGAGATCGGGTCCAGCGCCGAGCACGGCTCGTCCATCAGTACCACCTGCGGCTCGACCGCGATGGTCCGGGCGATGCAGAGCCGCTGCTGCTGGCCGCCGGAGAGCCCCGCGCCGGGCTTGCCGAGCCGGTCCTTGACCTCGTCCCAGAGGTTGGCCGACTTCAGCGCGCGCTCGGCGGCCTCCTCCAGCACCGACTTGCGGCGTACGCCGTTCAGCCGCAGCCCCGCGACGACGTTGTCGAAGATCGACATGGTGGGGAACGGGTTGGGACGCTGGAAGACCATGCCGATCATCCGGCGGACCGCGGTCACGTCCACGTCCCGGTCGTAGATGTCCTCGTCGTCGATGGTCAGCCTGCCGTTGACCCGGGCACCCGGCAGCACCTCGTGCATCCGGTTGATGGAACGGAGGAAGGTCGACTTGCCGCAACCGGACGGGCCGATGAGGGCGGTGACGGTCTTCGGCTCGACGGTGAGGTTGATGTCCTCGATCGCCTTGAACGAGCCGTAGTACGCGGTGACGTTCATCGCTTCGATGCGCTTGGCCATGGTGGTCATCCTTTGTTAGCGGCCGAACCGGTTGCGACGGGCTAGCAGTTTCGCCGCGATCGTCAGGATCAGGACGAGGGCGACCAGGGTGAGCGCCGCTGCCCAGGCCCGGGCCGGCGCGTACCGGGAGGCGTCCCCGGCCTGCTGGTAGACGTAGAGCGCCAGCGATGACTGGTTGTTCTCGAACGGGTTGAAGTTGATCGCCGCACCGCCGCCCGCCACCAGCAGGACCGGCGCCGTCTCGCCGGCGGCCCGGGCGACCGCCAGCATGACGCCGGTGACGATGCCGGGCAGGGCGGTGGGAAGGACGATCCGCAGGATGGTCTTCCACTTCGGGATGCCGAGGGCGTACGACCCCTCGCGCAACGGCGCCGGCACCAGCCGGAGCATCTCCTCGGTGGACCGGACGATGGTGGGCAGCATCAGCACGCTCAGCGCGAGCGAGGCGGCGAAGCCCGAGTAGCCGGGGCGGCCGTTGTTGAAGATCGGCGAGATGATCAGGATCCAGAAGGCCAGTACGAACAGGCCGGCCACGATGGACGGGATACCGGTCATCACGTCGACGAAGAACCGGATCGTGAAGGCGAAGCGGCCCCGCCCGTACTCGACGATGTAGATGGCGCAGAGCACGCCGAGCGGCACGGTGATCAGGGTGGCGACGCCGACCTGCTCCAGCGTGCCGACGATCGCGTGGTAGGCGCCACCGTTCGGGTCCCGCGCCCCGATGTTGTTCATCGAGGTCTGGAAGAAGTTTCCGTCCAGCCGCTCGGCGCCCTTGCTGACCAGCGTCCAGGTGACCGAGACCAGCGGAAGCAGCGCCAGGACGAAGGCGGAGTGGATCAGTGCGCTCCAGGTGCGGTTGCGCGCCTGCCGGCGGCCCTCCACGACGTTGCTGGCCAGGTAGAGCCCGGCCAGGTAGAGGACCACGGCGAGGGCCACCACCAGGGCGGTGCCGCCGATGCCGGTGCCGTAGACGAGTGCGGCGGACAGCACGACGGCCGCCACCGCGATGCCGAGGGCGGCCAGCGTCGGCAGCCGGCGGGTCCGCAGTTGCGGACGCTGACCGGGTGCCGCGGCTCCAGGTGCGGTGGTCAGTGTGCTCATGCGGCAGACTCCGTGAACTCCCGGCGCCGGTAGATGATCGCCCGCGCGGTGATGTTGACGATCAGCGTGATGGAGAAGAGGACCAGGCCGGAGGCGATGAGCGCGCCCCGACCGACGTCGTTGGCCTCGCCGAACGCGTTCGCGATGTTGGCGGCGACGGTGTTCCCGCCGTTTTCGATGATGTTGAACGAGATGTTGGAGACGATTCCGAGGGTCATCGCCAGGGCGATGGTCTCGCCGAGCGCGCGGCCGAGGCCGAGCATCGTGGCGCCGATGACGCCGGGTCGTCCGTACGGCAGGACCGCCGTGCGGATCATCTCCCACTTGGTGGCGCCGAGGGCGAGGGCGGCCTCCTCGTTGGCGGTCGGGGTCTGCCGGAACACCTCGCGGGAGAGCGAGGTGATGATCGGCAGCACCATGATCGCCAGCACCAGCGAGCCGAGCAGGATCGACTTACCGAACGGACCGTCGCCGCCGAAGATCGGGATCCAGCTGAAGTACTTGTTCAGCCAGACCGACAGGTCCCGGACCGGGCCGTAGAAGAAGTCCCGGCCCCAGAGCCCGAACACGACGCTCGGCACCGCGGCCAACAGGTCGATCAGGAAGCCCAGGGCGGTGCCGATCCGGCGGGGCGCGTAGTGGGACAGGTAGAGGGCGATGCCCAGCGCGACCGGTACGGCCAGCAGCAGCGCCAGGATCGAGGTGAGGAGGGTGCCGAAGGCCAGCGCCCCGATGCCGAACCTCGGCGACGACTCGTTCGGGAACCAGCCCTCGAAGGTGAAGAAGTTGGCGGTGTTGGCGTTCAACGCCGGAACGGCCTTGGCGATCAGGAAGATCGCGATCGCCACGATGATGACCAGCACCATCGTGCCGGCGGCCATGGTGAGGCCCTGGAAGACGCGGTCCGCGCCGAAGGCGCGGCGCCGGGGCAGCGCGCCGCCGCCCCCCGGTCCATGGCCGGTGCCGCTGTCGCCGCCCCGGCCCCCGGCTCCGTTCGGAGCGCGGTGCGCGGGTGTTCCTGGCACGTCGACCGACAGCGCGGCACCGGCGACCCGGGCGTGACTGGTGGTCACGCCCGGGCCGCCGGTGCCGGCGTTGGCCGAGCCGTCTGGGGTGTCGCCCATCTGCTCGCTCGCTCCGATTGACGAAGTTATGAGGGGGATCCAGCGGTGGTTCAGGCGAGCGCCTTGACCGTGCTCTCGACCTTGGTGCGGACGCTCTCCGGCAGCGGGGCGTAGCCCAGCTCGGTCAGTTCGGCCTGCCCCTCGGTGCTGGCGGCGTAGCTGAGGAAGCCCTTGACCAGCGCCAGCTTGTCGGCGGCGAGGCCCTTGTCGCAGACGATCTCGTAGGTCACCAGGACGATCGGGTACGCCCCGGCCTCCTTGGTGTTGAAGTCGATCGACATCTTCAGGTCGTCGCCCTCGCCGGTCACCTTGGCGCCGGCGATGGTCTTGGCGGCCGACTCGGCGGTCAGCGTGGCGTACTCGCCCGCCCCGTTGCCGATCTTGGCCATCTTCAGGCCGCCGTTCTCGGCGTACGACATCTCGACGTAGCTGATGCTGCCGTCAGCCTGCTTGACCGCGCTGGCCACGCCGTCCGACTTGGCCGCACCGGTGCCGCCCGGAGCCTTCCACGCCTTGCCCTTGCCGAAGGTCCAGTCGGCCTCGGCGGTCTTGCCGAGGAAGTCGGTGAAGTTGTCCGTGGTGCCCGACTCGTCGGAGCGGTGCACGGTCTGGATCGTGGTCGACGGGAGCTTGGCACCCGGGTTGTCGGCCTTGATCTCGGCCGCGTCCCACTTGGTGACCTTGCCCGCGAAGATCTTGGCGACGGTGGCCGGCTTGAGCTGGAGGTTGTCCAGGCCGCTGACGTTGTAGACGACCGCGACCGGGCCGATCACCATCGGCAGGTGGATCGCCTTGCCACCGACGCACTTCGCGTCGGCCTTCGGCTGCTCTTCCGGCTTGAGCGCCGAGTCGGAGCCGGCGAAGTCGGCGGTGCCGGCGATGAAGGCCTGGATGCCCGCACCGGAGCCGCTCGGCTCGTAGTTGATGGTCGAGCCAGCACACTTCTGCTGGTAAGCCTTACGCCACTCGTCGACCGCGTTCTTCTGCGCCGACGAACCCTGGGCGTTGATGGTGCCCGTGGCGCAGTCGGCCGCTGCGGAGGAGCCGGCGGCCGCAGGCTCGGTGGGCTCGTTATTGTCCGAGCCGCACGCGCTGACTGCCAGTGCCGTGGCCAGAGCGAGGCAGGCAATGGTGCCGTGCCGCTGGAGCTTCACCTGAAAGGTTCCCTTCACCTTGTACGAGAGCTACCCCGGGGCGCTGCCCCGGGAGCCGGCTGGTGGCCGGGTTACTAAGGGAAAAGTTAGGAGCGCCAGGTAGCCGGTTCGCCGGTCGTGAGTGAACGCAGGGTGAACAGGGATAGCCGGCTGGATGACCGGATCCTGAGGGCGAGATGTCCGTTCCGTGAACCGTGGGACTGGTGCGGCATGAAGTGCTGTTGGCACCGGTTCATCACCACGTACGGAGCCGTGTTCTCCGCGCCGGCGGGCCTCGCCGGACGGTGATCGAGCGGGCTGCTCGACGGGTCCGAGTGGGCTGCTCGACGGGGGCTCGAGCGGGCTATTCGGCGGCCGTGGCCGGTCGACGGTACTGCACGTGTCGCAGCCAGTTCGCGAAGCCGAGCCGGATGTAGAGCGCCATCGCCCGCTCGTTCGACTCGTCGACGTACAGCATCACCCGGGTCAGCCCCTGGTTCCGCAGGTGGTGCAGGCCGGCGAGGCTGAGCGCCCGGCCCAGTCCGCCCCGGTGCGCGGTGGGATCGACGCCCAGCACGTACACCTCACCGATCGCCGGGGACCGGCCGACCGCGCCGTGCACCTTGGTCCAGTGGAACCCGACGATCCGCCCGGTCGAGTCCTCGACGGCGAGCAGGAACCCGTTCCGGTCGAACCAGGGCTCGGCGAGCCGGAGCCGCAGGTCGGCCAGGGTCCACCGGCCCTGCTCGGGATGGTCGGCGAAGGCTCGCCGGTTGACGGCCAGCCACGCCTCGTCGTCCTCGCCGGGCCGGAACGCCCGGATCGACACCCCGTCGGGCAGTTCGGGTTCGGGCAACGGGTCCCGCAGCGACCGGCGCAGTTGCCACAGCACCCGGGCCCGGTCGAACCCCAGGTCGAGAGCGAGCGCGGCGGCGGACGGGTGATCGCTGTGCGCCCAGACCAGCAGGTCTCCGGCGCCCGTCGACGTACCGCCGGACGTGGCGGGCCGGGCGTCGCCGGCCGCCTCGGCGACCGTCGCCTCGACCAGGAGCCGGCCCAACCCCTGCCGGCGGTGCATCGGATGTACGACGAGTTCGGCGCCGACCCCGCCACCGTCGTTCCGGAACTCCAACTGGGCGTACCCGAACAGGAGCCCGTCGGATTGCCGCAGCGTCAGGTGGGTGACCGTGCCGGGCTCGGCGTTCCGGAGCCGCAACGCGGCGTCCTCGGAGAGCGACTCGGTCCCGTCGGCGGCGCCCGCGACGGTGGCGAGCGCGAGCACGGCCTCGACGTCGTCCGGGGAGGGTCGTTCGAGTCGCGTCACCCGGTGGTCGGTCGTCCTTGCCCTGGTCACCGCCCAACCGTAGACCCGGAATCCGGACGACCTCCGGCCGGACCGCTCAGAACGGGGTCGGGAGCCGCGACGGGGGTACGGCCGACGGCCCGGGCGGGGTGGCGGTGCCCGGCGGCCGGGGGTCGCCCGGTGCCGCGTCGGCCGACGGCGTGCCGTTGTCCGGCGTTCCGTCCGCCGGCGGTCCGCTGGGCAGGGCGACGAGCCCGAAGCGGCGGCTCAGGTTGACGAGTATCGGGTACAGCGCGTTCATCGTGCCCTGCCGGTTGCCGCCGGCGTCATGCATCAGCACGATCGCGCCGGGGAAGGCGTTGCCGGTAACCGTCGCCACGATGCTCCCGGCGCCGGGCCGGGTCCAGTCCCGTGGATCCACCGTCCAGTGCAGCGAGGTCATGCCCAGGTTCCGGGCCGCCGCGACCACCGACGGGGTCCAGTTGCCGCCGGGCTGGCGGAAGTAGGCGATCCGGGCACCGGGAACGGCCGCCCGGATCGCCTCGTTGGTCCGGGTGAGGTCGGTCAGGATGGCGGTGGTCGATCGGCCGCCGAGGCCGACGTCGTGCGCCCAGGAGTGGTTGCACAGGGTGTGTCCCTCGGCGACGATGGCCCGGACCAACTGCGGGTACGCCTGCGCGTTGCCGCCGACCAGGCAGAAGGTGGCCTTGACCTGGTACTCGCGCAGGATGGCCAGGGCCTGTGGCGTGTAGCGGGGGTCCGGTCCGTCGTCGAAGGTGAGCGCCACGTACGGGGAGCCGGTGGTCAGCCGGGCGCCGGACGGCCCGCCCTGTTCCGCCGGTAGCTGGGGTGGCCCGTACTCCGGGGTCAGGTCCTCGTTGCCGTGCCCCGGGGAGGTGGCGCCCGGTCCGGGCGTGCCGCGCGGCGCCGTCGGCGGCGCGGTCGTGGGCCGGGCGTCGGGCGGGGTGTGGGAGCC